>MGMW01000026.1 GCA_001795035.1 Chloroflexi bacterium RBG_13_53_26
ATCTGATTTGATGTGCCAGTGTCAACCTGATTGTTTGAAAACCAAATAGATTTTGGGCTGGTTTCCGCTGTGAAGACATCCTGAAAACGGGGGTTCTAGCTAGATTACTTTTAATCAGTGTGTCGTGGGACTCGTACCCCGGACACCTCGATTAGAGGTAAGGAGGCACTACTATGCTACCAGCAGCGTCTGAATCCGCCCCCCGATGCCCTCCAGGGGCAGAAGTTCGCTCTGTTCCTTGTGGCGCCATTTAAGTTCAGCGCTTTGAGATTTCAAAGTGCGTGGGCTCACCACCAGCCGGATAGGTATCCCCAGAAGATCAGCGTCATTGAATTTCACCCCCGGCGACTCCTGACGGTCATCAAAAAGCACCTCAAAACCCTTTCCCTTTAGGTCAGCATACAGTTTCTCAGTGGCTATGACCACATCAGCGTTATCCGTCCCCAGCGCGCAGAGGTAGACGAGGTAGGGGGCCAGTGGCACAGGCCAGACAATGCCCTTTCCATCATGATTCTGCTCTATAGCTGCGGCCATCAAGCGACCTACACCGATGCCGTAGCAGCCCATGATGATCGGTTTTGTTTCGCCCTTCTGGTCCAGAAAGAAGGCCCCCAGTTCTTCACTGAATACGGTTCCCAGTTTGAAGATATGACCTGCCTCGATGCCCCGCGTGGAGGCAAGGGCCTTCCCGCACTTCGGACACCCCTGACCCGACTGAGCGACAGCGATATCCAGCATCATATCAACCTGGAAGTCGCGGGGATAGTTGACATGCCTGAGGTGGTAGTCCGGCTTGTTGGCCCCGGCGACAAAGTTCGTTCCCAACTTGATGGAATCATCGGCCACCGTCTTGATATCGGAGAGTCCTATGGGTGATGCCGATCCGGCCACCAACCCCGCTTGCCGCATCCTGTCCTCGCTGGCTAGCTGCAGATCAGAGCACTTCAGGGCGTTCTTCAGCTTTGTTTCATTCACTTCAAGGTCACCCCTGATGATGACAAAGACCAAATTGCCATCAGCGAGGTAGAGCACTGCCTTGAGGGTGCTACTCCTGGGTACGCGCAGAAAATCTGCCACTTCTTCAATAGACTTCTTGTTCGGCGTGGCTATCTCCTCCACCGGTTGGAGCGGTTCATGTTCACCGCCAGCCTTGATGCTTTGTGCCTTCTCCATATTGGCGGCGTATTTGCAGTAGTGGCAATGGATGATCATATCCTCTCCGCTCTCGGTGATCACCATGAATTCGTGTGAGTCCTTGCCTCCGATAGCCCCGCTATCGGCTTCAACCTCCATTGTTGGCAAACTGCAGCGGTCGAAGATATTGATGTATGCCTGTCTTATCTTCTGGTAGCTGATATCCAGCCCTGCCTCATCGGTATCGAAGCTGTAGAGATCCATCATGGGGAATTCTCTAACCCTTAACAGGCCGCCGCGAGGGCGGGGTTCATCACGGAATTTGGTCTGGATCTGGTACAGAAGGAGAGGGAGATCGCGGTAACTTCTCACCTGATGGCGGACCAGTTCAGTCACGATTTCCTCATGGGTTGGGCCGAGACACAGCTTCCGTCCCCGGCGGTCGGTGAGGCTGAACAGACTCTGGCCAAAGGATCGGTGCCGGCCTGTCCTTTCCCACAATTCGAAAGGCTGGAGGACTGGCATCATCAACTCCTGTCCCCCCGCCTTGTCAAGTTCGTTACGAATTATTTGCTCCAAATTTCGTAACACTCGCCAACCCAGAGGCAAATAGGAGTAAACGCCTGATACTACCTGATGAACCATCCCCGCTCTGACCAGAAGCTGATGGCTGATGGTATCAGCCTCAGCAGGAGCCTGGCGTAAGGTCTTGGTTAGAAGTTGAGAGACACGCATTGAAGAATCCTCGCAACCATCGGGCTAGATTTTGACCACCTCTTCCATAAGCACTTCCAGGAAGTCTTTCTCTTCCACGGTGCGCACGACCTCACCCTTTCTGAAGATGGCCCCTCGGCCTTTGCCGCAGGCAATGCCTACGTCAGCACTCCTGGCTTCTCCTGGCCCGTTGACCACACAACCCATTACGGCTACCTTGATAGACCTGTCTATTGTGGACAGCCTATCCTCCACAGCTTTAGCCAGACTGACAAGGTCTACCTCGCATCTGCCACAGGTGGGACAACTCAGCAGCGTGGGGCCTCGCTCCCGCAAATTGAGGCTCTTCAATATCTCGTAGGCAGCGACTACCTCTTCCTCGGGATCACCCGTCAGCGATACGCGGATGGTGTCCCCAATCCCCTGGTGGAGGAGGACTCCGATTCCCACAGCGCTGCGAATGATGCCAGCCCTGGGCAATCCAGCCTCTGTGATGCCCAGATGCAGGGGGTAGAGAGTCTTCCTGGCCATGAACTGGTATGCCTCGATAGTGCTGGGAACATCGAAAGCCTTGAGCGAGACCTTTATCAGGTCGAAGTCCATGCTCTCCAGAAGACGGATTTGTTGTAGGGCTGCTTCGACCATTCGCTCGGGGAGAGAAGCGCCGCCGTCGGCTGACTTGGGCAGGCTGCCCGCGTTCACTCCGATACGAATGGGAATGCCCCTCGGTTTGGCGGCGCGCACTATGGCAGCGATATGTTTCTTCTGGCTGATATTGCCCGGGTTGATGCGAAGCCCGTCAACTCCGGCTCCCACGGCTGCTATGGCCAGCCGATGGTCAAAGTGGATATCCGCAATGATCGGGATGTGAACGCCGCGCTTGATAGAAGACAGGGCTTCAGCAGCCTCCTTGTCAGGCACAGCTATTCTGACGATTTCGCAGCCGCAGTCCTCCAGTGTCCGAATCTGCCTCACCGTGGCGGCCACATCGCGGGTGTCAGTCTTGGTCATCGATTGGACGACCACCGGAGCGCCTCCGCCCACAGTTACGTCGCCTATTCTCAGGGTCCTTGCCATCCTGCGTTTTTTCACAGTCACAAGAAGTCCTCTCCCCGAATCAGGCGAGAGATGTCGAGATAAATTATGACGACAAAAAGCGTAATCATGAGTGCAGTCCCTGCGGCATATACAAAATGCGCTGTGCGATCGGAGATGCGTTTTCCCCGGCGTATGCCCTCTATGAGGGCTATGGACATGCCTCCGCCATCGAGGGGCGGGACGGGCAGAAAATTGAACAGAGCGAGGCCCATACTGATCAGTCCACCCATGAACAGAATATTACTGTAGCCGCCCACCCTCACCGTCTCGACGGTCAGTTGTCCGGCCCCTATCGGCCCTACCACTGCCAGATCGGGATTGTCCCGGATCAGGGGGATAGATTCCTTTATCAGGCTGGGGATATGAACGAGGAAATCGCCGCCACGGTAGAATGCCTCCCAAACGGGCAGTTGCTCCGACACCAAACGTGTGTCAGTGACCCAACGGGTATCAATGCCGAGAGCAGAGCCTATCACCAATTCAGACTCGACTATTTCAGCGACTCGAAGGAGAACCAAGCTTACCTCCTCGCCCTCTTCAGCGGAGTCTACGGCGTCAATCATGGTTTGCTCATCATAGACTACTTTTCCATTGATGCTCAGGATAGTATCTCCTGCCACGATGTCTGCATCTTCAGCCGGGGATCCTTCTTCCACGTTGGTTACTATCCCCCAGCACAGAAGAACACCAATGATGTAGCGATCAGAATCCGGGTCTAGCTCTGGATCGACAGTGAACTGGAGTCGCTCACCGTCTCTGTCGATGAGCAAGACCTTCTCCGATCCACCATCCGAGTTCACCGCTTTCTGTACGTCCTCCCATTCATGGATTTCGCGGTCACCTATTTGGAGGATGATGTCTCCTGCCACGATGTCTGCGTCTTCAGCCGGTGAATCCTCTGCCACTGAATGAACCATAACCCCATTGCTGCTGAGAACCTTTGTGGGCACCATGAAAAATGCGCTCAGGAAGAGGAATGCCAGGAAGATGTTGACCAGGGGCCCAGCGGCATAGACCCCCATCCTGGTCCATGGACCTTTACCGGCCAGACCACCTGGCACGGTGGGGTCATTTTCCCCGGCAGGCCTGACGAATGCTCCTAGAGGTATGAGATTGAGTGAATACTCGGTATCTCCGCGCTTAATGGCAAAGAGTCTGGGGGGAAAACCAATGCCAAACTCCTCGACTACTATCCCTGCTCTTCTAGAGGCGATGAAATGCCCCAGTTCATGGCAGGTGATCGAGAAGAACAAGACACCGATGAAGATAAGGACGATGAAAACAATGCTCATAGTCTACTCAGGTCTCCATTTCGCAGCATATTCCCTTGCCCAGGCATCAGCGGCCCAGATTTCATCGAGTGAAGGTTGGCTTACACTTCGGTGGTGTTCCAAAGCCTGCTCCACCAGCCTGGCGATGTCCAGGAAACCAATACGGTGGGAGAGGAAGAGTTCCACAGCCACTTCGTCGGCAGCGCAAAGCACTGCCGGGTAAGTCCCCGCCCTTTCTGCTGCTTCTCTGGCGATCCTGAGACAGGGAAACTTGGCCATGTCTGGCGGCTCGAAATTCAGAGACGTTGGCCTATCAAAATTCATTCTAGGAAGTTGTGGGTTGGGCAGTCTTTCGGGGTAGGTTATCGCATACTGGATGGGCAGACGCATGTCCGGTTGACTTAGCTGTGCCTTAACAGAGCCGTCGGCGAACTCTACCATCGAGTGGACTATGCTCTCGGGGTGGACCACCACATCGATACTCTGCAGTGGCAAACCGAATAGCCAGTGGGCTTCGATAATCTCCATCCCCTTGTTCATCAAGGTTGCCGAGTCAATGGTCACTTTGCGCCCCATTTTCCAGGTGGGATGTTTGAGAGCCTGCTCTGGAGTTATCTCTGCCAGCCGATTCATAGAGTGACGAAGAAATGGTCCTCCTGAGGCCGTGAGGATTAACCGAACCACTTCATCTCTGTGCTCACCGCGGAGGCATTGCCAGATGGCGCTGTGCTCACTATCTACAGGAGTGATTTCCACCTTGTGTTGCTTTGCCTCAGCCATGACAATCGCCCCTGCCATTACCAGCACCTCTTTGTTGGCCAGGGCGACGTGCTTTCCTGCTCGAATTGCTGCAAGGGTGGGAGCCAGCCCAGCTTTGCCTGAAGTAGCTATTACTACAATATCAACATCAGGGTGCGAAGCAATTTCCTCCACTGTGGCTGACTGTGGAGTGGCAACATCGGACGGAAGGTTGTCGGGCTGCAGTCCCTCCTCTGTGCCTTGGAAGGAGATGATTCGTGGCTGGAATTCCCTGATCTGTTCAGACAGCAGCTTTGAGTTCTTCCCGGCCCCGAGGCCCACTATGCGAAATCTATTACTGAAGATGCGTCCTACCTCAAGAGTTTGCTGGCCGATGGAACCTGTTGAGCCAAGGACGGCTATCCGCTTCACTCCACCACCCATATAACGTAATAGTATACGATTGCACCTGTGAAGACAAGGCTATCTATTCGGTCAAGGATGCCTCCGTGGCCAGGCATCAATCGGCCGGAGTCCTTTGCCCCCGCCCTGCGCTTGATCAAGGATTCCAGAAGGTCACCGAGTTGAGCGAAGAGACCTATCAGGCAGCCGAGGGCTATGGTTTGGACATAGCTGAGTGGCAATCCCCAGTCGCCCAGGTTAAGAACGATCCGAAGGACCAGAGCTGCCGCAGCGGCAGCAACAAAGCCAGCGATTGCCCCTTCCCAGGTCTTCTTCGGGCTGACGGTTGGCGCCAGAAGGTGTTTGCCCCAGGTACGGCCAATGAGAAAGGCTGCTGTGTCGCAGGCGAAGGTGCAGAACACGGCAAAGAAGACCAGTTCCCTACCATGGTTCGACTCTCTTAAGATCACATAGTGACTCAGCATCCAACCCATGTAGAGGATGCCGGCCAGCGTCCATCCCCAGTTAATCAGAAGCTTCTCTCTTCGAAACCCGAGAAGCCAGACCAGAGGCAGGGCTGCTGATGAGGCCAGCAGTGACGAGGTGACATAAATGTCATCGAAGTGGGCGCTTATGACGAAAAGCAAAGCCAAGGCCATCCCAAAGATTGTGAGGGGCTGGCCTCCAGCGAGGGTTGCCAGGCGGTAGAACTCGATAGAGCCGAGTATTGCCAAGAGACCGATCAAGAAGATGAGCAGAGGAAAACCGAGAGCAGGGGTGTCAGAGTAAACGAAGACCAGTAGAAGGGGTATGGCCCATAGTGCGGTGATAGTCCTTTGTCTCATGTGCACCCAACGAAGTCACCTTCTGGCTATGTCAGACTCCGAAGTTTCGCCCTCTTCTACTGTAGGCGATCAGCGCTTTTCTAAGCTCTTCCTCATCAAAGTCCGGCCAGTAGACGGGAGTGAAATAGAGTTCACTGTAGGCTGATTGCCATAGCAGAAAATTACTGAGCCGCACCTCTCCAGCGGTGCGAATAATCAGGTCTGGATCAGGCAATCCGGCACTATACAGGTAGCTGCCGAACAGGTTTTCGTCAATCATGTCGGGGGAGATCCCTTCCCTAACAATTTGCCTTGCGGCATTTACGATCTCAGCCCGGCTGCCATAGTCGAAGGCAACACTGAGGGTCATTACCTTATTGTCCTTGGTCAGCTCGATAGCATAGCAGATATGCTTCTGCAATCGTTCAGAAAGTCGATCGATTCTTCCCAGATGGTGAAGCCTTATCCCTTTCTGATGCATATCTCTGGTCTCGCGTTTTATGACCCGACCGAGGATTTGCATCAGTTCTCTGACCTCTATCTTGGGGCGTCTCCAGTTCTCTGTCGAGAAGGCGTACAGCGTCAGGTATTTCACCTGATATTTGATAGAGTTTTCGACAACCCGGCGAATATTCTCGGTACCAGCTCGGTGTCCTTCGAGTCGGGACAAGTTGTGCTGTTCAGCCCATCTTACGTTTCCATCCATTATGACTGCCACGTGGACTGGTAGAGGGGTGATTGCGGTACTGCTGATCCGGGTATCTTCCATTCTCAAAGTGGGGTCAGGTTATCTGAAAACAAGGGATTATATGGGTTGACTGGTTTCCTTTGGTCTCGGTTGTCTCTTCGGAGGATGGAAACGGACTATATTTCCATGATCTCCGTTTCCTTGTCCTGACCTATTTGGGCTATCTCTGCTATGAACCGGTCGGTTAGCTTCTGCAGTCGATCTAAGGCTCTCACATTTTCATCGTGTGAAGTTTCCTTGTTCTTCTCCAGCTTCCTCAGTTCCTCCATGGCATCCCGTCTAAGATTACGGATGGCCACTCTTGATTCCTCCACTCTCTTCCGTACTACCTTGACTAATTCCTTTCTGCGCTCCTCGGTGGGGGGAGGGATTACCAGTCGAATGACATCTCCGTCGTTTATTGGATTCAATCCCAGATCAGATTTGAGTATAGCTTTGTGGATGTTTGACGCGATGCTCCTGTCCCATGGGTGTATAAGGATGAGCCTTGCCTCTGGTACGGAAATAGTAGCGAGTTGATTTAGCGGAGTAGGAGCATCATAGGCATCGACCTTGATATGATCTACTAGAGCTGGTGTGGCTCTACCGGAGCGGATGGTCTCCATCTCCCTTTTGAGAATCTGGGTAGTCTTCTGCATTCTTCCATCGATTTCTTGGAGGATTTGATCAATCATGCTTCCACTCCTGTGAAGACCAAAGTCCCGATTGCTTCCTTTGCTACTGCCCGTTGTATGCTGTTTGGCGCATTGAGGTCAAATACCACTATGGGCAGGTTGTTCTCCATGCACAGAGAGAAAGCGGTTGCATCCATAACTTGAAGTCGCAAATTCAATGCTTGGCGGTGGTCTATACGGTCAAACTTCTTAGCAGTGGGGTCCGTTTTGGGGTCTGCAGTGTAGACCCCGTCAACCTTGTTCTTAGCCATAAGCAATACTTCTGCTTTTATCTCTATTGCCCGTAGGGCTGCCGCTGTGTCTGTAGTCATGTATGGATTGCCGGTTCCAGCAGCGAAGATCACGACCCTACCCTTCTCCAGGTGTCGAATGGCCCGAAGTCGAATATATGGTTCAGCCACTGATTGAATAGGGATAGCTGATTGAGTCCGGGATACAAGCCCTTCTTTTTCCAGGGCATCCTGGAGAGCCAGGGCATTTATAACTGTGGCCAGCATTCCGGCATAGTCGGCTGCAGCCCTGTCCATTCCAGTTGCTGCAGCATCAGATCCACGCCAGATGTTGCCTCCGCCCACAACAATGGCTACCTCAACCCCGGATTCTTTCACCGCCTTAATCTGCTGGCCAACCATTCTCAGGGTCTCCTCGTCAATTCCAAATTGGCTCTTGCCCATGAGGGCCTCACCGCTTAGCTTCAGTAGGATCCGCCTGTATTTGGAAGTAGACATGGTCTTACAGTGATCCGCCAAATGACATGGTGGGACTACGTTCCCACAAGGATACCCTATCTAACTATCTATTTGCCAAGCTCGAATCTGGTAAAACGGCCCACAATTACCTTCTCGCCAACCTTGGCCGAGGCCGCTGCTATGAGATCCGAGATTTTCTTACTGTCATCCTTAATAAAGGGCTGTGCCAGAAGGCAGACCTCCTCGGGATTCAACTTCGTGTCCTGAGGAATCTCTTCGGGAGAGATGTACTGTGGGGCAGTAGCTGCCACCTGTAGTGCCAAATCGTGTGCCAGAGCCTTAAATTCATCGGTGCGTGCTACGAAGTCGCTCTCACAATTAACTTCAACCATTACCCCTATGCGTCCTCCGGAGTGAATATAAGCCTCAATCAGCCCTTGCGAGGCAACACGATCCATCTTCTTTTCAGCCTTGGCCAACCCTCGCTCTTGCAAAACCTCACTTGCTCTATCCAGATCACCTCCAGCCTCCTGGAGGGCCTGTTTGCATTCCATCACCCCTGCGCTAGTTTTCTCTCTCAACTCCTTTATCAAGGTCACTGAAATCTCCACTGCTTACTTCCTCCTCGGGAACAAAGGTTAAAGAGGCAAGGGATTCTATGGCTTCTTCACCGGCCTTCTCTGCGCTCTCCTGTTCCGCTTTCTCTATAATCATTTTGCCTTCCATCACAGCATCAGCTATTCTGCTGCACATAAGCTTAACTGCTCTCACCGCATCGTCATTGGCGGGGATGGGGTAGTCGATCTCATCAGGGTTGCAGTTGGTATCCACGACGGCCACAATGGGGACCTTTAGGTGTCTTGCCTCAGCCACAGCAATTCTTTCTTTGGAAGGGTCAATGATGAAGAGGGCGCTTGGAAACTTGGTCATTTCCTTGAAGCTGCCCATTTGTTGGTTCAGCCTTTGAATGGTTCTTTCCATCTTCAGTGCTTCTTTCTTGGTCAGGCGGCCGAAGAACCCTCTTACCTTCTGATCCTCAAGGTGAACAAGATAGTCGACGCGCGATTGAATGACATTGAAATTAGTGAGCATGCCACCTATCCAACGCTGGTTAACGTATGGCATGCCACATCTCTTCGACTCTTGTTCGACTGCCTCTTGGGCCTGCTTTTTTGTGCCTACGAAGACGATGTCGCCCCCATCGGCTACCACACCTGTGACGAACTTACATGCTTGTTCCAGTAGAGCCATTGTCTGCTCTAGGTTGATTATGTGAATGCCATTGCGTTCGATGAAGATATACTTCTTCATCTTTGGATTCCATCGACCAACCTGGTGCCCGAAGTGGGCTCCGGCCTCTAGCAGCAGTTTGACTGAAGTAAAGTTTGCTGTAGCCTGTTGTGTCATATCACCTCACAAGATGTAGCGGCCGAGATTCTCGTCCCTAACTAAGCTCCCGACTTGCTCGATAACATATTTGGCATCTATCTCAATTTGCTGGCCTTTCCTCTCCGGGGCTGTGAAACTCAAGTCTTCCACCAGTTTCTCAACTATGGTGAATAGCCGCCTGGCACCGATATTCTCCGTGTGCTCATTCATCAATACGGCTAAGCGAGCCATCTCTTGAATCCCGTCTTCGGTGAAGACTACATTGACTCCTTCTGTGGCCAGCAGTGCTTCGTATTGCTTGATCAAGGAGTTGCGGGGTTCCACCAGAATTCTCTCCAGATCCTGTTGGCTCAGCGGATTAAGCTCCACACGCAGGGGAAAACGCCCCTGGAGTTCAGGTATCAGATCAGAGGACTTGTTTCTGGAGAACGTGCCGGCAGCAACGAAGAGTATATGTTCGGTCTTCACCGGACCGTATCGTGTTGCTACTGTAGTCCCTTCCAGTAGTGGGAGCAAGTCGCGCTGTACCCCCTCCCCTGATATATCTCTTCCCAGATCCAGCTTAGGACCACAAATCTTGTCAATCTCATCAAGGAATACTATGCCGTTTTCCTCTGCCTTTCTTATAGCCTCATCTATCACCTGGTCGAAATCAAGCAGCTTGTTGGCTTCTTCTCTGGTAAGAATGCGCCTTGCTTCCTTGACACGGACCTTCCGCTTCTTCTGCCCGTTAGGATTTCTGAAATTCCTGTAGTATTCATCGAACAGACTGTCATCGTCAATGTCCATCTCCAGACGTGGGTCGAAAGCTGATGCAGGCGGTTCTGAATCACCAACCTCAATCTCAACAAGCTGATCCTCCAATTTGTGACTGGCCAGCAGCTTGGCCAGCTTCTCACGAGTCAGGGTGGTACCTCCTTTTCCCTTCAATGATGGGGACCGTTTTGATACCTTGGAAATGCTGGCTGAGACTTGCTGGCTTCTTTCTGCTACCTGCTTACTCCTTCGTGTCAATTGCTGGTAGAGATAGCTGGCGATCCTCTCAATAGCCAATTTCTCGGCATTGCTTTCTATTTGCTTCAACTCTTCGCGGTAGACTCTGGCGGCGCTTACCTCAACAAGATCGTGGATGATTGATTCTACGTCGCGCCCTACGTAGCCCACCTCAGTGAACTTGGTGGCTTCGGCTTTGGCGAAAGGAGCATCCATCATTACTGCCAGACGACGCGCTATTTCTGTCTTTCCAACCCCAGTTGGCCCTATCATCAGGATATTCTTGGGCATCACGTCAGAGCGGATCTCTGGCGGCAGCTTTCTTCGCCGCTCACGGTTACTCAAGGCAATAGCTACAACTCTCTTCGCCTCTTGCTGTCCGATAACATATCTATCTAGCTCTTCAACAATACTCCTGGGTGTCAAAACGGTCATACAGGTCTCCCGAGGGCAGGTTTACATTAGCGTACAGTTTAGCATAGAGGTTTTGGTAAGGCAAGCGATTGTGATTCAGTCGCAGATTGACTTCGGCTGATAGCTGTGCTAGTATCGCAGCGGGCTGAAGGCGGAATGTCTGCGCTGACCGATCTTTATAAGGAAATCACCGACTGCCGTCAGTGTGATCTATGTAGACAGCGCAACAGGGCGGTCCCCGGTGAAGGGGCAGAGGAAGCCGCCATAGTATTCATTGGTGAAGCTCCTGGCTGGCATGAAGACCAGCAAGGACGTCCTTTTGTGGGTCCTGCTGGGCAGTTTCTTGATGAATTGCTTGCCTTGATTGGAATGAAGAGGCAGGAAGTCTACATATGCAACGTCCTCAAATGTCGGCCACCCGGCAACCGAGACCCCTTGCCAATAGAGATCAAGACATGTCAGCAATGGCTTGACCGTCAATTGGGATTGCTTCGTCCCAATATAATTGTTACTCTGGGGAGATACTCCATGGCAAGATTTTTTCCTGGGCAAACGATTAGCAAGATCCACGGCAAGGCACGCAGGGAAGACGGCATCATCTACTATGCCATGTATCATCCCGCAGCCGCTCTACACCAGCAGAACCTGCGCGAAACGATTCGGGCCGATATGCTCAAGATCCCTTCGTTGCTGGCAGAAACGAAACCATCCCCCGATACGAAGGCAACGGAGAAACCTCAGCAACTGAGCTTGCTATAGAGGTGTGCGGATGCTGCGCAACGTTTGGGCCAAAGAGAAACAGGGCAGAAGGCAATACTTGCGCATAGAGCCAGGCAAGACGGATGGGTAAGGGCAAGACGGGGAATAACGAGGGAACCTCTCCTTCAGCTTCGATTCTGGCGTTGCGGTTTCTCTGGCTGGTTTTCGTAGGAGTTCTTCTATTCGTTTTCTGGGACAGGCTGCTGGAGACGCTTGGACTGGGGACGTTGCTTCTCATATTGGCAGTAATAGGAGTGTCTGTCACATACTGGCTGCGAAGGCTCATCATATTCTGGGAACGATGGAATCTCTGGCTTGGCCTTGTTGTATTCGCTGTTGCCTTGCTGGGCATACTTGCCTTCTTCAAACCTGAGGATGTGAACATCCTGGAAGATGCCTCCCTCGGGGGCACTTGGGGCCAGGCGATCATTGGGAACCCGGGCAGTGACTGGCAGACAGCCCTTGGCATCTTTCGTGTCATAGGCGTAATCATTATCGGTGTAGCTCTCCTGGCACCGGATTTCGCTCGGCGTGAGACGGGCAATTGGACAAAGAGAGCCATACCTGCTTTGAGGCAGCTTCTGCAGAAGGTGAAGGGGTCGGTGATGGGGCTGGGCAAGTACTACTCTGAACATCCACTACACCGACGTATTCTGTTATGGATAAAGGAGCATCGCATACCATTGATCTCAAAGGCGATTCGTTCCAGTGATCCCGAAGATGAGCCGAAGAAAAAGCCAGTGCCACAGCCAAAGGCATCCTCCAGAGCGGCCAAGGTAGTGCTTACAGACCAACCCCCTGGCTCCTCGGAGGAGTGGCAGCTTCCCGGCATCGACCTTCTGGATGAAACTGTCAAGGTGGAACTCAGCAAGACTGAGGCAGAGAGAAGAGCAAGGGCGATTGAAGAAGCACTGGCCAGTTACGGTGTGGAAGCAAAGGTGGTGCAGATAAACCAGGGTCCTGCTGTCACCCAGTTTGGGGTGGAGCCTGGCTGGGACAAAAAGTACAAAGAGGTCAAGGATAAAGACAGATACGGCAACACCAGGGTGAGAACCGAGGAGGTGTCCAGGACCAGAGTCAAAGTAGAGCGCATTACTTCTCTCGCAAATGATCTAGCGCTAGCTCTGGCAGCTCCGAGTATCAGGATTGAAGCGCCTGTCCCGGGCAAGGCGTTGGTGGGCATTGAGGTTCCTAACATTTCTGCCGGGCTGGTCCCCGTGCGCGAGGTTCTGGAAAGCGCCGCCTTCAAGAGACTCAGCGGGCGTTCGAGATTGGCTCTGGCTTTGGGCAAAGGCACCTCCGGTGAGGCGTCAGTGGGTGACCTTGCCAAGATGCCTCACCTGCTTGTCGCCGGAGCCACTGGAAGTGGTAAGACAGTGTGCCTGGATGCCATCATTGTCTCCATCCTCATGAATAACACGCCCGACAAGGTCAGATTCATCATGATTGACCCCAAGCGGGTGGAACTCATCGCCTTCGATGGGGTGCCTCATTTGATGAATCCGGTTATCACTGAGAGTGAGAGGGCGGTGGACGTACTGAAGTGGCTGGCCCATGAGATGGACAATCGCTATCGAAGACTGGCGGAAGTAAGGGCGCACAATATCGAGGCGTACAACAAGAACACCAAGGTGGCTAAGGAGATGCCCAGTATTGTACTAATTGTTGATGAATTGGCTGACCTGATGATGCTGCAATCCGATGAAGTGGAGCCCCTGCTCTGCCGTCTGGCGCAGATGGGCCGTGCGGTGGGTATTCACTGTGTGGTAGCTACTCAGCGCCCTTCGGTGGATGTGATCACTGGGCTTATTAAAGCTAACTTCCCCACCCGCATCAGCTTTGCCGTGGCCTCTCAGGTGGATTCGCGGACAATCCTGGACATGATGGGTGCGGAGAAACTGTTGGGGCGGGGTGACATGCTCTATCTCACTCCCGAGCTGTCCAAGCCGAAGCGTCTCCAGGGATGTTACGTATCCTCACAGGAACTTGAGAGACTGACAGCGTTCTGGAGCAAGCAGGCACGATCTCAGCCGATTGAAGTGTTGACTTACACCGGTGAGGAAAGCTCTGGTGACCCGCTGTTGGACCAGGCGAGAAAGCTGGCCAAAGATGGCAAACAGATCTCGGTGTCCTATCTGCAGCGGCAGTTGCGCATTGGCTCTGCTCGGGCGGAACAACTGGTACGCATTCTTCAAGTAGAAGAGGGTAATAAGGAAGGTGGGGCAGGCAAGTCTGATCAAGAAACACGACCCCAGTCATGAGGGGGCAGGATAGCTTCCACAAGCTGACTGGTGCTGTGACAGCTTGAACAATATACCAAGTCAAGGAGGCCGGTTATTTGGAAAAGGTACTGACAGGTGTAAGAGTTCTTGATTTCTCCCGCTGGTTTGCTGGCCCATATACAGCTACCCTCTTGGCTGCCATGGGTGCTGAAGTCATCAGGGTTGAGAGACCCGCCGGCGAAGAGGAGAGAAACTTCGGGCCGTATGCCCCTAATGGTGAGAGCATGCTCACCCTGGTCACCCTGCAAAACAGAAGGGGAATCACCCTTGATCCCCTGAGTGACAAAGGCAGGGGGATAGTGGAGCAACTGGTCAGAAAAAGTGACGTGGTTTTGCATAGTTATGTCAGTGGATCACCGGAAGAGAGTCTGCTGAGCTATGATTCTCTGACGCAGTTCAACCCGGCGATTATTGTGGCCAAAGTCTCGGGGTTTGGCTCCACGGGTCCATATGCACAGCGCCCCTGTTTTGATACTATTGCCCAGGCGCTGTCGGGGGCGATGAGCTACACCGGGTTTCCGGAGACTGCTCCTACAAGATCGGGCTATGCCTGGGTAGACTTCAGTACAGGCAGTCATACTGCGCTGGGCATAATGTTCGCCCTCTACCACCGACAAAGAACCGGCAAAGGGCAATTTATAGACGTTGCTTTGCTAGATGTGGCTGTCTCCTGTGTGGCCGGTCTGGCTGTGGCCGCTGAATACAAGGTCTCGGGCATCATCCGGGGGCGACAGGGCAATGCCAGCTACTACAACTTCACCAACTGCCTCAAGGCCAAGGACGGTTGGGTGATGCTTGGTACCTCGGGGACCCCCATTTGGAGGAGATTCCTCCGAGCCATCGGGAGGGAGGATTTTAAGGAAGACCCCCGGTTCAAGAACGACAGGCTTCGTTATGAGAATCGCCAGGCTATTCAGAGTGTGGTGGAGGAGTGGTTGAAGGACAAGACAGTTGACGAGGCCATCAAGATTCTGGAACAGGCCAGGGTGCCCTGTTCTCGGGTGAACAACATTGCGGAAATGGTCAATGATCCCCAAGTGGCAGCCAGAGAGATGCTCATTGATATGGAATATCCCGGCATAGGCAAAGTTCCGCTGCCTGGAGTTGTCATAAAGATGTCTGGCACACCCGGGGCTATAGAAAGACCTGCACCCGTAGCCGGCGAACACAATGAGGAGGTTTACAGCAGCCTTCTGGGCTTCACGCCTGAGCAGCTTCAACAGCTCAAGGCAGAGGGCGTTATTTGAGCGCCTTCTGAGGGGTGCCAGCCGTTCTACTTGACATATTAGACCTGAATCTGGTATGGTGAGAGTTGCCATCGACCGCAAGGCGGTGAGCATCTAGAGTCGTATAAGGTTTAACAATCAGATCGCTTGGATCGGCGACGACCGAGACGGTTAGCAGGGTGCACTTTCGGAAGCCTTCTTGGCGTTGCCAAGAAGGCTTTTTGTTGAACTGATAAACATGGCGAGCGTAGGGTTCATAGGTGCCGGAACTGTGGGGACTGCCTTGGCCGTGAGGCTGAATCATAAGGGCTACGATGTGACAGCCGTGGCCAGTCGTACTCGTGCTTCGGCTGAAAGACTGGCCGGCATGGTAGATGGATGCAAGGTTCAGGGGAACGGCCAGGCTGTGGCTGATGCAGCGGAAATGGTCTTCATCACCACCCCCGATGGAGTCATCCCGCAGATTGCGGCAGAGGTCAAATGGCATCGGGGGCAAAGCGTGATGCACTGCAGCGGAGCTGACTCTCTGGACATCCTCATTCCAGCCGCCAGAAGAGGAGCTCTAGCGGGTGGCCTTCATCCCCTGCAGACCTTTGCCAGTATTGCACATGCCATAGAGAACATCCCCGGTTCCACCTTTGCCCTGGAAGCAGAAGAGCCGCTGCTGGGCAGACTGAAGGAAATGACAGTCGCTCTTGAAGGGCGATGGATAGAACTCAGGCCGGGCGACAAGGTACTCTATCATGCTGCAGCAGTGTTTGCCTGTAACTACCTGGTCACACTGGTCAAGCTGGCCACTGACCTGTGGCAGACCTTCGGGATCTCCGCTCCCGAGGCAACCGAGGCCCTGCTCCCTCTACTGCGAGGCACCACAAACAACCTGCAGAATGTAGGATTGCCTAATTGTCTCACCGGCCCTATTGCCAGGGGCGACTCGGGAACAATACGAAAGCATTTAACAGCGCTAAAAGCCAGGGCACCACAGTTGCTCCCAGCCTATCAGGAGATGGGGCGGCAGACCATACCCATTGCTCTAGCCAAGGGGAAGATTGACAAAGAGCAGGCCAGTGAGTTGGAGGCGCTCTTGAGTCAGTCTGATTGGTGAATGACTTGTAGCTAACTTACAGGAGGTTAGATCTATGAGGACGATGCTACGAAGCAAGATCCACCGCGCCAGGGTCACTGGAGGGAATGTGGACTACGAGGGCAGCATCACCATCGACAGGGCTTTGATGGAAGCTGCCGATATTCTCCCCTATGAGATGGTTCATGTGCTGAATGTCAACAATGGAGCCCGATTCCAGACCTATGCTATCGAAGGAAAGACAGGCTCAGGGGAGATCGTTCTCAATGGAGCGGCGGCACGATTGGCCGCCAGGGAGGATATTGTGATCATCCTTACGTACTGTACGGTGTCCGAAGAGGAAGCCCGCAATATTGAGCCCGTGGTAGTCTATGTGGACGCCAGTAACAACATCCGCAATCAGTGTCATGGCCACCAGTGGGTGGATGAGCTGACGGAGTCGCTAAAGAACCTCTAGCAAACCTGAAGCTTCGCACTAGGAGACCGGAAGACCTCGGGTATTAAGGAGGGGAGATGCGGTTTACTATCGGCCAGATCAAAGACATGAGAGAAAAGGGTATGAAGATACCCATGCTCACAGCCTATGACTACGCCACGGCCAAGATGATTGACGAAGCTGGTGTGCCCCTCATTCTGGTTGGCGATAGCCTGGGCATGGTGGTGTTGGGCTACGAATCGACTATCCCGGTGACTATTGAGGAGATGCTGCATCATACCAAGGCTGTGGTGAGAGGCACAAAGCGATCCATGGTCATTGGCGACATGCCCTTCATGACGTATCATGCCAGCATGGGAGAGGCTCTTCACAATGCTGCCCGCTTCATTCAGGAGGCCGGAGCCCAGGCGGTGAAGCTCGAGGGTGGTGTGGCCATGGCTGAAGTGGTGCACCGGGTGGTAGAGTGTGGCATACCGGTTATGGGACATATTGGACTCACCCCCCAATCTATTCATCAGCTCAGCGGTTTCAAGGTTCAGGGCAAGACCTCCGACGCAGCTATCCGCTTGGTGGAGGATGCATGCGCTCTTTCGGATGCGGGTGTCTTTGCCATTGTCCTGGAAGCCATTCCCGCGCCCCTAGCGCGGGTCATAACAAAGAAGGTAAACGTCCCCACAATCGGCATTGGGGCCGGCCCACATTGTGACGGGCAGGTTCAGGTGATCAGCGACATCCTGGGACTCTTCACCGACTTCGTTCCGAAGCATGCCAAACAATACACCAGGCTGTCTGATATGATCAGAAAGGCCGTGGCTGACTATGTCGGGGAGGTGCAGGACGGTGTCTTCCCCACGGAAAAGGAGAGCTTTTCCATGGATGAAAGCATTCTGGCAGGACTGATACAGGAGTAGAGTTGATGAAACTGCCTCGACCGAAGAAGAAGGGAACAATCTCCTTGGAAGAGACCCTGGATAGGAGAAGATCCAAGCGGCAGTTTCTGACCAAGCGACTCAGCCAGGAGCAAATATCGCAGCTTCTGTGGGCGGCCCAGGGCACGATTCAGAAAGGGTATCGCACTGCTCCATCGGCCGGAGGGCTGTACCCTCTGGAGATCTATCTGGTGGAAAGGGAGGGCGTTCAGCACTACGTACCACAGTCGCATGAACTGGAACGGACTGTGGATGGTGACGTCCGTCCCCAGCTCGCGAGGGCAGCTTTGGATCAGGGATGCATACTGGAAGCACCGGTCTGTATTGTCATTGCTACCGAGTATCAACGAGTTGAGAGACGTTATGACGAGCGGGCAGCCCGCTACGTCTGTATCGAGGTAGGGCATGTAGCCCAGAACATCCATCTTCAGGCAGTAGCCATGGGTCTGGGTTCTGTGCCTATCGGAGCTTTTGATGATGACCAGGTGCACAAGGTTCTCTTTCTACCGGAAGATCAGAAGCCCCTGTACATTATCCCGGTGGGCTATTCTGTGGCATGAAGGTCATCTCCAGCATCAATGCTTTCAAAGAAGCCAGGCACAAGATAGACGGCAGCGTCGGTTTTGTGCCCACCATGGGCTACCTGCATGAGGGACACCTTGTCCTGGTGAGGCATGCAAAGGCGGAAAACCAGGTCGCGGTAGCCAGCATCTTCGTTAATCCCACCCAGTTTGGGCCAAAGGAAGACTTTGCCCGATACCCCAGGGATACGGAGCGCGATCTTGCTCTCCTGGCGAAAGAAAAGACAGACATGGTGTTCATGCCCCCTGCGGAGGAAATGTACCCTCAGGGGTTCGGTACCTGGGTAGATGTGGCGAAGGTGACCGAGGTGCTTGAGGGCGCTGTTCGCCCGGGGCACTTCAGGGGTGTGGCTACAGTGGTGACCAAGCTGTTCAATATCGTGGAACCGACCAGGGCCTATTTCGGACAGAAAGATGCCCAGCAGGTGGTGGTGATCAAGAAAATAGTGGCCGATCTCGATATGAATTTGGATGTGGTGGTGGTGCCTACCCAGCGTGAGCCGGATGGGCTGGCCATGAGCAGTCGCAATGTCTATCTCAACTCGGAGGAACGGCAGGCAGCCCTTGTCCTATGGAAGTCGCTCAATCTTGCCCGGCAGATTTGCTCACAGGGAGAGCGAAGAACTGAGAATGTGCGGCAGCAGATGACCAGCCTAATTCAGAAAGAGCCGCTGGCCAGAATCGACTACATCAGCATAGCCCACACGGAAACGCTGGAGGAACTGGCGGAGATACAGCTACCTGCCCTCGTCTCCCTAGCGGTATATGTGGGAAAGACCAGGCTGATAGATAACATAATCCT
This sequence comes from Chloroflexi bacterium RBG_13_53_26, assembly GCA_001795035.1. GTDB lineage: Bacteria > Chloroflexota > Dehalococcoidia > UBA2247 > RBG-13-53-26 > RBG-13-53-26. The sequence goes on from MGMW01000026.1 coordinate 19,188, forward strand.
CCGTTCGTAGATTTCCCCCGCAATGACAATCCCGCTATAATAGTCCACCGAAACAGAACATCCATCGCTAGAGTAATCCCTGAAGCAGAGAATGTCGTGGAGGTTACATGCCCGAATTCGATTTGAGACAATTCGAAAAGACGGCCGAACGAATCAGGAAGAAGGCAGCGGAGGAAGGCCGACTCATAGCTGATCCTTCTGACGAAGAGCTGGGGTCAATTGCAGATAGAGAGCCGGAGACCAGGAGAACCATATACGGCAGCTTGATCGCTGAAAGTGAGCCTACCTCGAGGGCGGCTATGTTTACCCAGAACAGTGTTGACCATACCTTTGGTGAAGATGAGCGAAAGCTACTGTCCCACTGTGAAAATATGCTGGCTGCGAAGAGGCTGATTTCCGT
>MGMW01000027.1 GCA_001795035.1 Chloroflexi bacterium RBG_13_53_26
CGAGGGGATTCGAACCCCTGATCTCCACCGTGACAGGGTGGCATGTTAGGCCGCTACACCACGGGGCCGGATTCTACTCTTCGTAATTGCCCGTGAACACATCCTTCATGATCAAGCAGCCTACCTTGAAGGCTGTCCACGGCTTTCGTGATCAGAGTTTACCTTTAGCCCGTTTCGCTGTCAAGGATTGAATGCGCTATAATTACTGTCAATAGATGCCGGGGAGGGAGTTGATGCACATAGCCTTGGGCTGCGATCATAGAGGGCTGAGTCTTAAGCGCTTGATAGTCGATATTCTCAACAAGAGAGGCGATACTTACCACGACTTTGGCTCCCATGACATCGCCGCAGTGGATTATCCTGACATCGCCAGGAAAGTGGCGGAGGCAGTGGCCGGAGGACAGTATGCCCTTGGCATCCTGGTGTGCAGCAGCGGAATCGGCATGAGCATAGCAGCAAATAAAGTGAAGGGGATACGAGCGGCGCTGTGCCATGACATGTTCACAGCCCGCCGCGCCCGCCAGCATAACGACGCCAATATATTGTGCCTGGGGGAAGATGTCCTGGGGCCGGGTCTGGCCACAGAGGTTGTGCAGACTTTCCTGGATACCGGATTTGAAGAAGGAAGGCACTCACGACGCCTGGATATGGTGAGAGACATGGAGGCAGATTGACAGCTCTGGCACGCACTGTTACCAACGCCTGGCTTGAGTCATAAAAGGAGTCAAGGTGAGAATCTTAGACGGAATCGGTCAGCCGGGTGATCTGAAGAGCCTCTCTCTGGAGCAGTTGGAGACTCTGGCCACAGAGCTGAGGGGGGATCTGGTGCGGATGGTGGAGGCCAATGGCGGTCATCTGGCTTCAAATCTGGGCGTGGTGGAACTGACTATCGCTCTGCACCGGGTTTTCGACAGCCCCAGAGATAAGATTATCTGGGATGTGGGCCATCAGTCCTACGTGCACAAGCTGTTGACCGGACGCAGGGAGCGCTTTCCTACACTCCGCCAGCATGGCGGCCTGTCGGGGTTCACCGACCGCAGCGAAAGCCCGCACGATGCCTTCGGAGCAGGGCATGCCAGCACCTCCGTCTCAGCCGCTACAGGTATGGCCATCGCCCGTGATCTGGCCGGGGAGAACTACCACGTGATGGCAGTTATCGGCGATGGCGCGCTGACTGGAGGAATGGCGCTGGAGGCCCTGAATCAGGCAGGGCAACTGCGCAGCCGAATGATTGTGATCTTGAATGATAACGGTATGGCCATCTCTCCCAGTGTCGGTGCTCTATCCAAGAGGCTCAACAAGGTCCGCCTGAATACCCGTTTCCTGAAGGCAGAAAGGGGTCTATCGGAAGCTGTCACCAGACTCCCCATGGGGCAGAGGTTGGGCAAGCGAATCAAGAGAGGCGTCAAGGGTTTCCTGCTTCCCATGATAATGTGGGAGGAGCTGGGGTTCGCCTATCTCGGTCCTGTCGATGGACACAATATCGCCGAGCTTGAGACAGCCCTTCGACATGCCAGGGACTATGATAAGGGGCCTACCTTCATCCATGTTATCACCATCAAGGGTAAGGGATACCAGCCGGCAGAGCAGGATGCTATCCGATTCCATGGTATATCCGGCGCCAACGGTAAGAGCATCGGGATCAGCTATAGCGATATCGCCGGGCAAACCGTGCTGCGCATTGCACGGGAGAATCCCAAAGTTGTGGTCATTACGCCGGCGATGCTCGATGGCACCGGGCTGACCGCCGTGGCCAGGGAAATTCCCCAGCGGGTCTTCGATGTGGGCATATGCGAAGAGCACGCTGTCACCTTCGCCGCCGGACTGGCAACTCAGGGCTTCATACCCATCGTGGCCGTATACTCCACTTTCCTGCAGCGCGCCTTCGACCAGTTGGTTCATGATGTCTGTATTCAGGAGTTGCCCGTTGTTTTCATCATCGACCGTGGCGGGATCGTAGGTGAAGATGGCAAAAGTCACCAGGGTACCCTTGATCTATCCTATCTTGGCTGCATCCCCAACCTGGTGGTCGCTGCACCCAAGGATGAGAACGAATTGCAGCACCTGATCTACACGGCGGTGAAGGCCCACCAACCTATGGCGATACGCTACCCCAGGGGCTCCGGCCCGGGGGCAACGCTGGATACGACGCTTCAGGAACTCCCCATCGGCAGAGGGGAGGTGCTCCGGAGCGGAGAGGATGTGGCCATAGTGACCCTGGGCGCCACGGTCTACCCCGCACTGGAGGCAGCCAGCGATCTCTCAAAGGCAGGGGTTGAATGCACCGTGGTTAACGCCCGCTTCGCCAACCCCCTGGACTCTCAGCTAATTCTGGACACCGCCGGAAAAGTGAAGCGATTGTTTACAGTAGAGGAAAATGTCCTTGCCGGTGGATTCGGCAGTGCGGTGCTGCAGCTACTGCACAACTACCAGGTGTCGGAAGTCCAGGTTAAATGTCATGGTATTCCCCAGGTTTTTGTAGAGCACGGCTCCCAATCGCTCCTCCGTTCCAAGTACAACCTCGATGCACCGGGGATAGCCCGCCAGGTCCTGTTTGCTTTCCCTGAGCTCTCTGTTCATTCCCGGAAGCAGAGTCTTGCAGGCTCGACTCCCCCGTAGGATACCGTGTGTCTGGCTACAGGCTCCTTCGCTGCAAACGATAGAGGCGAACATAAATGATCTTGCCAGGTTCTTTTCACCGATATCTGCCTGAACTGGAGGCAGAGCTGAGAGCTGTTCTGGGCAAAGGCGCATCACCACTCTATACCATGATGCGCTATCACCTGGGATGGGTGGACGAGAAGGGACGCAAGCAGCAGAGCCCCGGCAAGCTATCACGGCCGACACTCTGCCTGCTGGCCTGCGATGGAGTGGGAGGCGATTGGCATTCTGCCCTCCCGGCTGCGGCTGCGGTGGAGCTGATACACAATTTTTCCCTCATCCATGACGATATTCAGGATGATAGTCTGGAGAGGCGAAACCGACCCACGGTGTGGAAGCTGTGGGGGGAGGCGCAGGCAATAAACGCTGGCGATGCCATGTACGTACTGGCGCAGTTGGCGCTGTTCAGACTTGAGGAGAGAGGAATACCTCCACAGAAGATAGTGCTTCTCTCCAGGCAGTTGAATCAGGCCAGTCTTCAACTGTGTGAGGGACAGTACCTGGATATCGAGTACGAAGGGCATCTTGACATCAGCATCGACCAATACCTGGATATGATCGGGAAGAAAACAGCCTCACTTTTCCAATGCTCCCTCGGTTTTGGGGCTACCCTGGGAACAGACAACCAGTCTCAGGTTTCCTCTCTCTGTTCCTTTGGCAGGAACCTGGGCATGGCCTACCAGGTGGAAAACGATCTTCAGGGCATATGGGGCAAGGAGGAGGATAGCAAAGAATCTCCCTACACTGACATCAGGGGCAAGAAGAAAATCCTCCCGGTGATATATGCCCTGGAAAAGGCAGACTATGGGGAAAGAGAAAGTCTCCGCCGAATTTACGGCAAGGCGGTGCTTTCCACCAGGGATGTCAGTCAGGTGCTGCGCATCCTCGACAGAACAGGCAGTAGAATCTATGCGGAACGGGTGAGAGACAAGTATCGCCGCCAGAGTGTCAAAGACCTGGAAAAGGCAGCATTGCCTTTATCGGCTCAACAGGAATTGAGAGAGGTGGCTGCCTTTCTTCTGGGTCGGGAGGTTAGCTGACCCGATGAAGACCTTCAATAGAAAGGGAGATAGGGGTGAGACCAGCCTGTTGTACAACACAAGGGTTCCCAAATCCGACCCTCATTGCGAAGCCTACGGCACCATAGATGAAGCAGTAGCCACCCTTGGATTGGCCCGGGTTCTATCCAGAAAGGAGAGGGTCCAACATGTGTTGCTCAGAGCACAGAAGGACCTCTTCATCCTGGCCAGTGAACTGGCCGCCCCGATGGAAGAATATGGCAGGTTTGCCGGCGAGTATCCGGTGATAACCGCTCAAAAGGTGCAGGAACTGGAGGATGGCATTGATGAGTTGGAGAGGGAGGTGGAGATGCCCCGGGAATTCATCATCCCTGGCGATAGCACCGGCTCTGCTGCCATACATATGGCTCGTGCCATTGTCAGGAGGGCAGAGAGAAGAGTGGTGAATCTGGAGCAGAATGGCCAGTTGCCGAATGGGGAACTGCTTAAATACCTCAATCGCCTGGCTGACCTGCTGTTCGTCCTGGCCTGCTATGAAGATAAAGGTTCCAGGCTTTGATCATGGAAGTCATTCCTTCAATCGACCTTAAAGGCGGCAGGTGCGTCCGTCTGTACCAGGGCGACTATGGGAAAGAAACGGTTTTCTCGGACGACCCGGTGGGCACAGCCAGTCACTGGGAGTCCCTGGGCGCTCCAAGATTGCACCTCGTCGACCTTGATGGAGCTGCAAAGGGAGAGCCGTGTCACCTGCCCATGATAGGCCGGATAGTGGCAGCCCTGAAAATCCCCGTTCAGGTGGGGGGTGGCATCCGCCAGATTGAAGTGATCGAACAGTTACTGGAAGTGGGGGTGAAGCGGGTTATCCTGGGCACCGCCGCGGTAGAGAATCCCATCCTGGTCAGGGAGGCATGCCAGCAGTTCGGCGAGGCCGTCATAGTGGGTGTTGACGCGCGAGACGGATATGTTGCTACCCGTGGATGGCAGCAGAAGACTGCGGTCACAGCTTCGGAGATGATCCATCAGATGGCAGACCTGGGCGTGAAGCGCTTCATCTATACTGATATCCGCCAGGATGGCACCTTGACCCAGCCGAGTTTTGCTGCAATTGAGGAACTGCTAAATGCAACAAGCCTCCCTATTATTGCTTCCGGCGGTATTACTTCGATTGACCACATCAGAAAACTGAATCAGCTCGGTGTCGAGGGTGCCATTATCGGCAGAGCACTCTATACAGGAGATATACAACTGGAGGAGGCGCTTGCAGCGCTCCGTTGAAGGATTGGGGAAGGAGCACGTTGATGCTGAAATTCGATGACAAGGGCCTGATCCCGGCCATTGTGCAGGATGTTGATTCCAGCGAGGTGTTGATGCTGGGCTATATGAATGAGGAATCACTGCGCAAGACCCTGGAAACAGGGCAGGTTTGGTTCTACAGCCGCAGCCGACAGGAGCTGTGGCACAAGGGAGCAACTTCAGGCAACTACCTCAACCTGCGGGAGATATGGAAGGACTGTGACGAAGATACCCTGCTTGTAAGAGCAAAACCCGTTGGCCCTGTTTGCCACACCGGGGAAAGGACCTGCTTCTTCCGTCAGGTAACGTCGGCAGGCGCAGACTAGCATAATGCCATTCCGCACTTGATGCGGAATCCAGATGTCCAATGGTGGCTGTTGGAGCCCTGACACTCACAGAAGTTGGCGGATTGGCAGATAATGACCTGACGCGACACTAGCCACTGGTTTGCCGCCCATCTGCCTCTATAACCCCCTTCAGGGCAGAGATGGCTACTTCTACCTTATCATCGCTGGGCTCCCGGGTGGTCAACCTCTGTAACAACAACCCCGGGAAGAAAAAGATTCGCATCAGCCAATTGTCAGCGAACCTGGCGCTGAGGCGGGTGAATTCATACCCAAGTGAAGCAATAACAGGGATAAGCACTATGCGCGATACGATACGCAACCACAGATCAACATCCCCCAGCAGCGAAAAGACGATGATAGCGATAATCAACACCGCAAAGAGGAAGCTGGTCCCACAGCGAACATGGGCTGTGGAGTATTTCCTCACAGCGCCTGGCTCCAAAGGAGCCTTATCCTCATAGGCATTCACTGCCTTATGTTCTGCCCCGTGATAGGCAAAGATGTCCCGTATGTCAGGCATCAGGTTTATCAAGGCTAGATAGATGACAAAGATTCCGATGCGGATAACACCCTCTACGAGATTGCTGAGTATGGAAGAGTCCCCGATATGAGGATCGATAATGAACCTGGTCAGGAACATTGGAGCCAGAAAGAAAAGGCCAACGGTGAAGCCAAGGGAGGCGATGAGAGTACCCCACAACAAAGGGCCTGAGATCTTCCCGTTATCCTCCCCCAGGGCGGCATTTGCAGATTCGATCAAAACCTGGATGCCCAAAACGAGGGCCTCTACAAGGACGATCACCCCTCGTATGAAGGGTATCTTCCTGATCCTTCCTGTATAGACCGAGGGTAGATTTCTGGTGGTGAGCACCACCTCGCCATTGGGACAACGTACCGCCATCGCCAGATGACGTTGCCCCCTCATCATCACGCCCTCGATGACTGCCTGGCCTCCGTAGTGGAAATCTTCCGGCAAGCGATCACCCCCTATAAAACAAGTAGAGAGCGGAAGAGTCTCCCGCTCTCTTGCAATTCAACTCACTGTCTGGATTGGACTTTGTCCCACTAGGACGATGTCTCAGGCTGCTCTTCCCCTTTGCGCCTGTAACGCCTCTTGAACCGCTCAACTCTCCCCGCTGTGTCAACAATGCGCTGCTCACCAGTGAACATCGGGTGGCAATTGCTGCACACCTCAACCTTGATCAATTTCTTCGTTGCGCCGGTGGTGAAACTGTTACCACAAGCACAAGTCACCTTGGCATCTGCATAGTAAGTGGGATGAATCTTATCTTTCATTCTATCAACTCACCAAATAAACGCTGGCCTTTTTTCTGTCCTTGGTGGCATGTTCAAACTTGACCACACCATCGATAAGAGCAAAGAGGGTATGATCCTTACCCAAACCTACGTTGTTGCCAGGCCGTATGCGGGTGCCTCTTTGCCGAACAATAATAGTGCCTGCCGTTACTGCCTGCCCGCTGTAACGCTTCACACCGAGACGTTTCGGCTGACTGTCGCGCCCGCAGCGTGTGCTCCCTGCACCTTTCTTATGAGCCACTCCGTCTGCCTCCCCTTCGTGTGCCCTAGCCCAAGCTTATTTCTTTGATGGCCAGTTTGCTATACCACTGCCGGTGTCCCAGTTTCCGGCGATACCTTACCTTCCGCTTGTACTTGAAGACGATGATCTTATCGTCGCGATCCTCTTCCACAAGCTCCGCCGTCACCTTCGCCCCTTCCACCAGAGGCTGGCCCACGATCACCTTCTCACCATCGGCAACCAGCAGCACTTTGTCCAATTCAACCTGGCTGCCCTTCTCCACAGCCAATCGGTCTACCTCAATAACCTGCCCCGGCGAAACCTTGTATTGCTTGCCCCCGGTCTCAATAAGCGCGTAAATCTTCTTCCTCCAGATTGTTAGATGACTCCAAATCTTACTATTCTGCAGTCTTCCCTGTCAAGCTTGGCCAACGGGAGTATCCTGTCTGTCGGGCTGTCCTGCTGCCTTTTGCAGCCTTTTGCTGCGTCGCCACAACCACAACTCTAGAAAGACGTAGAATGCCGCAATGACGTAGCTAATGCCAGCAAAGAAGTATTCCTCAATCACAGTCATGAAGATACCGATACCTAGCCATGCTACGATCAGAAGCAGCCAGAAAGCACGGCCCTTGAGTCTTTTCACTTCATCCCCATAGCGAGCATTGTATACCCTCAGGGTAGTCAAGCTTGAAGCAATTGTCAACCATGGTCGTTCTCGGGACAGGAGCAGAACACGTCAGCATGAGAGAATCGTTTTGTTGAATCAGCGCGGAACTGGAAGGGGCTTCAAGTCTGATGAAGAGGAACAGGCTGGAACTACACAGGGGGTGGTTATTGAGTTTACATGGCACAGCCTTCAGAATGCCAAACCGTGCTGAACCTCCCCATCAACGGCTTTCCGTGATGGGAGGTCCAAAACAAGCGAATTACGCCCATCGGATTCAGTGCGGTTCAGCAAACGGACAACCTCCTAGCCTTCTCGATGCGCTTCAGGTCTCTTTCTCAGCCTGGTGAATCCATAGCGCATGACCCAATACACCATGAAAGGCCCCGCCAGTATCATTAGCAGCATCATCTCCCATGCCATTTCGGTACCTCCTTCCTGTGACTGAACAGACTTAATACCTCCTAGAATTCGCCGGGATGCTCTGCCTCCTTGGCCCACTTCCTGGAGAACAGAATCTTGAGATTGGAAGGTCTCATCATTGCCTTTATGACCATCCACATATCCGGCAGACTCATAGCCGCCCGGATCTTCCAGCGTACCGGCTCAAGGGTGTCCACCTGCATGATCAGGTAGTCACCCTGACGTACCATACCATTCACCTTGGCCTTGAGTTCCGTCTTGCCTAGTCCTGTTGATCTGAATAACATCTCAGGTTGCCCCCTAAATAGATATTTTAGAGCTATACATTTTGACCATAGCGAACTATTAGCATTATAACAATAAAATAATCTATTGTCAATACATACGCACATATCGTCCTGCCATAACTTGATTTGATTAAAGCCAGGTTGTATAAAGAACAGCGTGAGACTATTCGGGAGATATCTGGCACAACGTAAGGGGATCCTGTCACAGGGCCATGGGAAATAGTAAACCGCAGGAAGTCTTCGACTACGTAGTCATCGGGTCTGGCTTCGGAGGCAGCGTTGCTGCCATGCGGCTCAGCGAGAAGGGCTACAGTGTTCTGGTTCTGGAGCGCGGCAAACGCTATGAGGACAAGGACTTCGCCCGCAGCAACTGGAACATCCGCAAGTTCCTCTGGGCACCGGCCATCCGCTGTTTTGGCATACAGCAGATCAGCATCCTGAATGGCGTCATGGTGCTGCGGTGGTCTGGCGTGGGCGGGGGCAGTCTGGGCTACGCTAATGTTCTGGAAATCCCTGACGATCGCCTTTTTGCAGCTCCAGCCTGGCGACACTTGGCGGACTGGAAGAGTATCCTGATGCCATACTACGAAACTGCCCGTCGCATGCTGGGTGTAGCCCAGAACCCGAGGCTTCTCGAAGCAGACACTGCCTTGAAGGAGGTAGCTGCAGAGATGGGGCGAGCTCATACCTTCCGCTCTACCAATGTGGGAGTCTTCTTCGGGCCGGAGGGTCAGGAAATGCCCGACCCCTACTTTGGTGGTGAGGGCCCATCACGTCGAGGCTGCAATTTCTGCGGCGCTTGCATGGTGGGTTGCCGCAACAATGGCAAGAACACCCTGATGAAGAACTATCTCTACTTCGCCGAGAAGTGGGGGGCACAAATCCGCCCCGAGGCTGAAGTCACCGATATCCATCCCCTGATGCCTCAGCAGTCTAACGGAGTCCGCTACGAGGTCGTCTATCGCCGCTCCACGGGCTGGCTGTTTAAGCCGTCACACCGCGTACGAGCCCGTAATGTAGTGGTGTCCGGAGGAGTCCTGGCCACCCTGAAACTGCTCTTCCGCTGTCGCGATGTAACCAGGATGCTGCCCAACATCTCAATTCACCTGGGTGACATGGTGCGCACCAACAGCGAAGCTTTGAACGGCGTCATCAGCCGCAGTAGTAAAGTCGACTATTCCAAGGGAGTAGCCATCACCTCTGTCTTCCAGGCTGATGAAGTGACCCACATCGAGCCGGTACGATATCCCAACGGCTCGTCTTTCATGAAACTGATAACCATGCCGTTGGCAGCCAGCGCCGGCAGCATACCCATGACCCTGCTCAGGTTCCTGTGGTTCGCTTTGCGCCATCCCATCGATTGTCTCAGTGCCTACGCGCTGCCCGGCTGGGCATCTCGAACCACCATCCTGCTGGTTATGCAGACTACGGACAACCTTATGCGCCTTCGCCTGGGCCGCGGCGCCTTCACCCTTTTCCGCCGTGGCCTGGTCGCTGAACGCGACCCCGACCAGACAGCACCGGCTCGAATTCCTGTGGCCCACGAGACCACCCGCAAACTTGCCGCAAAGACAAATGGCATGTGTGGCGCCAACATAGGCGAAGTCCTGCTTAACATTCCGCTTACCGCTCACATCATGGGTGGCTGCCCCTTCGGGCGGGATGCCGCAGAGGGTGTAGTGGGATTGGATTGCCAGGTTCACAATTACCCCGGTCTATATGTGGTCGATGCCTCCACCGTGCCGGCCAATCCGGGCATCAATCCCAGCCTGACCATCACGGCCCTGGCAGAATATGCTATGAGTCTTGTGCCGCCAAAGAAGTGAAGGAGTGAACCGGTTCTCGCTGATAGCCACAACACCAAATAAATGCTGAGGAGGCAACATGTTCGGGTCTCACGGAGAAATCCTGAGGGTAGACCTCTCCAGTTCCAAGATATCGAGAGAGGAGATACCACAGGATCTGTTTGACAAGTACCTGGCAGGGGCCGGCATGGCTACACATTATCTCTATCACGAGGTTCCCGAAGGGGTTGACCCACTTGGTCCCCAGAATGAGCTTATCGCCATGACCGGGGCGCTTACGGGAACTATTGCGCCCAGCACCGGCAGGTTCAATTGGGTTTTCAAGTCACCCCTGACTGATCTCTGGGCACAGTCAAATTCAGCCGGCTTCTGGGGTGTGGAGTTCAAGAAAACAGGCTTTGACGGCATCATCTTTCAGGGAATCTCGCCCGAGCCTGTCTACCTTGTGATTGATGAGGACAAGGCTGAACTGAGAGATGCCAGTCACCTGTGGGGTAAGAGCGTGCCCGAAACAACCAGGCTGATAAAAGAGGAACTCGGTGAGCAGTTCGGGGTGGTATGCATTGGGATAGCCGGTGAGAACCTGGTGCGGTATGCCAGCATTATGAATGACCTACACAGGGCAGCAGGGAGGTGTGGTGGAGGGGCCGTGATGGGCGCAAAGCGGCTGAAGGCCATCGCCGTGCGCGGCAGGAAGTCCATCAAACTGGCAGATGGCCCGGGGTTCTCTCAGACAGCCAGGAAACAGTTTGAGCTCATCAACCAATCCATGGTCAAGGTAGCCATGGAGAGCTTTGGCACTAACGTCGTCATTGATATGGTGCACGCCAAGGGTGGATTCCCCACCAGAAACTGGCAGACCGGTGTTTTCCCCAACCTCGATGAAATAAATGCGCAGGCCCTCAGTGAAAAAGTCCTGGTGCAGTCCAAGGGATGTTTCGCCTGCCCCCTGAAGTGTGCCAGGGTATCGGTCATCAGGAAAGGAAAATACCAGGGCCGGGGAGGAGAGGGGCCTGAGTATGAAAGCGTGGGCACCTTTGGCGGCCAATGCCAGATTGACGATTTGGAAGCCATCACTATGGCCCACTACCTGTCTAACGATTACGGATTCGATACCATATCAGCCGGAGCATCCATAGCCTTCGCTATGGAATGCTACGAAAAAGGCATTCTAACAAAGGCGGATACCGACGGACTGGAGGTTGCATTCGGGAACGCCGAGGTTATGATCGAACTGGTTCATAAAATAGCCAGGAGAGAGGGCTTTGGCGATTTTCTGGCCGAGGGAACAAAGCGCATGTCCCAGAAGCTGGGGCGAGGGACGGAGAGGTTTGCCATGCAGGTCAAGGGTCTGGAACTCCCGGCATATGATTCCAGAGCGGTTCAGATCACTGGACTGGCCTACGCCGTTGCCAACAGGGGGGGCGATCATATCACCGCCTACATCCAGGGCCCGACCTTCCTGGATATCCCCTTTCTGGTTATCCCGGACAGCAAGATCAATGACCCCCTGGTGGCTGATCCCAACGAGGTTCACATCCTCGTAGATCTGGAGAACGTACTCACAGCCCTGGACACCTTCGGAGCATGCAAGTTCATGGGCATGTGTGTTGCTTCGGAGGAATGGGTGAAGCTTGTTGAGCACTGTCTGGGCCGATCATTCACCTATGAAGATATGATGAGGCTTGGTGAGACGGCCTTCAATCTGGCGAGGGTCTTCAATGTCAGAGAGGGTCTGTCCAGAGCTGACGACACCTTGCCTCCTCGCTTGCTGGAGGAACCCCTCCCCGAAGGCCCAGCCCAGGGCAAGGTGAACGAGAATCTGCCTGCCATGCTGGATAAGTATTACGAGCTCCGTGGATGGGACAAAGCCACTGGCAAGCCAACGCCTGACAAGCTGAGGGAGTTGGGGTTGGAGGAATATATTGCTGATATATGGGGTAGTTAGCTTCGTTTTGAAGTCTGCAGCTAGACACCACGGAAGGGACGGCGGATGGGAGATAAGATAAAGGGAAGCGACAAGCCCTGGCTGAAGAACTACAAGCTCGGGCCATACAATTTGAAGAAGACTCTTGAACCCTATCCAAAGGTTCCTGTGCATCAGTTGTTGGAGAATTCAGCCAGTGCCTATCCGAACCAGATTGCGGTGGAGTATCTGGGCAGGAAGATCAAATACAGCGAGTTGAAGGTCTATGTCGACACACTGGCCAACGCCCTGGCCGGTATGGGAGTGAAAAAGGGTGACAAGGTTGTCACTATCCTTCCCAACTGCCCGCAGTTCATCATGACAGATTTCGCTGTTTCCAAGACTGGCAGCGCCATGGTCCCCTGCAGCACCATGCACACAGCTCGTGATCTGGAGCATGAAATAGGCCAGTCAGGAGCAGAGACGTTGGTCTGTTCTGAAACAACCCTCAATGTGGTCACTCCCATTAAGGACAAAACCAGACTGAAGAACATCATTGTCACCTCACCAATGGACTATTCGGCCCAGGAGCCTGACAGGAAGGAAGTGCCCGGCGCAATCCAGTTCAGAGACCTTATGGCGGAGCACGAAGCCCTTGCGCCTGAGGTGGATATCAATCCGCTCGAAGATTTGGCCTATCTGGCCTTCACTGGGGGAGCTACCGGGCTACCCAAGGGGGTTATGATCACCCACTACAACAGGGTCTGCAACGTCATGCAGTCAGCATGGACTCTCGAACCCCTGTGGCCCGGCATCAAGGGCAAGGCTGCTTCGGAAACGCTCATACCTCTTTTTCATGCCTGGGGTCAACTGGGCTCACAGGTTAGCGTTTTCCTGGGACTGCGAAACCTCTTGGTAGCCGACCCCAGGAATATCCGTCAGGCCATAACCTTGATGCAGGAGAATCGCCCGTTGTTGATCTATGTTGTGCCCACCCAGCTCATGAGGATGGCTAGAAGAAAAGTCGGACGCTTGCCAGTGATGTTCCTGTCTGGTGCAGCCCCGCTTCCGCGAGAGATATTCGATGCCATCAAAGCCGATATTCAAATGCCGATAACCGAGGGCTACGGTTTGACCGAATGCGGCCCCGTCACCCATGTAAATATCTCCTGCTTCTCCAAGATCACCGGCTTCGTCACCAAGGAGACGCTGGGGGTGGGTGTGCCGGTTCCCGACACTGAGGCTATGATAGTCAACCCGGACACGGGCGAGGAGATGGGGGCGGGCGAGAGCGGTGAGATAGTGGTGCGTGGACCCCAGACCATGAAAGGATACTGGCCAAGGCCAGGCAGCGGACTGGACAACGGCTGGCTTCATACCGGAGACATCGGCAGAATGGATGATAATGGCTACTTTGTACTGGAAGACCGCATCAAGGATATGGCCAATGTCGGAGGAGCCAAGGTCTACACCACGGAGGTGGACGAGATACTGTTCCGACACCCTGGAGTAGCCATGGCCGCAGCAGTGGGAATCCCTGATCCGAGACATCCAGGCAGTGAGATCATCAAGGCCTTCGTCACCCCGAGGGACGAGTTCAAAGGCACCCTGACGGCCGAGGATGTTATTGCCTACTGCAGGGACAAGATGCCCGAATTTGCCATTCCCAGGTCTGTTGAGTTTCGGGATGAGTTGCCTCTGACAGTGACTGAGAAGATATTCAAGAGAGCATTGAGAGAGGAAGACCTCAACAAGACGAAGGGAAGGACAGCGGGAGATCAGCCTGGAGACGAAGCAGACTAGGTCAGAAGCTGGGGATCGTGTTGAAGCAGAAGGAGGGAAAATGTTGCCGTATGTAACACCGGAGTGGGTAGCCCAGGCAGGGAACAACTACAGTGCCGACCCGGACAATGCCAACAAGACGTTCAAGGGAATGAACATATTCCTCACCTTTCGGGTCCTGGCAGACCCCAAGTTTGGTTTGGACAAGGATATCCACTTCGCCACCCATCTGGAGAAGGGGGTGATGCAGCCCGATAGCACACTCCTCAGCAAGGAGGATGCCGAGAAGAAATCGGATTTCATCCTGAGTGCCACGCCTGCGGTATGGAAGAGCGTCATCAAGAAGGAAAAGGGATTCGTGGCAGCCTTCATGACCGCGAAAATAAAGCTGGATAAAGGCAGTGCCCCCAAGATCGTGGCGCTGGCCCCCAAGAGCTCGGCAGTCATCGAGGCCTTCCATAGAGTAGATACGGAATGGCCCGATGAAATGTCTCCGCAGAGATTGCAGGAATACAGGGCCAGGATGGCAGAATTCAGGCAGAAACTCAGTATATAGAGTCTTGGAGTGACTTCCTTGTCAAGAATCAAAGATAGGGACACTGCGGGTCGGGGCCAAGGTAGTCCTCTCTGCCTTCAGCCCGGGCAAAGGCCAGTGCTATTGCTCGGCAGCCCCGGCATACCGGCCAGTAGGAACACGATTCACAGCCGTTGTGATATTCCTCCCTTGTCCTCAGTGACTCCAGCACGGGTGAATCTATCCACAGCTCACGGAAGGAGTCCTGTTTGATATTTCCAATGGGTAGATCCATACGACGGCAGGGCATTATGGTGCCATCGGTGGTAATGGTCACCCCGAAGACGCCTGCGGCACACCCGCCCATAGGGACCTCTGTCTGAGGAATGTGACCATCCATCTCTGCTATGGTGGCCAATGGGTCGCGGGAGGTAACGGCAATCTTGCTGCCGTTCTTGTACCGGCGCAGCTCATCATAGAGACGAGCTATGTCCTCACGAGTCAACACCTCATTCATAAGAGCCTTCCCCTTGCCAGAGGGGACCAGGCGTGAAAAAGCAATGCCACTCGCTCCCAGTTTTTCAGCTACGTCGATCAGTCCCTCGATCTGGGCCATGTTGCGTCTGGTAACCGTCAGATTGATGTTGGTCTCGATCTCTTCAGCCACCAGTTTTCTGATACCCTCTAGAGTGCGGCGATATGCTCCCTGCCCTCTCAGACTGTCATGCGTGCCTTCAAGCCCGTCAAGGCTGATCTGTACATCAGCCACCTGTACCTCTCTTAGCCGTCGGGCCATCGCTTTGTCTATGAGTGTCCCATTGCTCATCAGGGATATAGAGAAGCCGCACCCCCGGGCAAAACCCAGCACCTCAAAAAGGTCCTGTCGCAATAGTGGCTCGCCGCCGGTGAAATGAAGGCTGGGCGATATGTCAACATCGTAATCTATCGCCCAGCCTGCAATTGTTTGCTTCAGTTCGGTGATTGCCCCGCAGATTTCCTCATACTTCATCTCCGACACTGATGCCGATTGGTAACAGTGCCGGCACGACAGATTGCATCTTTCCGTCAAATGAAACTGGACGAAGAAATCAAACGGAGTCCCTTTCATTGCCTACTGCTTTGTTGCCAAACTGGCAACTACTTTCCCTTTCAGGACTTTCAAGCGAGGCAATTTCTAGCCAGAACCCTGCTCCTAGCCATTGCCTCCTTGAATCTCTGAAAGAACCTGGCTTCTCTTTCACGAGATTCAGCGCTCATGGCCCAGCTCCTCCTTTCCCCAACATCTCACAGGCGATCATATCGTCTCATCATCTGTGGCAACTGCATGCTACCCCACAGGCCCCTCGTTGTCAAGAGATGAGGTGATCTCTGTAGTCAGAACCTGGCACACTTCCCCCCGGTCGCTCCGCTGGACAATAGCCCAGCCTACGGACTAAAACAAGAAGGCTACATATGACTGCGGTACTCAAGAATAGTAGTGGAGTATGTGGAGTATAATGTAGGGCACACTGAGACAAGGGAGGTAACCAGATGTCATTTGTAATAACTGTGTATGTGCCAACCGGCATAGTCATGGCTTCAGATAGTCGGCAGTCGATCACTATCGAGGGCAAGACCCCGGATGGAAAGTCCCTGCCCAAGATAGAAACGGTCAGCTCCGACTTCGCCTATAAGACCTTCCTGATGCCTGCTCAGAGGGTAGGCATCAACACCTTTGGTGAGTCTCTTCTGGGGAAGATAAGCATAGAAAGCCACATAAAAAGGTTCGCAGAGGAAGTCCTTGACGACAATGACGATGTCAACTCAATACCCCGCAAGCTGGTCGACTTCTTCAGACAGAGTTTTCCTCAGGCAGATACAGCCTTTCATGTGGCCGGCTACAATAGAATCGAGAGGAAGAGCATCCCTTATGTTTTCCTCTGTCATGTGGGGAAGGACTCCGTGCAGAGGCAGAATCTGGCCCACAATACGGAGAATATCGTCTATGGAGCAACCTGGGGTGGCCAGGCAGATGTCATCGCCTCCCTTCTTCAGCCAACACAGGCTCAGCCAAAGCCACCGATAATCTGGGATGCCATGACCGTTCAGGACGCCATAGACTTCGCTATCTATGCGGTGAGGACCACCATTGACACCATGCGCTTCCAGGCACGTCCCAAGAATGTCGGAGGGCCTGTGGATGTTCTCTTGTTTATGCCTGATGAGCCGCCGCGCTGGATCCAGAGAAAAGAATTCAGAGGGGAGATAGCCTGGCCAGCCTAGGTCAGGCTCGTGTCACTTCCTACCCGTTATGAACAGTAGCGGCGGAAAACGAGTACAGAGTTGTGGCCACCGAAACCGAAGGAGTTCGACACCGCCGTCTCCACTGGCACAGCACGCGCTTGGTGAGGCACGAAATCCAGATCACACTCGGGGTCGGGTGAATCCAGATTTATGGTCGGCGGCACAACGCCATGATTTATGGCCAGCACGCATATTATGGCCTCCACTACCCCCGCCGCTCCAAGGAGATGTCCGGTCATAGATTTGGTGGCAGAGATAGGAATGCGATAGGCATCCGGCCCAAACACATTCTTGATGGCGCGGGTCTCAGCTCTGTCGTTGAGCAGTGTGGATGTGCCGTGAGCATTGATGTAATCGATATCACTGGGTTTGAGCCCGGCCCTTTCCATAGCTATTCTGAGAGCTCTGGTGGCACCCTCTCCGTCCGGTGACGGCTGAGTCAGGTGAAAAGCGTCGCTGGTAGCACTGTACCCGGCAAGCTCAGCAAGAATGGGTACTCCACGGCTCAAGGCATGATCCAGGCTTTCAAGCACGATGATGCCAGCCCCTTCACCTAACACGAAGCCATCACGCTGAGCGTCGAAGGGGCGACACGCCGTCTGCGGACTGGTGTTCCTCGTGGACAGGGCACGGGCTGCACTGAAGGCAGCTAGACAGATAGGGCCTATCGGTGCTTCAGTTCCGCCGGCTATCATGACCTCGGCCTCTCCGTGTCTAACCAGCTCATAAGCCTGGCCAATGGCATCAGCACCGCTGGAGCAGGCTGACGAAGGCGAATAGCTTGGTCCCTTGGCTCCCAGCAGCAAGGCTACCTGCACAGCCGCAGCATCACCTGTCATGGTTGGAGCCAGAATAGGGCTTATCCTTCTTGGTCCTTCACGGTTCAACAACTCCAGTTGCTCGCAAACTGAAAGTAGACCACAAACGCTGTTGCCAACAATAACCCCAGTCTCCTCAGCACCGTTGCTGGCTATCTTCAGGTCCGCGGCTGCCGTGGCCTGCATGCTGGCGGCCACGGCAAACTGGGCGAACCGATCCATGCGGTGGGCTTCCTTCTGGGTCACGTAGTCGCCAGGGTCGAATCCCTTCACCTCAGCAGCGAACTTCGTGGCGAAAGGCGTTGTATCAAAAGAGCTGATATAGTCTACCCCTGACCTTCCAGCGATGAGTGACTGCCACATGTCCGGTACAGTGCAACCTGTTGCACTGATCACTCCCATGCCAGTGACAACAACCCGTCTCAATCCGTTAACCACCTGTCACCTCTCCTTAGCTGTCGACTAACTGATTTGTGTCGCCCAAACCATGCCATGCTACAGTGGCCCACGCTGCTTATCAAGTAGTTGTGTTATAGAAGATAGTTCCACTCAAGCGGATGTATTGCTCAGCTCAGGGCTGATGCTGTCTCCTGAACCAGCACCATCTCTTTGATCATTTGTCTTGCCTTGTGTAACCCTATTCCGATATATTGAATCACAGAACCGCAAACTCTGATATGAGCCGGGAAAGGAGCAGGGAAAGTGAACATCAAGATCCGACGGGCGCGCCCCGAGGATGCCAAACTGCTTGCGTGGTGCATGCTCATGGCCGGCCGGTCACACATGAAGATCGGCATTTGGGACCTCGTCATCTCTCAACCTGAGGATAGATGCCTGTCTTTCCTGGAGATGCTGGCTCTGCAGGGACCGCGCCACATGTGCTATTACACCGAGTTCCTGGTCGCAGAAGTGGATGGCCGCCCCGTGGCTGCTCTGGAGGGTTTCGATCCGATTGCCAACGGAGAGGAGACGGTCACGGAACCGATGGCCGCTGTGATTCAGCGGATGGGATTGACTGCAGAAGATATGACGCTCGGTCAAGATAGCCTCGCGGCCTTCTTCACCTGTCACTCTGACTTTCTGGAGGGTGCCTGGGTTATCGAGCAGGTGGCCACCCGCCCGGAGTACCGCCGCATGGGGGTGATCAGTAGCTTACTTGAGGCAATCCTCGACGAGGGTCGACAGCAGGGCTTCCGTCAAGCCCAGGTCAGCTACTACATCGGCAACACCCCGGCCGAGCGCTCCTACCAGAAAGCAGGCTTCAGATACCTGGATGAGAAGCGC
>MGMW01000028.1:0-3258 GCA_001795035.1 Chloroflexi bacterium RBG_13_53_26
TTCCCGCCCCCGTTCACCAGTGGCATCAGCTCGATGAAGCGCACATTCCATCCTTCTCTGCTCAGCAGGGCGAAGTCGAGAAGTTCATCATCATTGATACCCCGCATTACCACCACATTTATCTTGACCGGGCTGAGATCGGCCCTCCGGGCTTGATCAATACCCTCCAGAACCTCAGACAGCTTGTCATAGCCGGTAATCTCCTTGAATTTCTGCCTTCTCAGCGAATCGAGGCTGATGTTCACCCGCCGCAACCCCGCTTCCGCAAGCTCAAAAGCCTGCTCTTTCAGCAGTACGCCATTCGTAGTCAAGGAGACGTCATCGATACCTTCGATTTGCGATACCATCCGCACCAGACCTGCCAGCCCTGCCCTTGCCAGAGGCTCGCCTCCACTGATCCTCACCTTGCTGATACCCATCTCCGCTGCCACTCGAACCACCGTGGCGATTTCCTCATAGGTGAGGATTTCAGAGCGGGGTACTAACGACACCCCGCCAGGAGGCATGCAATACACACAGCGCAGATTACAGCGGTCGGTAACGGAGACACGCAGATAGCTGATGGGGCGCTGAAACGAATCGGATATGCCGCTCACCGGCTGATCTCCTGCCGCATACGCTCCAGGATCTGAAGCGCCTTCTGAGATGCCTTTCCTCTGTGACTAACCAGGTTCTTCTCCTCCGCCGACAGCTCAGCCATTGTCTTATCGAACTCCGGCAGGTAAAATACGGGGTCATACCCGAACCCCTTATCACCTCTAGGCTCAAGACCGATGATCCCCGAACATTCGCCCTCGCATAGTCCCACAATCCTGGAATTTGCACCGATAGCTATGACGCACCTGAAGCGAGCCAACCGTTTCTCCCAGGGCACCCCTTGTAAACGAGATAATAGCAGAGCAATCCTCTCCGCATCGGTATTCTTGCCGCCGTATCGGGCTGAAAGCAAACCGGGTTCTCCATCCAGGGCATCCACCTCCAACCCGGAATCATCCGCAACGACAACAAACCGATCGTCCACAGAATAGCCAACCGCTTTGAGTTGTGCATTCTCATGGAGAGTATGCCCCGTCTCCCTCACATCTACCTCTATACCCTCTTCATCCAGGGTTGTCAAACGAAAGGGAGCGTGACGAAGAAGCAAGGTATACTCTTGCACCTTGCCGGGATTTCTGGTGGCCAGGAGAAGTCTCGGGGTCAAAGCTTCACAAATCTTTTTTGTAGCTTCTTCATCACCTGCGGCATAGTGGTGTACTCCATCTCGTCAAGTGGAAGACGATGGGGTTCAAAAGGACCGTGTCGCCGCATATACTCGCCAGCCTGATTCGCCCAACGGCGTGCCTCATCGAAGGCAGGATCATCGAACATGTCTCGCGGCCCTACCAGCATGCCATTTGCAAGCTGGAAGCCATAGCAAATCACCCTTGGAGGACCGTCGAAGCGGGAAGGATTGGCCTGGTGTTGAGCTACGGGCATTAGCGGACCGTGATGAGAACCCCTCATCCACCCTTCCACCAGTGCGGGCATAGCGAAGGGCTCCAGAATCTCTCCCACCGCTGGGAAATTCCCCTGAGACCTCACAATACACACCGGGTCGTCCTTGCCCACATATCGGCCGGCCATCTTGGACAAACGCTGAGTTGAGGAGACAGACGCCACCTCACCCGTGTCCCGGTGGTAGACCGCCTTGACTGCATATCGGCTGGGGGCTCCCATGAAAACCAGCATGTCATATATTTCCTCAGGAGCATTGAAGGTGATCTTCTTATGTTCTTTGACATCATGCAGCTCAAAAGAGAAGCCTGTGTGCATGTTGCCGGCGATAACCAGACCGATGGTATTGAAAGGATCGGCGAACATTTTATAGAGGGGCATGTTCCAGGCCCCGGCTGAGGTCTTATCGGCCATGAATATGAGCACAGTTTCAGCCTGTCTCTCCTCGATCTCCATTTCAGCCACTCCGGGGCCCATGGCCTTAACGTTTCCCGAGAAGGCGTCGGAGAGAAGGTCCTGGCCGGCACCGTGGAGTTTCAGTTTCTTGGCGACCTTGGTGCCCTCCAGAAAGGTATTCCAGGCCAGCTTATGAATAGGCTCACTGTCTTCCCCATGCTTATGGGTCATGATCAATTGGACATCATCGCCGCAATTGGTGACATGAAAGTCCATTAGTAAGCCATCTTTCTTGGCCTTCTGAAGACATTCCTTTGCTTTTCCTACAACGTCAGGATGTGCAGTGGAGTGACCGACATAGCCTCCGATATCAGCTTTTATTACGCTCAAGGTAACTTTCACGTGCCTTCCTCCTTTCTGGTTTCCTCTGGACGGAGTATATCACACCGTCGGAATCAAGGACAACATGGTCAACCGACGGCATGAGTCATTGGCTAGTAATCGATACCCTTTCTGGACAATAACCCCATGCTGTAGGGATGCTTGACCTCCTTCATCTCTGTCACCAGGTCAGCTATCTCAATGACTCTCTCATCAGCATATCGCCCCGTTAGAATCAGCTCCACATCTTCGGGTTTCCCCCTGATTAGCTGGATTACCTCATCGACATCGATGAGTTTCCAGGCGGCAGCAACATTGATCTCGTCCATTATGACCAGGTCGTATTCACCACTGAACACGGCCTGACGGGCATCCCCGAGTGCCTGTCTTGCCTGTTCCTTCTCATCCGGTTTCACATTTGCCGGATCGACGAACTCTCGCTGTCCGAATCTGGCTACGGTGATCTTGGGCAATAGACCCAGGACACTCTGCTCACCATAAGGATAGTCGCCCTTCATAAAGAAGGTGATATGAACGCGCAGGCCATGCCCTGAAGCCCGCATGGCCGCTCCCAGGGCCGCCGAGGTCTTGCCCTTGCCATCTCCAGTGAAGATCTGTACCAGCCCGGTCATAGGAATAGCAACAGCTTAGCAACGGCACCATGGCATGTCAATCAGACACGGTCTCTCACGATGTCATTCCGCACACCCCCTACCCATGTCATCCCTGCGTCTTTTTCATGTCATTCCCGTGCCCCTTTATGTCATTCCCGTGAAAACGGCAATCCAGGGGCGGGGTGTCATTCGCACTTGATGCGGAATCCAGGCATAAATCCCCATGTCATTCCCGTCTTTCTCATGTCATTCCCGTGCAAACGGGAATCCAGGTAGGGTTGGGGGGTTGCGTAGACACATGAAAAACCCACGGATTTGGGAAGACTTCCGTCTCTTGTCTTGCCAGGGGGTTGAGTGTATACTTAGCAAAGTT
>MGMW01000028.1:3323-6031 GCA_001795035.1 Chloroflexi bacterium RBG_13_53_26
TCTTAGCATCGTGGGCAGAGCCGTGGCTACAAGGACGACTCTCCCCATCACCAACAACGTACTCATAGCCACAGAGCAGTCCCGACTCAGGCTCACCGCCACCAACCTGGAAATAGCCATCAGTTGCTGGATCGGCGCTATGGTAGAGGAAGAAGGGGCCATCACGGTGCCGGCAAGGGTTCTCATCGAGTTCATAAACTCCCTTCCCAGCGAAAAAATCGACCTTAACCTGGTGGGCCACAGCCTGGAGTTGAAGTGTGCCAGATTTGAGGCACGGATCAGCGGCATAGATGCCGAGGATTTCCCTCCTATTCCCAAGGTTGGCGATGGCAAGACATACCAGATCGAACCCGAGGCTCTCCGCGCGGCCATAAATCAGGTGGTTTTCGCTACTGCCTCCGAAGACACCAGACCGGTGCTTACCGGTGTTTGTGCCGAGTTCGAAGAAGAGACCCTCACCCTGGCTGCTGCGGATGGCTTCAGGCTGGCAGTACACAAGACACCTCTGACTACCCCGGTAGAGGAAAAAACAGAGATTATCATCCCCAGCCGTTCCCTCACGGAACTGAACCGCCTCCTCGTCGACCAGAAAGAATTGGTGGACATAGCCATAAATCCCAACAAGAGCCAGGTGCTCTTTCGCTTGAAGGACATAGAGATAGTGTCCCAGTTGCTGCAGGGCACTTTCCCCAACTACAGGCAGCTCATCCCTCAGGGCCATAGCACTCGATCGACAGTGAGTACCCCCGAGTTCCTCAGAGCCACAAAGACTGCCTCCATCTTCGCTCGGGATGGCAACGGCATTGTGCGCCTGCAGGCAACTCCGGGAGAGGGATCCAAACTGGGAAGCATGAGCATCTCGGCACGTTCGGAACAGGTGGGAGACAATGTCGGAGAGATTGACGCCCAGGTAGAAGGGGAAACAGCCAAGATCGCTTTCAACGGGAAGTACCTCATAGATGTGCTCAGCATCATCCACGAAGCTCAGGTGGCTCTGGAAACCACTACCCCGTCAAGCCCGGGGGTCATCCGCCCGGTGGGGTCCGACAGTTACGTGCACATAATAATGCCCATGTTTGTGCAATGGTGACGTAGCCAGGAATTGAGGGGGCACGGGAAATGGAAACCGGGCAATTCGTCGTTGATCGCCATGGTAAGAAGACCGGAGTCATCCTGCCATTGCGAGAATATCAGAAGCTGCAGGAGGATCTGCACGATCTTGCCATCATAGCGGAGCGCCGCTCCGAGAAGCCGATAAGCGCTACGGAGATGAAGCGGCGGCTCAAGAAAGATGGCGTCTTATAGCATTGTCTACAAGCCTTCTGTTGAGAAGGACCTCCGTTCGTTGCCTCGAACAACCGTGATGCGGGTGATGAAACGCATCGATTCGCTGAGAGACGATCCATTCTAGTAAGACCCTGGTTCGCAAGCTTGACATACTCAATGACTGCACCATAGGATTCGTGCAACTCTTCCAGCAGGATAGAAGGAGATGTTAGCTAGACAGAGAGGAGCAGCGTCAGAATGACCGGTATTGAGCGCCTGGAAACGATAGCCCGCCATCACGGTTTCACTGATTTCAAGTGGATTGACCCCAAGGCGATCATTGTCTCACAGTGGGTCAGAATGAAGTGTGAATACGGTTGCTCCAACTACGGTCGGATCGCGTCCTGCCCCCCAAACACGCCAACGGTCGAAGAATGCAGGCGGTTCTTTGCGGAGTACGACACTGGGATGGTGTTCCATTTCCAGCAGGCCATCAAAGACACCCGAAAGCGCCGTGCCTGGAGCGCCAAAGTCAATGTCGGCCTCTCGAAAGTCGAAAGAGACGTATTCCTGGCGGGCTATCCCAAGGCATTCATGCTCTTTCAGGGTGCGTGCCGCCTCTGCGCCGAATGTGTTGCGGCACGTGCCGAGTGCAAGAAGCCGGACCTCTCAAGGCCGACGCCGGAAGCCATGGCCGTGGACGTGTTCGCCACAGTGCGACAACTGGGCTATCCAATCGAGGTCTTGACCGACCGCTCGGATCAGATGAACAGGTACGGTTTCTTGATGGTCGAGTGACACGGCTCATTCCTGGGAGCGCTTGTGTCTGTTATCTTGTATTGGGACATGATGGTCACCACTGGTTCAGTCGAAGGGTATTCGTAGGTTCAACAGAGACGATATCCCCATCTTTGTCTAGTGGTAGTTGCCTGTGACCTGCCTCCAATAGTCGCACCACTTCTCAGGTGACAGTTGCCAAGAATGGGCAACGCGTTGTTGTGGGACCTCACACTTGCCTCCGTATCCAAGCTGCAGTTGGGTGGTATAATGCTGCAAGGTGCGATGGCACGGGCTGGCGCATGGATGCAGAGCCGATGGCGTGGACAAGCTGATGCGCGTGAGGAAATAGAGATGAAGTACCATCCCCACTGCTATCATATCAACTTCACTCATGAGACAGAGACATGCTGTTGGTGCTCCGACATACGCAAACTCAAATTTGGGCAGGGTCACTTTGACCTTGACGTTGGCATGACGACTCCGCTATTGAGCGTCTGGTGGTGGCGATATAATCCCAAAATGTATGCCTTGTACCAGCACATCAAGCAGTTTGGCACACCTAAGATCGCGCATGGACCGTATGGCATCAACAATGGTTTGTTTGTCGAGTACGCTGACGAAGATCTATGCTCGATGAGAAAGCAACCTTAGGCGTTGTCGAG
>MGMW01000029.1:0-17732 GCA_001795035.1 Chloroflexi bacterium RBG_13_53_26
CCATATCACGGCGGGGACCGAGGAAAACCACCTGCTTTTCAATGCCTAAGTTGGCCACTTGCTTCCGCAGTTCTTTGTCCAGAGGTCCATCACCGGCGATAATAAACTTCGCCTCGGGTATTTGTTGCGCAACAATTGATGCAGTCTCTATGAAGTATTTGACGCCTCTGTCCGGGGCTAATCTCGAAGCTGTGCCGACAATCGGCGTATTCCCATTGACACCCAGTTCATTCAGCATCTCCCTGTTCTTGCTGATATCCTCTGGAATAGGCATATTCAGACAGTTATATATTGTCTTGATCTTCTGGGGGGAGAGCCCGTGTCTTAGTAGCCTATTCTTTTCAGAATCACAATTGGCAATGACAAAGTCGATCAGATAGTTGAATAGGTGGCCTGCAACTGCATAACTCAGTCCCTTGATACCTCGGCAAGTCCACACCAGTCTCACACGATTCGCCTTGATGGCCCTCCCGGACAACAGAGACGTGACTATGGGCAGGGCCGATTGGAAATGGACTATCTCTATTCCATTCTCATCAATACAGCGTCTCAACCTGGAGGAGTCCTTGAGTAGCCCCAGTGGATCCCTCTGCATCCCTCCCAGTACTACATGAACTCCCCGATCAGTGAATTCGTCCAACAAAGGATGTGCATTACACATAACACAAACATGATGACCAGCCTGTTTTAGCCCGGTGGCCAGCGACAGAGTGGAAAGCTCCGTGCCACCTATGTTACTTAAAGGAGTTACCAGCAGTATCTTAAATTTCCTCATCCTTCAATCAACCTTTCCAGGATTCCGGTTTCTCTTTTTCAAGCCGATGTGAATTCATAACACACAATGCAGTAGCGAATAACAGCCACACAACGTAGTTGCGCATGAGCTGACTCGCACTCGTATTAGCTATCGAGAATGCGACCAGAGAGGCAAACGTAGCCAACGAAATCAACCTTAACAACTGGCTCTTGGAACGACGGGCAATAAGAAGAAGATTCCACAAAAGACCAAGGAAAAATGCCAGAAACAAAGCGAAAATCAACATGCCGTAGTTTGCCAGAACCTCCAGCCACCAATTGTGAGGATTGATAGTCTCATGCGTATAATATGGAGCAGCTTTGGTCATATAGTACTCAAATCCTCCTGCTCCCACTCCTAGAAAATGACTATCCTCCAGGAACTCAAAGCCACACCTTATCAGATTCCATCTGTCTACAGTAGCATTTGGGTCTTTCAGAAGAGAGGTGACTTGCTCAGGTACTGATCGCATGAGTTCAACGTAGGTGGGGTTGTTAGCCAATGAAAGGGACTGACTCGATACCACCAATATGCCCACAACCACCAGTCCTACAACTATGAACTTGAATTTGTCTTTCCATCTTGTCATAAGGAATATGACAAACATACTTATAAGGACACCGAGGATACTTGCCCGTGATCCACTCAAAACAATAAAGTAAAGACTCGCCAGGATCGATAATAATCCTGCGACCTTAGCAAATAGACTCTTCGAGTATCCTACAAAAATATAAAGAAAGGGGAGGGAAAGACTAAGAAAGACGGCAAAAACGTTGTAATGAAAGAACACAGCGCGAGGGTAATGGATGCCAAGCATTTCATACGGTGCAGGCTCACCTAAATGTGTTTTTGTGGCTAGTTCCCACACACCTATGACGACAAAGGCAATGGTAGCCATTACCCATAAATGAAAGATATCGCGCACGCCATTCTCAGTACTAAGAAATAACAAGCTAAGAGCCACTAATATAGTGCCGACAATTAGACCTTCAATATGCCTGGCCGCATTGACTGTGGGCGGGGCCCAAAAGAGGGAAAGAACGGCCCAAAGAACCCATAGGGCGAGAAAAAGTAGATACTTGCCCACCTTGATCTTGACCTCCATTTTGCCTAGCCGCAAAAAGAAAGCCAGTGCGAATAGATACAGAAATATGACCAGTACTACTCTGCCAGCAGTAATATTGAAGCCACCCAGCGGAATGGCAAAAAAGGCAAACCCGCAAAGCAGCATAAAAACCGCCAACAACCACAGTCTTCTCAGCCAAGCGATTTCGTTGATGGCCGGATGTGATTCCATAGTCTCTTTCATATAGCTGTCAATTATGGTCTGCATGGCATCTCTTGCTCATAAGATACGCTTAGATAACTGGGCTCGAACCAAGCCAGTTGCTCTCGAAAGCAGGTGGCCATAAGCACCCAAATCTTGAGACTTAATTACGACCGTATCGAATACCCTGCCTCTCGATATCCTCACGAAGGCAAGGAGTGTTACTACAGTGATCACGGTATATGAAATGGTTGAAGCCAAAGCTGCGCCACTTATCCCCATCTTAGGAATCAGAAGCAGATTCAGAGGTATGTTCACCACCAACGAGATACCCGAGGCAATAGTGTTGATAAAGGGTTTTCCCCGCCCATTTAGCTCATTGCCGAGTACCTTAGAAATACTCAAGGCTGCAATACCGGGTAGTAGAATCCACATGGGTTCCAGTGCCGGCAGAAATGAAGAGCCAAAAAACAGCGTGATAATGTATCTGCCGAAGACAAAAAGAGCCAGCCCGGCTAGGACAGTGACAAAAAAGGTATTGCGGCATATTATCGGCGTCATTCTATTTGACTCTTCGGTCGTTAGTCTCGGCGTCCGGGCAAAGACTACCGTGCCCACTGCAGCAGGGAAATACCACAGAGTCTCCACTATAGCAACAGCAACCGAATAATAACCCACAGAGGTCGCGTTCAGGAGGATGGCTATCAAAAGCATATCCAGGCGATAATTCAGAAACAGTGTGACATTGCTCAGATAACCTTTGACTCCGAATTTGACCGAGTCCTTGAATAATCTTGGATGGAAAACGCAGGTTATCCTGGTTACCTTGTGTACCAACAGCATAGAAACGACAGCAGCCATCGCGACAGCACCTGTATAGGCCAATACGGCATGAAATACCCCCCCGTGAAGGATCCATACAAGCAGAACCACAAGCGCCAGAAGTGTGCTACCCTGCGTTAGTTCTACTAAGTTGTAACCTTTGATGCGATTCTGTCCTAACAGGATAAAGCTGAAATATATCTTCAATAGACCGAGCGGTAGTATCAAGGCAGCCAGGAATACATAAGATGATCCAACATCTCCTAGAAACGACGGACGACAAATGAAGAAGTATGCCAAGAAGGCAAGGGCTAATGAGGTCCCCAGCACCAGCGCTGAGATAAGTGAGTTAGATACGATCTCAGGCCACTCATACTTCTTCTTGCCACCGAAGTAGGTATTAGCTATGCCTATGCCCAAGTTCCCTACAAGCACAAGAATGCTTGGAATCAGTACAACGAGCGAATATACCCCCTTGCCCGAAGGCCCCAACATCCTGGCAATGATGATGACAGTGGCTGCCACGAAGATAACTGCCATTATTTGAGCTGAGAAGGTGATCAGCGTGTCCTTTGCGAATCTCAATATCTCGCTCCTGCCTTGTTACCGATTCCATAAAGGTCGATGCAGTCTCTTGTACATGTTGAATCTATCCTGAAATCACTGAGGGAAAACTTGCGCACAAAAATTTCTTGAGGCATTTGTTCATGACTGGCATAGCGTCTCAACAGACGTTGTGCCACCCTCCTCAACCTAATGAGCATGGAAGAGGAAGCGATGAAGCCCATTATTCGATAAATGGGATACATAACATAGACCCTAAGAAGAGTCTGTTTTCGCCAACCGTATTCAATAGCCACAATGTCTTCGGAACCACATAAGCCGGAGATCTTGACTTGACCAAAAACACGCTCGAGCAGGTTTTCCAAATTGCTATCATCGTATTCCCTCTTGTGCTCAGGGTTCCACGGCTTCTGAAGGGGTAGCAGCCTTTTCCTTCGATTCGGCGTTGAAACTAGAACTACGCCCCCTCTTCTCAGTACCCTTCTTATCTCAGAAAAGTAATCTAAGACATTTCGGGGTTCGATATGCTCCATCACCTGAAAAGACAGTACCACGTCGAAAGTGTTATCTTTGAAAGGAAGCTCAATCCCGTCTGCCCGCAGGAAGGTTATTCCGTCCCTCCCGTATTTGTCTTGACAATGTGAAATATGCTCCCCGCTAATGTCAACGGCTGTCACACAGGAAGCGAATTCTGCCAAATAGTCAGTACCATATCCCATGCCACAACCGATCTCCAATACTCTTCTGCCGACTATGAATTCTCTGGCAAACAGCACATATGCCGCCCAATGTGTCAGGAACTCCACATACTGCTCTGCCGATTCCCACCTCTCTCGTAGCATCACAGCCATGTGTCTTATCTCTAGCGCTCCCTGAGATGTACCAAAAGGTCTGACTTCTTCGAGGGAATTGTGCCGTTTTTCCTTAAATCAATTGTTTCCCTAATTTCATTCGCAAATTCACCTCTGTTCACCTCAACTGAAAACATCACTTTGACTCTTCCCCTTGCTGCCTTACCTTTGTCAGATCTCAATGCCCTCCCAATTACCTCTGCTGTTGCCTTCGCATCGCCGTAGGGGGCATAGAACCCAACATCCCCGGCTACCTCTGGCAATGCCCCCCTATCGACAACAACAGGAATACACTCACACGACATCGCCTCGATTAAACACACACCAAAGGATTCGTAATAAGAGAGCTGGCAATATACCCTGGCCTTTTGATACCACCTGAGTAAGTCCTTGTCGTCGCCGAACACAACATTCTGGGGTGCTATCGACTTGAGATACTCTGCAGAGTCGTCATCCTGCCTGCCCAACAACACAAACTTTGTTTGTGGCAAATACTCAGCCGCTTTGATGAAAGTTTCAAATCCCTTCCGCCTGATATTGGATTTATGCATAATGCCAACCGTTAGCACCACATTGTCCTTCTCACCATCAGGCTTGAAATAATCGCAATCAATGGCATTGCAGCCATACACTACCCGGATATCCTTGGAACCAACAAATTCCATGGTCTCGCTTCGCGTAAATTCAGAAACCGCCAGAATCCTGTCAGCATGCTCCAATATCTGCTTTACCAGCCAAGCCTTTCGTGGTTTCAGCATGACTCCGTATTCTATCTCTGGCACTTTGGCTACTTCATATCCGGCAACAATCACAATAGATTTTTTCCGCAGTATCTTGCAGAAAAAGACTGCCCAAAAAGCATGCATGGTAGCAAAGTGCGAGAGGGTCACATCGGACCATAAAGCCCCAGTAAAGACTTTCCATATGTCCACCACTTGGTCTACAGTGCTTCTGTTTCTAAACCGTACCAGCTTCACACGGAAATCGTTCTTGAGCATGTCCGCATTTCTGACAATGGTCACGGTGGTCTCTGGTCCAACGATTAAGAGCCTTCTTTTCCTCACTTCCTTCTCCCTCACGTCTTCAGGAATAGGATCGAATAGTCACATCATGACCAGTTGTACCAAGCTCTTTTTCACTTATCTTACCCAGTTTCATATCTCCATCTGCCTGCCGTAAGCATCGCCATGTTCCAATATCAATTAGATACTCTTCAGTGCTAAGGACATGGCCATAAACAGGTATACCTGACTCCAGTAGTCGAGGGAATACATCACCCCCAAAATCGTAGTAGGTGCCATCAGGAATATAATCGAGTATCTCCTTTTCCAGAACATAGATGCCGCCATTCACCAGACATCCTCTCTCAGCTACCAGTGGCTTTTCCACAAAGTCAATGACTTGTCCTTGCTGGTTCAAATGAAGCACCCCTGATTCCTCAGGATGGGGATTGGTGTGGACAGCTATAGTCGCAAGTGCACCCTTCAACTCGTGGAACTCTATCATTTTCTTAAGGTTAAAGTTGGTTAAGATATCTCCATACACCACAACAAAGGTCTGGCCAAGGAAGTTACCCATTTTCTTGACCCCACCTGCGGTGCCAAGCAGTACTTCCTCTGGCGAATAGGTAATCTGCAAGCCGAAACTCGACCCATCTCCACAAGAATCTACGATCTTCTCGCCTAGGTGATGGAGGTTGATCGCCACTGAGCCGATTCCATATTGCCTAAGCCATCGCAAGGTAAATTGAATCAAGGGAAGCCCTGCCAGTGGTATCAGGGCCTTGGGTAGCTGGTTGGTAAGTGGTCTCAGCCTGGTTCCCTCACCAGCGGCTAGAATCATAGCCTTCATTTGCCGTCATACCCGTGGGGATGTTTCATTTGCCATTCCCAGGCACTTTCAAGCATGGTTTCCAGACGAGGGTACTGGGGTTGCCATCCAAGTTCTGAGTTAATCAGCTTTGAGCTGGCCACCAATACCGCCGGCTCACCTGGTCGTCGGGGGTGAGCTACCGCCGGTATCTTTGCTCCGGTGATTTCCCTTGCCTTCTCAATCACCTCAACCACCGAATAGCCTTCACCATTCCCCAAGTTATAGACCTTACCACTGATACCATCGATGTGCTTTAGCACCAAAAGATGTGCTCTAGCGAGATCCAGTATATGAATGTAGTCCCGGATACCACTACCATCCTTGGTTGGGTAATCGGTGCCAAATATGGGCAGGTAGTCCTTCTGATTCAGGGCAACCTTAAGAATGTTAGGGAAAAGCGCGGTAGTAGGGGTGTGATCTTCACCATAGCGTTCGCTGGCACCAGCAACATTGAAATACCGCAGTGCAACAAACCTCAGCCCATAGGCATACTCGTACCAATGTAGAATCCTCTCAAATATGAGCTTCGACTCGCCATAAGCGTTCATGGGTATCTCAGAATCGTTTTCGGAAACATGCATTGCCTCAGGTTCCCCGTAGACCGCTGCAGTGGAAGAAAAGACCATTTTCCTGACGTTATGCTTTAGCATTGTATTCAAGAGGTTTATGCCATTCACTACGTTATTCTGGAAGTATTGCTTAGGATCAGTCATAGAGAATTCAATAACAGTAGTGGCAGCGAAATGCATCACTGCTTCTATTTGGTGACTACGGAACACCCTATCCATGGCCTTTTTATTGCCTACATCAGCCTGGACAAAGATTGCCTCAGGAGCAACAGCTTCACGATGACCATGTGTCAAGTTATCCACGGCAATGACAAGGTTTCCTTCCTTTATTAACTCCTCGCTTACCACACTCCCTATATAGCCGGCAGCACCGGTCACCAGAATATTCATCTCTTAGAACACCCCCCTACTGAAATCCTATCTTCTCGCATACCGGTTTTTGACTATTCAAGTGCGTCCAACCATTACCGGTTCTGCCATCTTGTCCATCTTCTCCAGAGCTTTCTTGGCATCGTCAACGAACTGCCTGACAGTCTCGCGAGAGTATTTGTGGTCTGTCATTTTGGCAAGAAATTGAGGGGGAATAGTAATGACATGGGCTCCAGCTAAGGCTGCCTCTTGGATATTGATGACCTCTCTGATACTACCTACAATAATCTTGCTTTTGTATCTCCAGTTCTCAAGCCACCATACAGCTAACTTAACGAGTCGAGGAGCATCACCACCCTCATCGGCTACCCTTCCAGTGAAGATGCTGATGTAGGTAGCACCTGATTTAGCTGCCAGCATCACATGCCCTAGAGATAGAGCCACCGTAGCGTTGACCCTTATCCCCTCACTAGTCAATGCTCTTACTACACCGAAGCAAGGTACCCCATCCTGATTTATCACCGGAATCTTGACTACGATATTGGGTGACCATCCCGCAAACTCCCGTGCTTGTGCCATCATCTCATCAAGACTGTTGGTGGTAACCTCAACACTCACTGGTCGTGGCTCGACCAAAGAAGCAATTGTCTGTGCTCCCTTCTTCAAGTTAAACACTCTGTCCTTCAACATGATAGAAGGGTTAGTAGTCACACCATCTATCACTCCCTGGTCAAGCCATCTCTTGATTTCAGCAAGATCCGCAGAATCAATGAATATTTCCATGTTGACCCTCCCAATTCAGAATTGTGTGAACCGCCTGAAGCAAACCGTCTACGATCGCATCTGGTCTGCTATTATCCTCATCCATCAAATGACAAAGCTCACATTTCTTTTTGCCAATAAGAATCGTGCGGCAGCCACTAACTTCGCCGGCTTTGACATCTGTCAGATTATCGCCAACCACAAATGAACTGGCTAAATCCAAATCAAAATCCTTCGCTGCCTGCAGCAGCATACCGGGCTTGGGCTTGCGGCAGGAGCAAGAAACACGGTATCTCGGGTTCTGCCCCTCCGGGTGGTGATAACAATAGTAGACCCTATCTAGAGAAGCCTCGTGAGGCTTCAATTCTTGTTTCATCTTCTCATCAATCTCAGCAAGCGTCTCTTCAGTGAAATGGTTCTTGGCAATGCCTGGTTGATTGGACACAACTATGACCTTCAAGCCACTCTGATTCAAAAGCCGGATCGCCTCACCCACCTTGGGAAGCAACCTGAACTGCCCCGGAGTGAAAGGCGAGTCGATAACACCACTGTCTTGGTGGTACACGAGTTCATTAATGACACCATCTCTATCAAGGAATACTGCTTTCATGCTCTCTCGATTTTGTGTTTCAGGCATAAGCAGATGAGATGTTCGATAGCCAGGTGGAAAGACTCAACTTGCGGAGTGGAGTTGAATGGCACCACCACACAGACATCAACCATTTCCTTCATTACTCCACCATCAAAACCACTGAATCCTATCGTCCGGCCCCCTGTATCCTTAGCCAACTGTATTGCCTTCAACAAGTTCTGGGACCATGATTCCGCCTTATCTCTCCCAGAGCCACCATGTACACTGATGCAAACCAGGATATCGCCCTTCTGAAATGAGTTGCGTAATTGCTCCGAAAAGAGATTCGCAAAACCATTGTCGTTAACCAGCGCGGTCAACAAGGCAGCGTTTTCGTTCAGGCTGGTAGCCTTGAAACGTCGTTTACCATCTACGCTGGTTGCCTTGGACAAATCACACGCAAAGTGACTGGCGGTAGAAGCCGAGCCGCCATTACCACAGATGAATACCTGGTTACCCCCTTTCCAGGCTCCGAACAGAAGTTCGATTGCTCTATCCAGCGTTTCTCTTGAAATCAAATCAACAATAGTCTTCATCTCAGCAAAATAGGTCTCTATGAGCTCTCTGCTTTCCACCATAGTCTCCTAAACCTTCCTCATATTGACCAACACTTTGACGCCCTCAAAATCAAACCTAAAATACATTGGCTTCAGGCCACATTTTTTCAATGCGTCCGTCAGTCTGACCTTGGCACCATTACCATTACAGTAGAACATGAAGAAGCCCCCCCCACCAGCACCCATTATCTTGCCCCCCAGAGCACCATTCTTCCTGGCAACCTCATAGCATTCATCAATAAAGCTGCTGGAGATTGAACCGGAAATCCTCCTCTTCACATTCCAATGAACATCTAGCAGATCACCAAACGCGTCCAGATCACCCTTTTCAAGAACCTTCCTCGACTCCAGCCCGATTTCTTTGATCTGGAGAAGATTATCCATCACCTGAGAGTCGCCCTTCTTAGTCTTCGCATCTTGCTCAGACAGTATCTCAGAAGCACTTCTTTCAATTCCTGTATAGAAGAGAAGAATACTGCTTTCAAGCTGATATAACAGTTCATTAGGCATCCTGAGCGGCTCGACAAGGACATCACCATTCCTGTCAAAAGTCAGACACGTAAGGCCACCGAAGGCACTAATGTATTGATCCTGCTTGCCTATAGGTTCTTGCAATACCCCGATTTCAATCTGACAAGCCTCTTCAGCTAGTTGGTCCAGGCTAACAAACTCTCTCTTATACGCATGAAGCGCATTCAGCAAAGCAACCATGAAGCTGCTTGACGACCCCAGACCGCAGTTAGCTGGCACATCAGCAATGGAAACAATTTCAATGCCCCCGTTCGTCCCGAGAGACTTCAAAGCCTCCCTCACTCTCGTATGCTTGAGATCAGAGGCCTTACCTACTATCTCCGTCTTGGAATAGCTTAAACGTATGCTCTCGTAGAATCTCTTGTTGACCGAGACAAATACGTATTTATCTATCGCCCCCGCCACCAAGAATCCGCCATGTCTAGAGTAAAAGGACGCTAAATCGGTCCCCCCTCCCCCTAATGTTATTCTCGTCGGCGCACGAGAGATTATCACTTCAATCCCCTCATCAAAACATGGCTAAGGCTATTCACGCCCTCTGCCTGAGACACAAATAAAGAAGACCAACCTCATCCGTTACAAGGCTTACCAGCAAACCCCCTCATATATCTCCGCCTCTTTTGCCTTCAGTATTCTTCTTCCGTCAATGACAATCTTCCCTCTGTAGTCCAGATGTTCAAATTCCTCCCACTCAGTAAGGATGAGAATAGCATCGCATCCCAGTACCTCTTCTTCAGCTACACATTCCACTCGAGGAAACAATCCATCGAGGTTTGCCATAGCCTGCGGGTCATACGCTTTCAACCGGGCTCCCTCCTTCAGTAACGCATTGACAACTGTTACTGCCAGGGAACCATTCACATTGTCGGCTTCCGGCTTGAAGGATAAGCCCAACAATCCAACGGTGCTGTCCTTCACTGAGATGTGTCTCTTCAGCAGGTCTATCATCTTCACAGCCTGCCTCTCGTTCAGATTGAAAACCTCCCTCAAGATCGAGGGTTCATAGTCAATCTGCCTGGCCTTGGCTATCAGAGCCGCAAGGTCCTTGCGGAGACAAGAGCCACCGAATCCAATGCCAGCATTCAAGAACTTGTTGCCAATCCTCTCATCATAAGCCATCCCCTTGACCACTTCGTAGGTATCAATACCAAGCCGCTTGCAGATATTACCGATCTCGTTTATGAAGGATACCTTGGTGGCAAGGAAGGCATTGGAGGCATACTTGATCATCTCGGCGGTCTTCAAATTGACCCTCAGGACAGGAGCGGTGAAATCTCTGTAGAGACTGCAAAGTATGTCACCGGACCTCCGATCGTGCTCTCCTATGACGATTCTGGAAGGGTTCATGAAGTCAAACACCCCTTTCCCCTCCCTGAGGAACTCGGGGGTCATGCATACTCCGAAATCTATGCCCGCCTTCTTTCCTGAGCTTTCCAAGATTGGTATAACAACCTCCTCAGTAGTGCCGGGGGCCACAGTGCTTTTCACCACAACAACGTAGTAGTCGCTCTTGTCCCTTAGTGTTAGTGAGACCTGCTCGATAGCATCCTTAATATATCCCAGCGATATGGAACCATCCGTATTCGATGGAGTAGGAACACATGTAAAGACTATCTCTGAGTTGCTGATCAGCGAGTAATCCGAGGTTGCCTGGATATTGACCTGGCTGAGGATTTCTTGCAGGCCCGGTTCGTATATTGGGCAGACCCTGGCGTTTACTCGCCTTACCTTCTCTTCATCAGTGTCAACCACCGTAACTTGGTTTCCCTGTCTGGCAAGGCAGGCAGCAACCACCAAGCCGACGTGACCAGAGCCTATAATGGAAATATTCCTACTCATGGCAACCTCCAACGACTTTTGTATAGAAAGAGAATAGTGGGTTTGTAGCCGCATAGAGTACAATCCAGATCGTGTTGCCAAACCTAACCATGCTTCACACAGCCTGCCATGCCGCCCAGCTATCTCCTGGAGCGGTCCCTGATCGAACTGAAGAACCGACTTATGGCCGATGACGGTGGCTGCGACGGCTGAGGCTGCGCCATCCGCTGCCCCCGCTTCGACCTCACTGTTTTGGGTGGAGGAACAGGTTCTCTACGAAGTCTCCCAAAGAAGCGACCGATAGTAGAACCCTGACGGCTTTCCTTCTGCCCCGCCACACCAGTCAACCGTTCTCGAACCCGAGTGGCAAACTCAGCGGATGCGGCTGGAGGATGAGGTTCCCACTCCTTCCTTTCTTCAATTTTTTCTTCAGCATAGTGAGAGCGATAGTAATAATAGTAATAGTGTCCACGGCCAGAGGCTTTTACTCCATTGAAGACCACCCCAAGTATGTTATTATTGCCCCTGCTCAGAGCCTCCCTGGCATCACTAAGCGCCTCAGTGGTGGTCTGTCCTGCCCTCACAACCATTATCGCCGCATCAAGCTTGGCTGCCAGAGTCACTGCATCAGCCGCTACCAGCATGGGGGCGCAGTCAAATATGACTGTGTCGGCTTCCCTCTTGAGCTGGTCCCGTACAATATCCACACGAGCTGAACCCAGAAGCTCGGCCGGGTTGGGAACAGGAGATCCAGCAGTGAGTACTCTTACCCCTTCAAACTCGGTTGGCTGGAGGACAGCAGTCAGATCAATTTGCTGCACCTGAGGCCGATTAGTCAACCTCAGGATGTCGGAAACCTTGAGCACATCGCCCATGAGCAGCACATTGCTGAAGCCACGGGTGTTGGGAAGCTTGAAGAAGCGGTGCTGGCTAGGGTGCCTTAAATCGGCATCCACAACAATCACTCGTTTACCCGTTTGGGCAATAGCCACCCCCAGGTTGGCAGCGACGGTGCTCTTGCCCTCGCCGATGCCAGGGCTGGTCACCAGTATGGTCTGAGCAGGCTTATCCAGGCCAACAAACTGGAGGTTGGTCCGAACCATGCGAAAAGCCTCAGTCACAGCACCGGGAGGGTGAACCTCAGAGGCAAGATACCCTTCGCGCTTTTTATCCTTCCTGAAATGCACGACAGCGCCCAGCACAGGCAGTCCGGTCAGCCGACCGATATCCTCTGTGGTCTTCACTGACCTGTCCAGATATTCGACGACGGAGACCCCCGCTGTGGTCACTGCTAAACCAAGAATACAAGCTATGGCAACATTCAGCCATATGTGACGGTCTATCGGCATGGTAGGATAGGAAGCCAGCTCCGCTATAGTGACAGCATTACTAGCCATGGCTCGTCCTAGCTCTGTTATCCAACTGATCTGCAGCGACTGAAGCTGCTCAAGCTTGGTTTCTTCCTCATCAGTGCGGACGGTCTTTGCCTCTAGCTCTGCTATCTGGCTTCCTATCGTAGTAAGCGATCGAGTAGCTTCATCAATGAGATTACCCTGATACCAACTCAAAAAGATTTCCGCAGTGCTGTTGGCTAGCGTTTGAGCCGTGTGCGGGCTGGGATGCCTGACACTCAACTTTATGAGGTTAGTATTGGTGTTTGTCTCAACGTCTATAATCCGTCTCAAGGATTCAGCAGTGTAGGGCAACTCAAGATCGCTATTGACTCGGAGAACCTCATACATCACCGACGGCTGTATGATCAATTCAGCATAAGTCAAAGTTGAAACACCATACTGAGAGGGATAAAGCTCAATGTCACTACTACTGCCCTGAACAAGAAGAATAGCGGTAGCTCGATAGGTCCCCTCTGCCCTCTGGGTGAGGAAGTAGGCTATGCCGCCAGCAACCAAGATCCCTACCAGAATCAGCCACAGCCACTTGCGGGTTAATGCCCAGTAACGTCTTATTTCCATCAGTCACATCCTTTCAGTGATTCCATGACCTGCCACAATTGCACTGAATCATGAATTACCCCCGTACGTACCTTATGCAATGCAAATGTTCACCAGCCGTCAAAAAGTGGGAGTTGCTGTGTGGATCGGTCTCCGTAAATTTATAGACATTCGCTGCGACACATTCGCTGCGATCAACATCTTCCAGGCACGAATCCCGGCCTTAAGAGTCAATCTCAAGAACGCGCTTTGACCTGACCAATAGCCCAGCCAGTACCCAGAATATGGGCGAGGCTATGTAATAGTAGGTACCTGCCCCCTCAGCTAGTATGCCCACAGGCGATGTTTCGAAAATAGCATGAATGCTTATAGCCAGAATAGCAGCCAGGATACCTACAGCAAAACCATACCAGAGATGAACCCTGGAAGAACTCAACATCTTCAGACCCATCTTGAAAAGGACAACCAGAGCATAGACGAAAGCGATCGCACCGACAATACCCATATCGGAGTATAGTTGCAGATAAGCATTATGGGGATTGGTGTAATCCGAAGAGTATTGGCTGAGGCAGCCCAGCCCACAACCGGTAATAGGATGTTGTTGAATTATCCCAATGGCCTCCCGCCACAATGGCACCCTCCCGGTCAGGCTACCATCAGGATGAAAGAAGAGGAAAGTATGAGGGTCAAACCAACGATGACGGAATCCCCAGTAGCCTACGGCTAGAGCTGCAGAAGTTGGCAAAAGTGACCAGCGACTCCAGCAGAAAAGAAGAAAAAGTACAGCCACCCCGACCGCAAGCCATGCTCCCTGACTGCCAATCAACAGCAGAATTGTGAGGAGAAGCCCACTTAAGAGAATGGCTGCCACCTTGTTCAGCGCTTTCAAAGCAAACAGGATTATGCCGATGAGAGGGATAAGGGTTACTTCCACTGCCATGGCTATTCCATAAGCATTGTCAAGGACTGGGTTCACAACCTCAGACGGCTGTGGCACCTGCGGGAAGTGCTGAGTTAATTTGTGAACCCAGTCGCCCAGCGAAGCAACCAGGGGTGGCACCAAAACACCATCCTTGAAGCCGAGAAGGAAAGCTGCAGCAACGCCCAGACCTGCCAAAGCAAACCCCCATTTGATAAAGCTGGGGCGACTGATATTGACCAGCGTATAGTAGAGCAAGACACAGGCCAAGAAGCTTTGAAAAGCTCCCAGGCTTATTTCCCATGACGGCGAAACCAGCACTCCAATGACAGCCGCCACTAAGAACAGAGCTATAGGGACATCAAACGGGGTGCTGAGACTGAAGTAGCCTTGCAAGCAACGGCGCAATAGGAAGGAAGCTGAGACCACCACTAACCCAACCCAGGCATAATCGACGCCCCAGAGAAGGCCAATGAAGGCAAAAGCCAAGGCCGGCATCACCCACAGTGGTTCGAGGGTGAGCAGTAGTTCAGCAAACTTGTATATTCTACTAGGGCTTACCGGTGAATATCTAGTGGGCCGCACGATAGCAACTTGAGAAGCAACGATTGAGAACTATTCGATGAGCTACTTTGGGGAAACAGATGTTGCAGGAGGGAAGTTGACTTGATTTGTATTCGATCATGAGATAGCTTGACTACCCAGTTTGCCGGGTTAATGATATCCTAAGGTGCAGGTCGATTCAAGAGGTGAAGGAATGAATCATATCGAACTCTTAAAGGAGATCATCTCCATCGATACTTCCGTTTCCCATGAGCTGAACCCAAGTCTGAACTATTTGAAAACCATCGATTATCTGGAACCCCTGTTTGGAGAAGTAGGTTTTGAAACCCAAAGAGTGCTCATTCCCGGCGAGCATGCCGAAGGGAGAAAAGGGAGAATCAACCTCCTGGCGCATCGCAGAAATCCAGGAAAACCGCGCTTGATCTTCTACACCCACATCGACACAGTGCCGGCACAGGGATGGGACGCCTTCACTCCACGCGTGGATCAAGAGAAGATATATGGTCGTGGAGCCGCCGATATGAAGGGGGCCATCGCCGCCCTGCTGCTCGGACTATATATGGGCAAGGATCGGGAACCGAAGTACGACACCTCGGTGATGGTCACCACAGACGAAGAGACCAGCCAGGCCAGCCAGATCCGCTACCTGGGCCAGTATCTCCAGCCACTCAAAGGAGCCTATTTCTTCAGCCTCGATTCCAGTTTCGGCTACGTCAGCATAGCCGCCCTGGGAGTGGTGCAGATGGATATCAGGGTGAAGGGGAGGTCAGTCCATTCAGGGGTGTCCCATCTGGGAGAGAGCGCCGTAGAGAAGGCAGTCCCGGTGCTGAACGCCTTGCTGGATTTGAAGAAGAAGGTAACTCAGAGGAGGTCAGGTGTGCCTGTCCATCCGGCAACGGGGCTGACCGTCATGGAGCCGCGATTGAATATCAACATGATCAGAGGAGGCTTGAAGGTCAATATAGTGCCTGATGAGTGCATCATCTCTGTTGACAGGCGGCTGATACCTGAAGAAAACGCCGAAGAGGCCGAAAGAGAGTTGATCCAAACCCTTTCTTCGGTCGATGGAGTGCGGTGGGGGATCGGCGACGTGGTCAGGATTCCTACGGTCCCTTCTTTGCAGGACCCTATTGTAGATGAGCTGGTCGAAGTGCTCAGGGAGGTGACAGGCCAGGGTAACGCCTATGGAGAGATGGGTTCGGGGGACTTCGGCCCCGTCGTCAGGCTGGAATGGGGGGCAAAGTTTTTTGGCCTGGGCGTAATCCGGGCCGACTGCAATATCCACGGGAAAGATGAATTTGTCTATCAGAGGGACATCGAAGACCTGGCAGCCATCATCTCCCGCTTCATCTCGGCTGGGTGAGAACAAAAGCTGGCTGGGTGTTCATGGCCGGCTCAATGTTGCCCCAGTACCAGAAACCCTATCTGGGAAGATCAAGCCCTCTGGTGGCAATGATGTTCCTCATTACCTCTGAGGTTCCACCGGCGATGGTGTTGAGGAGGGTCTCTCTGACCAGGTATTCGAACTTGCCATGCATGGGTGCCCTGCCCGAGTCCTTCTGAAGCAGCCCCAGAAGTCCCATTATCTCCATTCCGGTGGCCGCCATCCTCTGCGACAGCTCACTGCTGAAGAGCTTCGAGGCTGCCGCTTCATAGTTGGCCACAGTGCGCCTGGTCTGCAGCCAGGCAAGGCGATAGACAAACAGCTTGGCCACCTCGATCTCCGTAGCTATCTGGGCCAACTTCTGCCTGACCAGACTATTCTCTTTCAGTGAAGGCGTCATCTTGACATAATCCACGAGTTCCTCGAATATCTTGGTCAGTCTCCCCACAGAAAGGACACGCTCGAACTCTAGGGCAGTCACCGTGTAGTAGAAGCCACGGTTCTTCTCACCGACCAGGTTCTTTTTCGGTACCACAACGTTGTCATAGAAGACCTCATTGGTACGTGTGCCATCGATACCCCACAAGGGTCGAAGGGTTATGCCCGGACTGCTGAGGTCCACAATGAAGAGCGAAATGCCCCGGTGCTTCGGTCCCTGTGAATCTGTCCGGGCAGCGATCCAGTGATACTGAGCAAAGTGGCACCTGGTGTTGAAGACCTTCTGGCCATTAAAGAGGAAGTGATCGCCACGATCTTCAGCCCGAAGCTGCAGGCTGGCCAGGTCCGACCCGGCCTGAGGCTCAGTGTAGCCCAGAGCAAATTCGATCTCGCCGCGGGCAATCCGTGGGAGATAGTCTTTCTTCTGTTCCTCCGAGCCATAGAGCATGATTGTCGGGCCAGCGACACCTGCACCCACTGTCAGGGCTTCATGGGG
This sequence comes from Chloroflexi bacterium RBG_13_53_26, assembly GCA_001795035.1. GTDB lineage: Bacteria > Chloroflexota > Dehalococcoidia > UBA2247 > RBG-13-53-26 > RBG-13-53-26. Next base: position 17,163 of record MGMW01000029.1, read on the forward strand.
CAGGGCTTCAGCATAGTCAAGCTCTTCATGGACTATGAAGCGATAGAGAGGGGGAAGACCAAGTCCTCCATACTCCTTCGGCCACGTAGGAGTCAACAACCCCTTGGCCCCCAGCTTGCGGACCAATTCCCACGTGTGAGGCCCCCACCCGATGCCCGAGTCAGCCTCCTCCCGTATCTGTGGAGTCACTTCCTTCCGCAGGAATTCCCTTACCTCCTGACGAAAGGCTTCTTCTTCCTTCGAAAAACCAAAATCCATTGATTCCCCCTGCAAAAGCGCTACGAAGCCTGCTATCGATTCTAATGAATTTGGTCAGGCAGCGTCAAATCCAAAGCACCAGCCTATGCAGAGTGGGGACCGGCAGTTCAGGACCCAGACAGATTTGCATTGGCGTCAGGCATTTTGCATACTATGCTATGAGCGAAGCCAGCCAAGGGCAGCGGCCTCAAACACTGAAGCAGGGCACGCCAATGACCCTCAAAGGGTCACCAGACGGCCTCATCGGCCGGAATATCCTCTACTATCCTCAGCTCACTTCCACTATGGACATGGCCAGGCAACTGGCAAAGG
>MGMW01000029.1:17976-24096 GCA_001795035.1 Chloroflexi bacterium RBG_13_53_26
GAGACCTGCGGCAGGCAGGGACCGTCTATGATGCGTGGCTTCCTTTTGTGGAGACACTGGGCAAGTGGGTAACAGTCCGATGGGGAGACAGCATTGAGGAGGGTTGTGCAGAGTCGATTGATGTCAAGGGCAGCCTGATACTGAGACGGTCGGACGGAAGCACACTGGCACTGACTGCCGGCGAGGTCACTTCGCACATCTGAACAGCCGAGATAGGAGGTCAACACGATGGATGTTCTGTCAGCCATCCAAACCAGGAGAAGCGTTCGCCACTACAAGTCGGGTCCGGTGAAGGAAGAAGACCTGAGGGTCATCCTTGAAGCTGCCCGCTGGGCGCCCTCCTGGGCCAACACCCAGTGCTGCAGATTTGTTGTGGTGCGAGACCCGGCCATCAAAGCTAAGCTGGCGGGGACACTCAACCCGGGCAATCCCGCCACTGCTGCGATCACAGAGGCACCGATAGTTATCGCAGCATGCGCCATGCTGGGCAGGGCAGGTTACAAGCGGGGAGAGGTTTGTACCGACAAAGGCGACTGGTTTATGTTCGACGTAGCTCTGGCTATGCAAAATCTGGTCCTGGCCGCCCACTCGCTGGGTCTGGGCACAGTCCACGTAGGTCTGGTGGATGCCAGCAAAGCAGCCGAGATACTGCAGCTACCTGCCGGGGTGGTATTTGTGGAGATGAGTCCGCTGGGTTATCCCAACGAGCAGTCCAAGGCACCGGCACGAAAAGAGCTCTCTGAAATCGTTTCCTACGACAGGTACGAGCAGAAATAGACGGTTTCGTCACCCCACCAATGTACGGGAGTCCCCTCCCCTACGGGATTACGGTTGCGCTATTTCTTCTCCTGCCCGGGTAGCTGCGGCGGAGCCGGGTTGACGTACGTCGCCAGCAGTATCTTAGGTACCAGCTCTGCCAGGTCATCCACAGACCATTTCTCTCCCTTGCGATGGTCCTTGTGCATGGTCTTGACCAGCGCCGGCTCTGAGTAGATGCCCACTGTGCCGCCCGCGGCCCGGAACGAAAGGGCGTTGACATTGGCAGCGGCATCGGTACACAGATAGACCACGATAGGTGCTATGTACTCTGGTCCGGGCATGTTTATTCGTTCTTCATATACCTGTTTGGTGAGCGTGCCCTCTTCGTACTGCCTCTTGAACTTCGCCCTGACCTCCTCATTCATGGTTATCCTGGTGGCCGCCATGGGTACAATGCAGTTGCAGGTCACACCGTTCCTCCCCGCTTCCAGAGCGATGGTGCGGGAAAGACTGGTTATGCCGCCTTTGGAGGCACAATAGTTGGCCTGCCCCACACTGCCCAACCAGGCCACCGAGCTCATGTTGATGATGCGCCCCCAGTTCTGTTTTCTCATATACCCAAGAGCATGGCGGCAGGTATTGAAGGTCCCCTTGAGATGGACGTTGAGCACGGCATCCCATTCCTCTTCACTCATGTTGTGGACCATGCGGTCGCGGACCACACCCTGTGAATTGACCAGGATGTCTATCCTGCCAAAGGTATCCACACAGAACTTGATCAGTTTCTCGGCAGCCGCAAAATCGGAGATGTTCTCGTAGTTGGCAACGGCCGTGCCCCCGGCCTTCTTGATGGCGGCAACTGTCTCTTCCGTCGGTGGCAGTTCGTGGCCTGCCTCCGGTGTTCGAGTTACACCGTTGACTACTACCTTGGCTCCTTCAGCAGCCAGAGCTATGGCTATCTCTCTGCCGATACCCCTGCCTGCACCAGTCACCACTGCATTCTTGCCCTGAAGCTTCGTCCCCATATCCTTGACTACCTCCTTAGAAATACTTCTACTACACAGACAGGGCGCCGATCAGAGACACAACACCACCATGTCAGAGACGACGCCCACCAGTTCATTTCTCCGCAGCAACTAGACGTCAGGAGCACCAGTGATGGTAATGCCACAGATAAACTGTCCAGGGAAGCCACCCTGATTGTGGGCCAGTCCAAATTTAACGTCCTTCAACTGCCGCGACGGCTCTTCCACCCTGTTCTGGAACTGCGTGTAAAACTCGTACACTTCGCGGCACCCGCTGGCACCGATGGGATGGCCGAAGGACTTCAAACCACCGCTGATATTGATCGGTATCTCGCCCCCCTGCTCCCAAGCCCCGGAGTCAACATCTTCCTTGCCATGACCGTATTCGCAAACACCCATGGACTCCACGCCGATCAATTCGGCGATGGAGAAGCAGTCATGAACCTCCGCCAGGCTCAGCTCCTTGCGAGGATTCTTTATCCCCGCCTGGGCATAGGCCTGTTTTGCGGCTGACTCCGTAGCATCCCAGTAGGTGAAATCATAGGTGGTCATCTCTTTACCCCACCCGGGGCTGGCGGCGATGCCAAATCCCTTGATGGTGATGTAGTCATGGGGATGCTTGGCAGCGAACTTCTTCACGTCCTCCGTGCGGCACATGATAGCTGCTGCACCACCGTCGGTGACTCCGCAGCAGTCGAACAGTCCCAAAGGCCAGGCGATTATGGGAGCATTCATCACCTGCTCCACGGTTATCTCCCGTCGCAGGTGGGCCCGAGGATTGCGAGCGCCATTGTGATGGCTCTTCACGGATATCTTCGCCAACGTCTTCTTGCCCTCTTCCTTGGTAAGCCCGTACTTACGGAAATACGCAGTAGCCGCCAGAGCGTATCGTCCCGGGGCAGCACCCTGCTCCGCGGCATACATCGGGTAGACTTTCCCCGGCGCACCGGCAGTGACCAATCCGCCAAAGCCAAAATCCTTCAACTTCTCAAACCCCAGCGCCAGAACCAGATCGTACTGCTTGGAGGCCAGGCCAAAGGCTGCTCCACGGATGGCCTCAGATCCCGAGGCACAGCCATTCTCCACGCGGGTGATCGGGAGCTGCTGCAGTTGCAGCGTCTGGGCAACCACTGTACCCATGGTAGCCAGATCGTTGATATAGTATCCCACCCAGCACGCCTCAATCTGCTTGCGGTCCACGCCCGCATCCTCAAATGCTTCGGTGGAGGCTTCGGTGATGAGATCGAAGATGTCTGCATCCCATCTCTCACCCCACTTGGACAACCCCATTCCGATGATAGCGACTTTGTCTCTAATACTCTCTGCCATCTTCACTATCTCCTAACATCTTACGGGTCGGCCCTTCCACATGTAGTTGCGGAAGCCCGATCCCTCTTTGTTGCCATCGAATACCAGTCTGAAGGTCAACTCCATATCCATGCCAACCTCGATCTTCGAGGGATCGCGGTCGGTCATCGAAGAGTAGTACCTTCCACCGCCCTCCAGATCGATCACGGCTCTCACCAGGGGCAGAATAATCTCCCTGGCGCGCTCGTCAATGCTGTAGGTGAACAGCTTGCCCTTCTTGTCCGACAGCCTGATCGGTTCGAAGTTATCCTGAGTCTGGCAGTACATGCAGAACCGCTGCTCGGGGTATTGAATATTGCCGCAGGTCTTGCATTTCTGCCCGTAACAGGAATAGAACATCTTGTGGTCTCTCCAGACGAAGGTGAAAGCCGAGCGGCGGGTGGGGCGCACGCTGGGTGCCCATTCCATCATGTCACGCATCTGCAGATAGACGCCATAGTTGTTCAGAGGCGTCTTAGAGGCCAGGTGCCCCTTGATCCCGCGCCTGCCGCGCACATTCTCGATCTGCTTCTGCACCTGCAGGATATAGGCATCGGCCCCGTCACCATAGTTGGCAAACAGAATCTTGTCTCCCGGCTTGGCGTCTTCCAGCGCCATCACCAGAGTCATCGGAGCCAGGGCAGAGCCCGTATCACCGACAGAATCGAAAAGCGGATTCACCAATTGAGTCTTGGCATCCAGGCCGATATTCCTGGCTATCTGAGCATGGCTCCTGGCATCAGGACCATTGAAAACCGCCTTGGCGAAATCCTTTGCGGTGACGTTGTGTTTCTTCATCAATGCCTTGACGGCTTGCGGCAGGATCTTCTCCCAACCTTCTTCTCTAATGAAACGATCTTCCCAATTCCAGTGATATGTATCATTCTGTTTCAGCCATGTGTCGTGGAACTCACTGGAGAGCGTGTAGCTGCCCTCGATGCTGACCGCAACGTCTGAGTCACCCAGAAGCAGGGCTGCTGCTCCATCGCCAAACACCGGCTCCAGCTCAGAGTTGGGGGCCGGCAGTCGGCAATCCGAAGCAACCACTGCCACCCGCTTGGCCGCACCAGCCTTGATGGAATTCACCGCGCAGTTCAAAGCGCTGGTGAATGACCTGATGGAGTTGGAGAAGTCCACGCTCTCCACATTCTCGCGCAGGTCCACTGCGGCTCTGACTATGCTGGCCGACTGTTTCTCTCTGTAGGGTGTGCTGACTGAAGCCAGATAGATGCCATCGACCGTCTGCCGGTCCATGCCGGTGAGGCTGTCGATGACCGCCTCCACTGCCATAGTGATGCTGTCTTCATCGGCATTCGCTACGGCCTTCTCTCCACGACCCGCCGATTTGCCCCAGACTGAGCCGAGGACTTCTCGACTCATTCTGAACATGGGAATGTAGGCACCATAAGAGACTATTCCTACCATCCTCTGCTCCTTCTCAACGTTTCTTTGTCCACACGCCAGGCAGTTCAACTACCAGGACCCAGGTTAGCAAACAGCAGATATCCTCTTTCAACTGTTGGTGGCTGTACCGATGCTCAGTGTGGGTCTTGTGTCCAGTTTCATGCCTAGCTGACCACATATTATGATATGATAACGCTCGATTGCATGTCAATTTCGGCTGCACTGCCCCCATTCCTGTTTTCAATTCCCCGCCCACTTCGTCCCTCGGGCCAACATCAGACACGCCGATAGACTGCATCTTCCCGGAAATCCGGAGGAATGCAGGCGGCCATGGTTGTCGTCATCGCCAGGTTCGGTCAGGTGGCTGTCAGGCCAAGTCGTCCATATTCGGCGGCAAGCTTGACATAATACTCCACACCCAGATCTATCCACGCTGCTTGCCGAGGTGACACCTTGCCTCTCACCCTGCCTGGCATGCCGGCAACGAAAGACCCTTCAGGTATCCTCTTTCTCTCGCCCACCAGAGAATTGGCGGCGATAACGCAGAAGTCACCGATTTCAGCACCATGGAGAATGGTAGCATTCATGCCGACGAGAACCCTGTTGCCTATTCTTGAACAATGTATTACCGCACCATGTCCGATGTGGACATTATCTCCGATCACCATGTCGCTGTCGGCATGAACCACGGAGCTATCCTCGATCTGGGTGTTCCTGCCAATCCTGATGCTGCCGAAATCCCCCCGAATCACTGCACCGGGCCAGACGCTGGAGTTCTCTCCTATCTCGACATCGCCGATAACATGAGCAGCTTCGCTAACGAAGGCCGATGCGGCAATCCTGGGCGCTTTGCCCCTGAAGCTCTTTATCATCGTGCTATACCGGCAAGCGACGCTCCCTCATAGATGATCACAGATAGAGTATTCTGCTGGTAGACTGCTGTCAACATGACGTTGTAGACTCTTGTGGGCAATCCCGCGTTGTGGCAATTCCAGTCTGGCCACAACGCAATGGATAAAGCACGGGAGGAAAGTCACTATGACCAAAAAGACAGCGCTGCCAGCCAAAATCAGTCCGTTTGCCAGCTCAGTCGGTCTCGAATTCTCCAGGAGCGAGAGTGGGGTGCCCCGGTGCATCCTGGAAATCCACGAAGAAGCGCTCAACGTCAACGGGACTGTGCATGGGGGCGCTCTCTATACACTGATCGACGTGAGCATGGGATGGCTGCTGTTTGACCATCTGGCCAAAGATGAGAGAATCGCCACTGTAGAGATGAAAATCAATTACCTCACGGCAGTGTCGTCGGGGGTCCTTGTCGCCGAAGCAAAGCTCATCCACAGAAGCAAGAGGCTGGCAGTCCTCGAATCTCAAATAGAGTGCGAAGGGCGTCTTATTGCCAAAGCAATGGGGACATTCTACATATCCGGGATACGCAGAACGGATGGCTGAACGGGCCTAGCGTCACGTCATCGTAATACCTATACAATGTGTCATTCCGTGCTTGACACGGAATCCATTGGATATTCTTTCTAGATTCCATTGTTAAGTCTTTTCTGAGACACTACACTAGAGATCAACATTTATC
>MGMW01000030.1 GCA_001795035.1 Chloroflexi bacterium RBG_13_53_26
AGCAAAGGATTTGACATGCCTGCGGCAGGACGGCTACCATATTTAAGTAACTAGTTCTGTGGAAAGACCGTTCGCGGTGGGAAGTCAGCGAAGGGGTCAGGATTTGAGTTAGAGAAACGAACTTGAGTCAGTTGACGCCCGACAGTAAGAACGAGCTACAAGGGAAAAGGTCGTCCAATGGCTCTGGGATGAGCAGGAGGGCCTTTCTTGGCATATCGGCAGCCGCCGCCGCAGCGCTGACCGCTATCGTGGTGATAAAGCGGCCCAAGCCCGATGAGACCCTTGATAAGGGGACTGAGAGTGCAGTTGAGACCGAGCAATTCATTTTTACATCCTGTCTGAACTGCCCCACCCGGTGCGCCATTAAGGTCAGAGTGGTCAACGGCAAGGCGGTGAGGATATTCGGCAACTCCAATTCCCCCTACTCAGATGGCAAGACCTGTCCCCGGTCGCATGTCGGGCTACAAGTCCTTTACAATCCAGACCGATTCACGACGACTCCATTGGCCAGGGTCTCCGGTAGAGCCAAGGGCAATGGTGTTGATCTGGAAAACGACTTTGAGCGGATATCCTGGGACGAGGCAATAAGTCGAATCGCCCAGAAGCTGGGGAGCATCTCTCCCGAGAAGCTCCTGATGCTTCAAGGGTTGAACACGAACAGCAATGAAGACCTGATCCGCCAGTTTGCCAGAGCCTACGGAACCACCAATCTGTTCCACGAAGAAAGCCTTGAAATGGCTGCTGATGTTGAGGGCAAGCGGATGGCGGACGGGCGGGACAACAGTGGCTATGAACTCAGATCCGAGAACGCGAGTGAGACCTCCACCAAGTATATTCTGGCCTTTGGAGCCAGTATCGTGGAATCCGAGAAGCCACTGGCACGAAATATTCACCTCTGGGGTGAGTTGCGTCGCGGGACGCCGAACGGAAGCAAGGTTGTGGTTATTGACCCGCGATATTCTGTGACGGCAGCTAAGGCAGATCAGTGGATTCCCATCAACCCGGGAACAGAGGGCGCTATGGCTATGGCCATGGCCAACGTGATAATAGGCGAAGACCTGATAGACCACGATTTCATCGACAATTGGACCACCGGGTTCGAGAACTTTAAGACTGTGGCCACGAGCTACAGATTCAGCCCGGAGGAAGTGGCCAAGATCACTGGCGTTGATGCTGAGGTTATTCGTGAGACAGCCATGGATTTCGCCCGATCCAGACCTTCTGTTGCCTGGAGCGGTGAGTCGGCTACCAGTTGGGCTTATGGTTCGTATGCCAGCCACGCCATATTCTGCCTCAATGCGCTGGTGGGCAGCATCGATGTTCCCGGCGGGATAGTGTATCAGGAGTCTCCGCCGTACAGGCCTCTGCCTCTGGATGTCACAGAGGGAGGGATAAGTTTCCGCGAGTTGGCCGACCTGGTACGGAACGGTTCAGTTGAGGCAGCTCTGGGCTTCAACAGCAACCTGATCATGTCGGTTCCCAGCACCAAGAAGTGGAACGATGCCCTAAAGAACCTGCCCTACTATGTGCATATCGGGCCAGCCATGAACGAGATGGCGGCCTACGCCGATATCATTCTCCCGGCATGCACCTATCTTGAGGAGTGGGGCTATGAGAGTGCTATTCCAGGCTCCGGGTATGCTGAGGCAAGGATAAAACAGCCCGTCGTTTCGCCGCTGTACGAATCAAGCGCAATAGCCACCATACTATACGATCTTGCCACGGAGATGGGGTCTCCGGTGTCTGATCCCTTCATGGCGATGGGGGGAAGTGCAGTTGGATTTGGCGAAGAATTCGTGAGGTACCGCACGGAGACATTTGTATCGTGGGAGGATTTCAGGAGAGATGGTGTTTGGGTGGGTGAAGACTATCAATACTACAAATACGATGAGATATTCCACACTCCTTCGGATAGATTCGAGTTCAAATCGACGCATCTGGAGAGACTGCTCAATGTGAGCCTCCCCGGTGAAGACACGCAGCGTCCTTTCATGATGGGGATATACCGTCCTGTGATGGAGATGCGAAGCGGGGTGCAGAACTGTCCCTGGGCCCAAGAGGTATTCCTGGTGATGGACGGCATTGGCTGGAACAACGTGGTGGAGATGAACCGTGAGGCGGCTGAGCGTATGGGCATTGGAGACGGCGACGAAGTCGTGGTCGAGTCGGAGTTCGGTGAAATAGAGGCGGAGGCCAGAGTAAGGCAAGGGATTCTTCCGGGTGCGGCAGCCATGGCCACCGGGCAGGGGCGCTATGCCTCTGGAAGGTGGGCAGATGACATAGGTGTGAATCCGAACGAGGTCATCGGCATCGAGTATGACGAGGAAAGCGGGCAACCATCCTACTTCAGCACCAGGGTGAAGATCCGCAAAGCGTGAGGCATTGAATGGCAAAGTGGGGCATGATCATCGACCTGGACAAGTGTGTAGGCTGTCAGGCGTGTTCTCTGGCCTGCAAGTCTGAGAACAACGTGCCTCATGGCTCACCTCATGAATGGAAGAGGCATCAGGATTTGTACTGGCATAAGGTTATTGCGGTCACCGAGGGTGAATATCCAACCGTAAATACCCAGATAATCCCCATGCCCTGCATGCACTGCGAGCATCCTCCCTGTGTGAATGTTTGCCCAGCGAAGGCGACCTACCAGCGGGGAGATGGCATTGTGATGCAGAACTTCCGCCGCTGCATCGGCTGCCGGTACTGCATTATCGCCTGTCCCTATGGGTCCAGGAACTTCAACTTCAAGGATCAGGCAGATGAAGAGTATGACCGCCCGGACCTGCCTCCTGATTTGGACCTCAGCTACGTGGGGCATATAGGGCCGTGGCCGTACCCCCGTCGGACCCGCGGTGTGGTTGAGAAGTGCACCTATTGCTTCCACCGGATAGACCAGGCGTTAGAGAAGGGCGTTGACATTGGCAGCCCGGATGGTGTGGTGCCGGCCTGCGTCGAGGCCTGCCCTGCGGAGGCCAGATTCTTCGGTGATCTGGATGATCCGGAAAGCGAAGTATCCAGGCTTCTGGCGACGAGGAACTCCTTCAAATTACGTGAAGAAATGAGCACTCACCCAAAGACGATCTATCTCCCCAGGTAGCAGCTAAGGAGAGGCCTAATGCAATTGAGTTTTACGCCTATCAAGGGGACCTCAAGGAAATACAAGGTCCTGGTGGCTGTCCTCGCTGTGCTGGCGCTCACGGGGATAGTTGCCTATATGGTCAGCTACCTGGAAGGCTTGAGACTCTGGGGTATCAATAATTCGGTGAGCTGGGGTCAGCTCATCACCGTGGATATTTTCTTCATCGGCCTCAGTGCAGGCTCTCTGGTGGTCTCGTCACTGGTCTATGTTTTCGGGCAGGAACGTTACAAGCCGATCGGCAGGATGGCTGTGTTCATGGGGCTGCTGCTGATGATCGGCGCCATGGTGTGCGTGCTGACAGATTTGGGCCGGCCGGAGAAGATGTGGCGGCTATTCATGTATGGCTACCTCAGCAATATGAAATCCATGTTCGCGGTCAACGGGATCTTCTATGCCGGCTACATTGGATTACTTGTGGCTTATCTGGCTGCCGCTCTGGCGAACAGCAAGCTCACCAAGGTAATCGCTCCTGTTGCGGTACTCTGGGCCATCCTGGTGCACATGGGCACGGGGGCCATCTTCGGGTTTATAGAAACCCGTGGCATCATGTATTCACCCTTGAAGCCGGTTGAGTTCATCTCTGCTGCCTTTGCCTCTGGATTGGCATTGGTGATGTTGCTCTCGTATGTGACACTGAAGCTGGGCAAGCGGCCAATAAGCAAGGACATGTATGTGTCTTTGGGCAGGATGCTGATCGTACTCATCATCGTTCTGGTGGTTCTGGTGGTGACAGACAAGCTGACTCACTTCTACCCTCCGGCACGCGAGTCCGTGCTGTTCCTGACACAGGGTCCCTGGAGCTGGATCTTCTGGGGCATGCAGGTGACGCTGGGCTATGTCATTCCGCTGATAATACTATGCCACCCCAAGTGGGGTAAGACGGTGAAGGGGATAATGATCGCCTGTCTGATCTGCGTGATCGGGATATTCGGTGAAAGAATGGGCATAATCTTCCCAGGGTTATCGCAGCCCCTGCAGTACTATCCGGGTGAGATTGAAGGCGTGTGGGGTGTCAGGGGAGGATTTCCCATCATGCCTGCCGAGACCCTGATGACTGTGGGCATATTCTCCTTATTGGGGCTGATGTATGTCCTGGGTCTGAAGTTTTTGCAGTTGCTGCCGACAGCAGGCTCAGAAGGTACAGCCGATGAAGGATCAGAGGCAACGGCTGAGCAGAAGGCTCTTGCCGCCGAGGGAGGCACTACCTAGTGTTGGGAGATGTGCCCGAGAAGGCTCGAAAACTGCATTTCAATGCGCCGCATGGCGAGATCAGCCGGCGGGACCTGTTCCATTCGCTGGTGCCGAAGTATCAGGTTATCCCCTACATAGAGTCGCTGAAGTGCGTTGGGGAGAGGTGCGAATTGTGCCGGCAGAGCTGTGCTTTCGATGCGATAGTAGTTGATGATGGTGGTGTTTCAATTGACAGTCTTGCCTGCAGAGGATGCGGGGTGTGCATCGACGCGTGCCCCCGGGGAGCCATTGTTCATCCCCGATTTTCACTCAACCAGTTGAATGCCGAACTGGAGGGACTGCTTCTGGATGATGGCAATTCACCACAACCGAGGATAGTAGCTATGGTGTGCCAGAGCAGCCGACATTCCTCCGGCGACTCTGACAGCGACATCTTCAAACATGCCCCCAATTTCTTGCCCATGGAGATGCCATGCCTGTCCATGGCATCTCCATGGTTGATGCTGCGCGCTTTCGACCTGGGGGCCCAGGGGCTGGCCTTGATCTATGAGAGTGAGAAGTGCCAGTTCAGATTTGGCTCCGAGAAGTGGCAGGGGACGGTTCAGTTTGTCCAGGCACTACTCAATCACTGGGGTATTCAGCCGGAGCGGGTGAGTTTCTTTGAAGAAAGAAATCTGGAGCAGGAACTGCTCAATTTTGGCCGAACTATTGCCGAACTTGCTCCCATATCACTGCGATCGCCTGTGCCTGTGGGGTTTCCGGCAGAAAGTCTGCCCTTGTCGGCGCTCATCCGCGGTATGGGGGAGAGACTGGGGGAGACACATGTTGGAACGATCTCGGCAGGTGTGGTGCCATTCGGGAAGCTGACCCTGGACAGTTCACGGTGCACCGGTTGTGGTCTGTGTGCTGCGGATTGTCCGACAGGGGCATTGAAGGCTATGCCCGGGAGAGACTCATGTGGGCTTGCCTTCCATCAGGAGAGGTGTGTGGCATGTGGCCTGTGCATCAAGGTTTGTCCCGAGGTATGCCTCAAGCTGGAGAGGATGCTGGAGCTGGACAAGCTGGGTGGCTCACCCCAGACAGTAATGAAAGGTGATTTTGTGTGGTGCGAGGTATGCGGGGCGCCGGTGGCCCCCAGGGCCATGGTGGAGAAGATAAGAGCCAGGATCGGTGCCATGGGGGGCAACACTTCGCGGCTGGAGATGTGCCCCGACTGCAAAATGAGAACCAAGCCGGGTTCAGCAAGAAGCAGGGTTGGAGTGTAGGCAGATGGATATCTTCATCAGAACGGCGGCCATAATCCTGGAAGTCCTGGTGCTGGCGAGCATAATCTTCTGCATACTCTGGGGAGTGAAACTGATACTGGCCGAATTCGGTGTCGGCTCCAAATACAACAGGGCCATATTGATGGCCCTGTCAGTGGTCGGTGCTTTGCTGGTGATTTTCTTTATCACGCACCTGACGGCTTTCTATCCGACTTACCCAAAGATATGAGCAAGAGTGGCATTCGATATTCTGACTGGCGTCGGTTAATCAGAAGGATGGTTTGATATCTATGGACTTTTGGGATGGCCAGTTGTGGTATATCCAGAATATTTTCCTGCCGGTAATAATCGGTTTTCTGGTGTTCAGCCCAGCTCTGGCCGCGGCCTTCGCTTTTGGTTACGTCAGACGATTCCTGCTGTGGCGCCTGGGTGGTAAGGACTCCCGCACGGACAATCTATTCGGACGCATCAAAACCACCATACTGGTGTCTTTTGCCCATATGCGAATCCTGAGCGAAGCCTACCCTGGCTGGATGCATTTCATGATCCTCTGGGGGAGCATACTCTTTGTTTTCGGCAAGCTGATAAGGTTATTCTCGTATACCGTCAACATAAGCAATCCGCCGCAGGACGTCTTTCTGTACGCCTCGCTGGCTTCAGAGGCTGGAGCTGCCCTGATCATCATTGGTGGACTCCTGGCTGTGTTCCGAAGGTATGTTCTGAAGCCATCCCGGCTGGACAGCAAAGCAGATGATCATCTGGTGTTCATCTGGGTGTTCGTCATCCTGCTGACCGGTTTCATGATCAAAGGCTATCGTATTGCCACGGCTGATGTGTCTCCCACGGATTGGTACCTATGGGCGCCGGTGAGCTATGGCTTCTCCAAGATCTTTCAGACCTTCTCAATCACCTACTACAACCAGATTCTGATATGGCACCGAGTCGTCTTCCACACCGCGGTGGCCTTCATATTCCTGGCCTACATTTTCGTCTACCGCTCCCGCCTGCAGCACGTCCTGCTGTCGCCGCTGAACATATTCTTCCGTTCGCAGAAGCCCAAGGGGGCGCTGACTCCTATAAACCTGGAGACAGCCGAGAGCTACGGAGCATCCAAGATAGAGCAGTTCACCTGGAAGCAGCTCCTGGACCTCGATGCGTGCACCCGGTGCGGTCGCTGTCAGGACAACTGCCCGGCCAACATCAGCGGCAAGGCGCTTTCGCCGAAGAAGCTTGTCCTGGACCTGAAGGATCATCTCTATGAGGTATACCCCATACCCCTGTGGAGGAAACCTAAAGAGCCGCGGCGGGACATGATCAACGATGTCATCACTCAAGAGGTAATCTGGGACTGCACTACCTGCCGTGCCTGCCAGGAGGCATGCCCGGTATATATTGAGCACGTAGATAAGATTGTGGAGATGCGCCGCAATCTGGCTCTGGAGAGGGCTGAATTTCCTGAATCTGCCCAGGGAGCGCTTCAAAGTCTGGGGACCAGGGGCCATCCCTGGAGGGGAACCACAGCGACGAGGACGGACTGGATCAGCGGTCTGGGAGTAACGACGCTGTCAGAGAAAGCGGATGTAGATATGCTGTACTGGGTAGGCTGCACTGCCGCTCTGGAGGACAGGAATATGAAGGTGGCTATTGCCACAGCAAAGGTTCTGCAGGCAGCCGGGATCAATTTCGGGATACTGGGTGTAGAGGAGGGCTGTTGTGGAGATCCCGCCCGGAGGATGGGAGATGAGTACCTTTTCCAGACACTCTGTCAGAAGAACATCGAAGTGCTGAAGAACTACAATGTCAAGAAGATCGTGGCCAGTTGTCCTCACTGCTTCAACACACTGAAGAACGAATACCCGCAGTTCGGCGGCACTTTTGAGGTTATCCACCATTCGCAGCTCATTGCCGAACTGATATCACAGGGCAGGCTGAGGGTGGGTGGCATGGACAGGCTGAAGGTGGCATACCACGACTCATGCTATTTGGGCCGCCACAACGATATTTTGCGGCAACCGAGGGAAGTCCTGGATGCCATCAAGGGTATAGACAGAGTGGAGCTGCCCAGACATGGAAAGAAAGGCTTCTGCTGTGGTGGTGGCGGAGGTCATATGTGGATGGAGGAGCCTCCAGACAAGCGTCTCAACACAAGACGGACCGATGAGGTGATACAGGCCAAGGTGGACACAGTGGCCACGGCCTGTCCATACTGTCTGTCGATGTTTGAAGATGGTCTGAAAGCGAGAGAGGCAGAGGAGTCCATCAAGGCCATGGACTTGAGCGAGCTAGTGGCCCGGGCGCTGCCTCTGACAGGTCCCAAGTAAACCCCAGGGAAATTGCGGGCTGAGTTTCATCGTGCTAGAATCTAGTTTTAGAAGCAGGAAGGGATAGCTTTTGTGTTTGGAAAGCTGTCCCTCTTATATTGGCTTTGACCGAGGGCAAGAAAGGGAGTTTGCACCATACCGGTATCCCCGTTTAAGGAAGCGATAGACGCTGTAGTTGAGTCAGGGGGCAATGCTCTGAAGCAGTGCTACCAGTGTGGCCTCTGCACTGGCACCTGCCCCTGGAACATGGTGAGGAGTTTCCCCACCCGCAAGTTGATCCACCAGTCCCAGCTCGGCGTGGTGGATTTCGAGAGTGAGGATACCTGGATATGTGCCACCTGCCGGGCCTGCGTGGCCCGTTGCCCCCGTGGCGTGGCCATAATAGATATCATGAAGGCTCTCCGCAGCGTGGTGGTGGGGATGGGGGCCGGTCACGTTCCTGATTCGTTACGGGTAACTCTGAAGAACATCGCTGGAACGGGCAATCCCCTAGGCGAAGCGGCGGAGAAGCGAACCGATTGGGCGAAGGATCTTGAGGTAAAGACCTTCACCAAGGGTACGGAGATACTATATTTCTCGTGCTGCATACCGGCCTATGATCCCAACATCAAGAGAGTTGCCCGGGCTACGGCCAGTCTGCTCAATAAGGCGGGGGTCAGCTTCGGCATCATCGGCGCGCGGGAGAGCTGCTGCGGCGAGAGCGTGCGCAAGGCGGGAAACGAGAGCCTCTTCCAGACCCTGGCGCAGAGCAACATCAGCGCTTTTTCGGAGAACGGCGTTACAAAGGTAGTCGTCAGTTCTCCGCACTGCTACCACACCTTCAAGAATGAGTACCCTGAGCTGGGGAGCAATATCGAAGTGGTTCACTTCACTCAATACCTGGCGGAGCTTATCCGAGAGGGACGGTTGAAGCCGACCAGGGAAACGAACCTGAAGGTTACCTACCACGATCCGTGCTACCTGGGCCGTCACAATAGTGTTTACGATGAACCGAGGGAGATACTGAGGAGCATCCCGGGGCTGGACCTGGTGGAGATGGTGGATCACCGGGAGAACAGCCTCTGCTGCGGAGGGGGCGGCAGCAGGATATGGCAGGAGACCAAGAAGGGCGAGAGGCTCTCCGATCTCAGGCTGGATCAGGCAGTAGCCACAGGAGCCAGCGTGCTGGCTACCGCCTGTCCGTACTGCATGCTCAATTTCGAGGACAGCATATTGACTTCGGACAGAAGCGATGTCATCAAGCTCAAGGAGATATCGGAGCTGGTTCTGGAAGCACTGTAGCCAGCATACAAGGTGGTTTGAAAGATGGCCAGGATAGGGGTTTTCATATGTCATTGCGGTACCAACATTGCCGGCACCGTTGACATAAACGGGGTAGTCGAGGCAGCGAAGCAGATGCCCATGGTGGTGCATGCTGCAGAGAACAAATACAACTGCAGCGAGCCGGGGCAGGCCCTCATTCGCGATGCCATCGTTGAGCACAGGCTCAACCGCGTTGTCATTGCTGCCTGTTCACCGCGGATGCACGAGAACACCTTCCGCAAGACTGTGGCGGCAGCCGGCCTGAACCCCTACCTTCTGGAGATAGCCAATCTTCGGGAGCATTGCAGTTGGGTTCACGGCGATGGGAAAGAAGCAGCTACCATAAAAGCTATGGAGTTGATCAGGATGGCGGTGGCCAAGGTCGCTCGCCATGAGCAACTGTTTCCCAAGCAAGTGCCGTTGACCAAGCGGGCTCTGATCATTGGCGGCGGTATCTCTGGAATCCAGGCGGCCCTGGATATCGCCAACGCCGGCCACAAGGTAGTACTTGTGGAGCGCGAGCCCACCATCGGTGGGCGCATGGCTCAGTTGGACAAGACCTTTCCCACCCTCGACTGCTCTTCATGTATCCTCACGCCCAAGATGGTAGAAGTGGCCCAGCATCCCAATATCACCCTGCTCACCTCTGCCGAAGTGAAAGAAGTCAAGGGCTTCGTGGGCAATTTCGAGGTCAGCATTCTTCAGAAAACGAGGAAGGTTGACCACACCAAATGTACTGGCTGTGGTATCTGCTGGCAGAAGTGTCCGGAGAAGGCACCTTCGGAGTTTGATGTGGGGATGGGGAAGCGCACTTCAATCTATATTCCGTTCCCTCAGGCTGTACCTCCGAAGCCCGTCATAGATACCAGTAGTTGCCGTTATTACAAGTACCTGCGATTCATGGAGGAGAAGAAGGAGGGCAAGCCGCCACCCCAATGCCGGGTCTGCGAGAAGCTCTGCCCGGTAAATGCCATTGACTGGGAGCAAAAGGACGAGATTTTGACGGAGAAGTTCGGGGCTATTATTGTGGCTACGGGTTACAAGCCCTTTGATCCAACGATCTACAGCGAGCTGGGCTTCGGGAGGCATCCCGATGTCATCACCGGTCTGCAGTTGGAGCGGATGATGAGCGCCTCTGGACCTGCCAGTGGCGAGGTGACCCGTCCCTCCACCGGTGAACATCCCAAGGATGTGGTGTTCCTCACCTGCGTTGGCTCCAGAGACGAACAGAGAGGTCGGACCTACTGCAGCAAGGTCTGCTGCATGTATATAGCCAAGCACGCTATCATGCTTAAGGAGCATGACCCTGAGGTGCAATGCTATGTCTTCTACATGGACGTCCGGACAGTGAGCAAGGACTATGAGGAATTCTACAAGCGAGCCCAGGAGAGCGGTACCATATACATTCGGGGTAAGGTGTCGCAAATACGTCAGGAGGATGGCAAACTCATCGTCCGGGGTGAGGATACGCTACTGGGGGAAATGGTGGAGATCCCGGCCGATATGGTGGTACTAGCTATCGGCATGGAGCACAATCCGGGTGCGGTGGAACTGGCACAGGCCCTGAAGGTCAGCTACGATGTCAACGAATTGTTTATCGAGGCCCATCCCAAGCTGCGTCCGGTGGAGACGATGAGCGACGGTGTCTTTGTGGCCGGTGCTTGCGTCGGCCCGCGGGACATTCCCGAATCCGTGGCCAGCGGGGGCGCTGCTGCAGCCAAGGTGGCTGTGCTGTTCAGTCAGGATTTCCTCACCACCGATCCGATGGTGGCCGTGATCGATCAAATGAAGTGCGGCGGCTGCCTGCTCTGTACCAAGGTATGTCCTTTCAAGGCTATCGATACTCAGGTTCTCAGGGATGGTCGCACCGTGGCAGTAGTCAATGAAAGCCTGTGCAAAGGCTGCGGCCTGTGTGTAGCTGCCTGCCGGTTTGGAGCGCCCAACCTGCGAGGGTTCACCCAGCAGCAATTGCTGGCCGAGGTAACATCTCTATGGCAGTAGACTTTGAGCCCAGAATAGTGGGATTTCTGTGCAACTGGTGCAGCTATGCCGGGGCAGACATGGCGGGCACTGCCCGCATCTGCTACCCTTCGAATATCCGCATCATACGGGTGCCCTGCTCAGCCAGGATTGACCCCCTGCTGGTGGTCAAGGCGTTCCAGCTCGGGGCTGACGGTGTCCTGGTTGCCGGCTGCCATCCTGGAGATTGTCACTACACGGAAGGCAACTACTATTCCAGGCGTCGTTTCGCCATGCTTCACCCGTTTCTGGAATACCTGGGTATTGAAAGAGAGAGATTCTGGCTGCAGTGGGTCTCGGCCTCCGAGGGAAAGAAGTTCTCCCAGGTGGTTTCGACCTTCACAGATGGTCTGATCAAGCTGGGACCCAGGAAGGCGGTTACGGTCCAATGAGTGCCGCCATGGATCAGACAGCCCAGATCCGCCAGAAAGCCAGGGAGCTTCTGGAGAACAAAGTTGTGGACTGCGTTATAGGCTATGAGCGTGCCACCGATGGGGTGAATGCCCGACCCCTGTTTGTCTATGAGCCAGAGGAGGCAGACAGGCTCATCTTCGATCAGACCTGCACTCACAACCTGACCAGGTATCTACTCAATCGCAAGGGCAAACCCACCGCTATTGTCGTCAAGCCCTGCGATTCGCGGGCCATCAACCTGCTTCTCAATGAAAGCCAGCTTCAGAGGGAGAAAATCCATATCATTGGCGTGGTCTGTCCCGGTGTAGTGGAAAGACAATGGAGGCAGGCCAGCGCGAAACTGCTCAATGCCTGCCAGGTGTGTCAGCAACACGTACCGGTGATCTACGATGTTCTGGTAGGCGAACTGCCTTCAGAGCCGACCGTTGCCGAGCACTATCCTGATGTTGTGGAGATGGAAGCGAAATCGGCAGAGGAGAGACAGGTGTTCTGGAAAGAGCAGTTCAGTCGCTGTATACGCTGTTATGCCTGCCGTCAGGCCTGTCCTGGCTGCTATTGTCCCGAGTGCTTCGCGGAGCGGCTGGATCCTTTGTGGGTCGGCATCAGGATCGCTCCCGGGGAAAATGAGGTTTGGAATACCATACGCGCCTTCCATCTGGCGGGACGGTGCATCGGGTGCTACCAGTGTGAGCAGGTCTGCCCGGTGGACATCCCGCTCAGCCTGCTCAACCGCAAGCTGGAGAAGGAGGTCCTGGGGCTGTTCAATTTCCAGGCGGGCATGGATGCCGAGACCTCGCCGCCCTTCTCTACGTTCAAGAAAGAGGAGAAACTGGGGATAGGCGAATGAGCCAATTCATCTCGAAACAGCATCTTCTTTCCTGGTTAGGGCAACTGATGGAGAACCGCCATCTGGTTGCGCCTGCCAGAGTTGATGGACTCATTCTTTTCAAGGAAGTCGGCCGTGTAGAAGACATTGTCTTCGATTATGAGAACACGACGCTTTCTCCTAAGGAGTGGTTCTTCCCCAAGACAGAGACGCTGTTCTATGTTGAAAGGAAAGATGGGAAGGTGGAATTGCTGCCTCCCGAGATAGAGAAAGAGACTGTGATCTTCGGCATCCGCCCCTGCGATGCCAGAGGTATCACCATACTGGATCTGCCTTATCTGGCAGACCCAGCCGACACCTTCTACCGTCAGCACCGTGAGAAGACGGCCATGGTGGGCCTTTCCTGTTTGACTGCCTGCCCCGAGTGCTTTTGCGAGAGCATGGGCAGTGGCCCGCAGGACACCGCTGGCCTGGATATCATGCTCACGGAAGTGAAGGACGGTTACCTGGTGGAAATCCTCACTGAGAAGGGCAAATCTCTACTTTCAGAGGGATTGTTATCCACAGCGGACCTGCCGAAACCGAAGGCTCCTAAGACTGCGGCTGTGCCCAGCGAAGGCGTTGTTCAGAAGATGCGCCAGGCATTCGACAGCGCCTACTGGAGTCGCGTGGCGGACAGATGTATTCACTGCAATGTCTGTGCCTATGTCTGCCCCACCTGCTACTGTTTCGATGTACGTGATTACACCGACAAAGGCAGGACCGAGCGGGTGCGCAGTTGGGAGAGCTGTCAGTCGCCGGGGTTCACCAAGATTGCCGGCGGCCACGATCCTCGGGCCAACAAAGGAGCCCGCATGAGGCAGAGGTTCGGCCACAAGCTGCTCTATTTCCCGGAGCAGTTTGGTCCTCTACATTGTGTTGGTTGCGGCAGATGCGTCAGGTCCTGTCCGGTGAACATAGATATTCGGGAGATCATAGAGGACGTTCAGAAGATGGGAGCACCGAAGTGAAGTCCGACAGCCCCTTTGTGCCGTATCTGGCCACGCTCCAGGACTCGATTGACCTGACGCCTGATGTCAGACTTTTCAGGATCGAGATCGACGACCCTGAGGTCAGGGCGAACTTCGACTACAGCCCGGGGCAGTTCATCTTCGTCTCCGCCTTCGGCACAGGGGAGTCTCCATTTGGGCTAACCTCAGTTGCCTATCGCAAAGGGCCGCTGGAGGTGGCCGTCAGGAAGGTGGGCACGGTCACTGGCTCCCTTCACGAGCTGGAGCCGGGGGCAGCCGTAGGAGTGAGGGGGCCGTTTGGGAATCACTTCCCGCTCGATGAGTTCAAGGGCAAGAACGTCCACATCATCGGTGGCGGCATCGGTTTTGCGCCGCTGCGCCCTGTTATCCTCACTATTCTGGATCACAGAGCTGACTATGGAGAGCTGCTCATCATCAATGGGGCCCGTACTCCGCAGGACCTGGTCTTTGCCAGCGAGTTCGACACCTGGGCGGGGTCTCCGAAAACGAAGCTGGAGCTCACCGTTGACGCCGGTGACAAGAGCTGGACCGGCCGCGTAGCCCTCATCCCCTCGGTGGTCAAGGAATTGAACCTCTCACCGGACAACGCTGTGGCCGTCATCTGCGGGCCGCCGATTATGATCCACTTCACACTCATTGAACTGAAGAAGCTGGGCTTTGGCGACAATCAGATCGTCACCACGCTTGAGGGCAAGATGAAGTGTGGGCTTGGCAAGTGCGCCCGCTGCAACGTGGGTGAGAAGTATATCTGTAAAGACGGCCCGGTCTTCACGCTGGAGCAAATCTCAAAACTGCTGGAGCAGTTCTAAGGTTAGCGGCCGACAGGTCCTTCCTTCACCACCGAATCACACTAGCTCCCCATGTGAAACCAGACCCAAAGGCCACCATCATCATGAGATCGCCTT
>MGMW01000031.1 GCA_001795035.1 Chloroflexi bacterium RBG_13_53_26
CTTGGCTTAGAGTGCCGATAAGAGGCATATTGCAGTTGCTGGAGAAATAGGCAGACTGAGCCTGAATCAATCCCCAACGGTCAGGATCGTCGGCCAAACATGCAGCCGCAGAACGTCAAAGCATTATGTGCTCGCAGAGAATTCAGGCAATCTCTCTATCTGGAATGCTCCGTACGCCTGGATGAACATGCACAGAATGGCTGAATAGACCACGATTTTCTGACCGGTAGCCTGAATTCTCACTCCACTGCTAGTGTCCGGATCCGGACCGGCGAACAACAGCCAGAGGTAGACAGCCAATATGAAGGCAAACCCAAGATAGACGAAGGCATACCTGTTCGGATAGTTCCTGTTCTTGAAGATAGCAATGGAATAGCATGCCACCACCAGCAAAAAGGAACTGAATGCCACATCGACAAAAAGGCGGTGCAGTGTCTGATTGACATCCGCTGGTACAGATGCAATGCCGATATATGAGACGGCAGATACTACCCCTACAATCGAGCCAATGGTGCTCAAGCGGCTGATAGTGCTTGTCTGCCTGAAGTGGTGAGGTATTGCCATAAAGAACAGCAAGAGGGCAACTCCCCCCAGAGACAGAGCGATCACAAAGAGAATCATTGATGGTGTGTTTGAATCACCGGAATGCGCTGTGGTTCGGCCCAGATCTGAGAAGAAGTTGTTCCAGAATGAATAACCAATTGTGCTGTTGTCAGAATGTGTTCCTCCTGGGTACGGAAACATGGCTGCAGTAGTAAGGGCAATGAACTGCACACAGCCAACCACAGCCAGGAGGAATACTGTACTTCTCCAACTGCGGGTATTCCTGTCCATCTGTTCACTGCTCCAGGCAAATAGTCAAACAAAACAGCCCGGGACCCGAAGATCGATTTTTGGCAGACCGGCCTAGCTTCCTTGGATTTCTGGTGGGCCTACCTCTGATCTCTTTTCGTCTCCCTTGTATCCCGCATTACCGTGAAGAGATAACGAATACGGGTGAGCCTCAATTGATGCAGGTGCACGAACCGAGCCCTACTTAATGCGTCCTGCCTGAGGAGTCCCTCAACTGGCGCAGTTGATCGCGGAGTCGGCTCCTCTTCCGTGGTGCCTTGACCTTCTCACTGCTCTCATCGGTGTGGCCAGCAGATCCCGACGACTCTGCGATGATGCCAACAGGCAGATCGAGTTGATCGTATATGTCTCTGTGTTTTTCAGCCACCTCTGCCAGGACCAACAGGAACTGCTCACCGATATCGTTCATCCTGGTGACATACCATCCCAGCAAGCGTTTTCTCCCCGAATCAGTGTCCGGGGGTGACTGATCCGGAGGCTGATTCCCCAAAACCTTCTCTTCTTCCTCAGCCTGCGAGCGATTCAGGAGAGCCTGCTGTGCAACCATGAATGATCGTTTCATCAACTCCAGGAGTTTTTCGTGAGCTGATCCGAGCACGGTCTCTTCAGGTTGTTCAGATTGCACCTTGGCTTTTAGTGCCAGGAAGGGACGAAGTTCCTCTTCCAGTATGGCCACAACCCCCGACCTGCCCAGCGCTTCCTCATCCAGATCGAATAGAGAGCTGACCAGCTTGTTGGTCAGAACCGATTTCACCGACTCTCCCCACTCCCGTGTAGAGAGAATTCGCTCGCCCTCTGTGTTCAATATGAGCCTCCTCGTTCCCCCCGGTCAGCTTCCCGATAGATTATAATCCCTCTGATTTGCACTTCACAGACCGGGCCAGGAACCAAAACCAATACCATCCACCATCCTTCAAAGTCTACAATCTATGACTGTGAGGTCCCAGCGGTGTCACTGAACAGTCCTGCATCATGGCAAAATCCTCTTATACGAACCATGATTGCTCGGCCGATGGAACTCGTCACTCGCCACCAGAGATAGGCACACATGCCGGTATCCCTCTTGATCAGCAATGATAGCACATCGGGGAGAATGAGCAGAACTACGATTGCCGTATGTCTGGTGCGCTCCAGTCAACCAATTCCCTCACGATATTCAGGCTGGCAAGCTGGTCTTCGATATTCCCGCGGTGTGCACCGCTCTCAAAAAACCCCGTAGGCTTCAGTAGCCTGTTTGCCATTGAGCGGCCCCTCTTCATGCCACGCAGCCACGGAAGGTAGTCAAAGGGGTCTTTCGACGGTACTTCCAGGGTAATACAACCCTGCTTCCTGATTCCTGTGCGTTCCAAGATTTCATGAAGGTCATCTCGCAGACGCTGCAATTGGCCCCCCTGAATCTTAGAGAACGGTGCATGAGCATGTTGTATTTCCTTGTTGACCTCTGGCGAGTGGTGCAGATGTAGGTGGACTATGCTTTCGCCAATTGTTCCACCCTTCAGTCCATCCAGTAGCCTGCCTCGCTCTCCATCCACAGTGAGAACATGACCATAGTCAAGAGTGAGTTTGACTTCGTCCTCAAAGCCGGCTATTGCCTGCCTGCAATCGCCGATTGTCTGACAAAGGGATAGCCTGTCCCGTGGACTGTTTTCAATGGTTGGAATCACTCTTCGCCCCCCACCATACTCCTTACATAGCTGCGTGTTGGTAACAGCTATGTATCCAATGTTTTCCCTCGATCTGGCCAATGCTTTCTCTCTATCCTCTTCGTTTCTGGCAACCCCCGCATGAAAAACGAAGACAGGATTCTCAGTCACGACCAAGTCAGGATGGGTTTGCATGATCCTATAAGCGGTCTCCAGTTGGCTTCTTGCCGCCCTTCTCACTCTTCTTGAAGTCTCGCACAGGTTGAAGGAGTATCGCTTCAGCAAAGGATTCTTCTCCACGTGTGCATGGAAGGAGGCAATGGGGTCTCTCAGCAAACCTATCATCTTGTCATTTATCTTCCACTCGAGGGCATTGTAGAACAAGCGTGGATCCGTCAGGTGGAGCTCGATGGCATCGAAAAGGTGTGGCCCAACCAATCTGGAGTTGAGTGTTGTCCTTGCCAACCGCAGGAGAAAGTCGTTGAACCTTTTCTCTGCCTTGCTCAGAACGTAAATCCTGTCGACGAGGCTCTCAAACCCAGACCGCAACGAAACATATGCTAAGCATGCCTCACTATAGATTGTGGCATGGTGCGAAGAGATGGCATACTTGATTGGCATTCCCCTGCTTAGATTATCACTTACACAAGCTAATCTTGCAAGGAGTAAGTCTAGAACTCAGTCCATTGAGGACTTGACAAGCAGATGTATAATAACAATTCGTAAAAGAAAGAAGGTGTTTCCGATGCGAAGCATGATCAAAAGGCGCTCGTGGCATTTGTCTGCAGGGTTGGGTATTGCATTTGCCGCATGGTTCCTGCCAACGACGGCCATGCTCATTTCTCTGGGGCTCGTCACCTTCATTTTCCTGGCATTCGAGTTCATCAGACTAAAAGTTCCCAGCATGAACAGATGGTTCTTCTCACACTTCGGATCGCTGTTGCGTGAAGAAGAGACATCTCGAGTCACCACGTCGAGCTATGTGCTTGTTGCAGCACTGATGGCATACCTAGCCTTTGGCAGGGATATTGCAGTGCTATCAGTGTGCTTCCTGGCTGTGGGTGACGTGGCAGCCGGCATAGTTGGTCGCTATATTGGCAGGACGAGACTCTTCGGCAAGGCACTTGAAGGGGATCTGGCCTGCTTCGTGGCATGTCTCGCTGCCGGCTTTGCCCTTCATTATGCTGGTCTGGACATCGGTCTGGTGACCATCCTAGTCGGCTCCATAGCTGCTACCATCGGACAGGCCATACGGAACCCGGTGGACGACAACTTGACACTGCCTCTCTTCGCAGGAGCAGCCATGGCCGCCATACCATAATAGAATCTGGTCGTCTCTAACCTACAGAGCGGTCTATGGTATCCCACAGTGATAACCGCATGGTTACCTACTACCTTGCCCTGTTCTTGATAGTCTATGGATTTGTCAGAAGGGCAACCAACGCACCACAGCAGTCACGGGTTCAGCCGCAAATGCAGAATTGAGCACTCAGCAGCTCTTCTGCACGAGATGAAGGACCCACGTATACTGTGTAGGTGATGGGCTCCACAATCCAACTGGCTTGTTGCTCGTTATAGTAGGCCAGTTGTGCGGCGGTGAGTGCAAATACCACCCTCCTGGTTTCGCCTGGATCAAGGTGCACCCTGGCAAAACCTTTCAGTTCCTTAAGTGGCCTCTCTACACGTGAACCCTCATACCCAACATATGACTGGACCACTTCTTCACCGGCAACATTGCCTGTATTGGTAACCTCCACGCTCACCCTCAGCATACCGTCTATGCCGATTTCATCATGATCAAGTTGCAGGTTCTTATGGGCGTAGGTGGTATAGCTGAGGCCAAAGCCAAAGGGGAAAGCAGGCTCATGGCCTTCCCTGTCCATCAGCCGATAGCCGTGAAAGTAGCCATATTCGATGGACGTGGCGCACTTGTCGAAGAACGGGAGCTGGCTTTCGGACGTCGGGAATGAACACGGCAGCTTCGCAGAGGGATTGACCTTGCCAAAGATGATGTCCGCCAGGGCATTGCCGCCTTCCATCCCAGGATACCAGGCCATCAAGATCGCAGGAGCCTTCTCACGCCAAGCTTCAGTGATGATGGCACTGCCCCCCAAGAGGACCACCACCGTCCTTGGGTTTTCGGCAGCAATCCGCAGGATCAGAGCCTCATCGTGCCGCTTCAAGGTCAGAGTATCTCTGTCACCCCCCTTGTGAAACATATATTCTCCTTCATCCCTGTGGGTGTACCCCACCACAACGACAACAGCATCAGCCTTGCGCGCCATGTCGGCGGCCCTGTCCATGTCTCTCCCATTCCTGTACGTAATCTCGCAACTCTGTGGTACCGCTGCGCGGAATCCCATAAGCGGTGTGATCACATAGGGTGGCCTGACCATGCTGCTGCCTTTGTCACCGATGTTGGGCGTATTAGCCAGCTTGCCAATCACTGCGACACGTTTTACCTGGGCAGCATCGATGGGAAGTACCCGGTGATGACCGTCTCCCATCCTCCCGTTCTTAAGCAACACAATGGATTTCTGTGCAGCCTCACGAGCCAGTGCTATGTGCGACGGGCTGACTACAGCCAGTGGCTTGTACCGCGCCGGCTCACCTACCTGGGCGAATCTTTTCTTCTGTCTCAGGATGCGAAGCACTGCCTCGTCAATCACATCCTCCGAAACCTCGCCTTCCTGTACCAGTTTCATCAGCCTTTTCCCAAAGTGAATGGTAAAGGGCATCTCGATGTCCACGCCCGCACTGGCGGCTCTTCCATTGCGAATGCCGCGCAGGAAATCAGATACCACAAAGCCTTCAAACTCCCATTCGTTCTTCAAAATGTCCCGCAGGAGGTGACGATTGTGACCACAGTAATGCCCATTGACCTTGTTGTAGGCACTCATCACGCATGCAGCGCCTTCATCGACGCACCGTTTGAAGTGCGGCAGGTAGACCTCGCGCAAGGTCCTCTCGTTCATCCGGACATCAACACGGAACCGAGCGTTTTCAATGCTGTTGGCAGCGAAATGCTTGACACAGGCCATGATATGGCGCTGGACACCCCGCACAGACGCCGCACCCATCTCACCGAGATGATATGGATCTTCTCCATAGGTCTCCTGAGCCCGACCCCAGGCTGGATGTCTCAATACGTTGATACACACACTGCCCAAGAGGTTGGCCCCCTGGGTTCTGGCCTCAACACCCATCGCATCACCGATCCGCTCTTCCAGGTCGGTATCCCACGAAGCACCACGGGCCATCGAGACTGGAAAACAGGTGGAGTGGTACATGGCTACACCCCGGGGACCATCACTAAATTGAATACCCGGAATGGATAGCCGGAGATTCACACCCCCCGGTATAGGGCTTCTGTTATAGCCGACAAACAGCCAGGTGAGGCCGGATGCAGGTGGCGTATCGCCTGACATCTGGTAAACCTTCTCTTCGAGGCTCATCTGAGCCAGCAGGTGTCTAGCCTTCTCCTCAACCTGCTCTATTGTGAGAGATACATCCTCTTTGAGCGCTCCCCATTCCACGGGGACCATCTTGGTTCTTGTCATCTTCACAGCCTCTTGCCCAATGTGTATTCCGCTGCAGTCATATTCAGGTCAGATTATCACATATTCTGGGTGTGCAGAAAACCTCATGGGCCTTAGCCAAGCCGCGGTTTGCAGCTAGTTGACGCACTCTGACTGCTTGTGATATTGTCCGAGGCAAAGAGATGCCATTGGTCTCAAAAGAAACGAAGATGGCAGAAAGGGGCGACTAACATGGCAGAGTTGGGTTGGCAGATAGATGATCCGACAATAGAGAGCATTTCATATACCAAGGATGCATCTGGTTTCTGGACCGTCTCCATTGTGTTGGAGGAGGCACACCCCGGCAGCCTGGCGACGAAAGTCGTGAGTGCAAAGCTAAAAGCGTATGGCGAGGATGTTGCCCAGAGCCTGTGGCCCGTCTCGGGATCAAGACAAGAAGGTCAAGCAGCGAAGACCACTTTGACCTTCCAGACCGGGGCGTCAAAATATCCCCGCAGGGCAAGGGTGGTAATAGGGCTGACAGAGAAGTAGACCCCAAAACGCGTCTCCAGAATGATGGCCAAGATGGGTGCGCAGCGATGTTGTCAAACAGAGGAGGACGGTTTGCCAAGGCTATGAACAGACCCCCTTTTGAACATTCTCTCTTGATTCTCTGCGGTTCATGACAGCGGCGCCTTTCGGAGAACCCCAGAGTGCTGTGAAAGGTGATTGACCTCTTAAGATCATGCATGCCCTTGTCTACTCTATGTTAGTCGACACTCTGCTGCGAGGCGTCAGGGTTTGCGTTCCCGACTTCTGCGGCATGAAAGCAGGAGATAGAGTGTTGGATGTCTGCTGTGGGACAGGAGCCCAAACGCTCGTCTACGCCAGAATGGGCATCTTCTCCACCGGAATCGACCTGGACGGCCGCATGATAGAGTTTGCTGAAAAGGCAAGAACAAGACAACATTTGACATGTGTATCCTTCCATAGGGCAAGCGCCCAGCATTTGCCATTCAAGGACCAATGCTTCGACTACGCGTCCATCTCTATGGCGCTTCACGAAAAGGAAAGCCCAGCGAGAGATGTAATCATTTCTGAAATGCAGAGGGTGACTAAGAAAGAGGGGGTACTCGTTTTTGTGGATTACAGGGTTCCTTTTCCGCAGAACGCATATTTCTATTTTGCCAGATTCGTCGAGTCAATAGCAGGAAGTGACCATTTCAGACATTTCAGAGACTACATCAACCAGGGTGGACTGGATACACTACTGAAGAAGAATCAGCTCCAGTCACAAAAGACAGGGCCTTTCATGAAAGGCCTCCTGACAATAGTGAAAACAAGAAACGTCTAGCAGTGGCCCCGGCTACTTCGTGCTCCTGTTGCGCATTCTGCGAATATGTGTTGATCATTATTCGGCGAACTGGCTTTCTTGCCAAGGAGAATCTGAGTCAAAAACCACCAGGCTGCAATCCATAGGCAAACGCCATCCCATATTCGAAGATTTCACGGACTGCCGCTGAATAAGCAAAACTCCAAAAGTGGTCCTGGGGCACGCACCAACGGCCCTTAGTCCCCGGTCAAATCCCTTCGCCGAAAGCGCCACAGGGCCAGACCGCCCAGCGCCAGAATGTAGACCACCAGTACCAGGAAGGCATGAAGCGCGCTGGGGAATGTGCCAAACCTTCCGCCCATGAGGGGGCTTATCGCAAAGTCGCCATCTCCAGATGTCATCCAGGCAGTGGCGTTGCGGCCCAGCATATAGGAAGCCGCCGTCTCGAACCATGTGAAAAGGTTAAGAAAGATGGCCGCAACAATCGATTCAGCATAGTAATAGACCAGTGAGATGGCCGTTCCGGCCGCCGACGAAGTGGTCAGCACGGTGAATAATCCCGCCAGAGCTATGTAAGGCATAAAGGCAAACCAGGCTCTGCCAAAGGCAATTGGCACATCCAGCCATCGTGCTGATCCTGAGTACCCCGCGGGAGCGTCTCCAGCCAGTGCTCCGGCAATCAAACTGCTGACCGCGGTGACCGCTATGACGATCAGGAGGGCGCCCGCCACCACCAGCCCGAGCAGCATCGCCTTGCTCGCCAGGTACTGCCATCGCCCCGTCCCCCTGGCAAGGATGGATCGGAGCGTCCTCCAACGGTATTCTGTACCCAGGACGGAGGCGGTGAGGATCACAACCAGAAAGATGCCAATGCTGTAGGCCAGACCAAGAGCATTGGGGATGCTCCCGGGCAGGGTGAAGTTGTCATAGACATCCCTGCTTTGCTCGCTACGGTTGAAGAAGTAGCTCCCCCACACGAATCCCTGCGAGACAACCAGCAT
>MGMW01000032.1 GCA_001795035.1 Chloroflexi bacterium RBG_13_53_26
CCGTCAAGCCTGCCCATGATATAAAATGGTGTGCCCAGCAGCTCCTTATTTTCCTGTAGCCAGTGGGCCTTTGGCACCGGTATGTCTGTTTCCCCCAGTATCTGCATGATACGAAACTGTTTCCCCAGCTCATACTTGGGGAAGATGGGGTATGAGGTTGGCGGACAGCGAAGTACCATCCCCTCGGACTTGGACTTTCGGCCTTCTTTCCAGCTCAGGTTGAAAAGGAAGGTTTCGTTGGAAAACCCGGCCCCCGACCTTTCCATGTTTGAGATGGACAGGTTCTTGGCTTTGGGCATCTTCTCCTGTAGCCAGGGGATGAGTTTCGACTGCATTTCGGAGAGGTCTGCACTTCTTGCCTGCATCTTGTTGCCTCCTGTAACAGATATAGGTGCGTCAGTTTCCTGGTTCTGTCGGCATCCTTCTAGTATCCCTGGTATCCGTACCTGGGGTATTTGCCCACCACCACCATTTCAACAATGCCGTACCCAATTTCCTTGCCGCAGCGCATCTCGCACATGACATCATCAAGGAAAGAAACCTCACGAACGGCGTTGGGATCGGCCAGATCGATCCTGACGCTGTCGTTGAAGTAAGGCCCCAGCCATAGACCATGGGTGAAACCCTTGTAGCCAAAGTATCCGCCAGCCTTGACGTAGCAGACGCTGAGGGGGCGCACCGATATGTCTATTTTGGAGCCGTCTTCGACGTGAAGTACCACACTTCCCCCATTGATCTGGCGGATGTCAGATCTGAACTTGAAATCGTGCTCCACTCTGGTTAATGCCAGCTCTGACTTGCCACTCTCGACGGGATAGAAGACTCCGCCGCTGAAATGGCGGGACTTCTCGTCCCATGTCTCCCGCGTATGATAGGTGGCACCCCATTTATCAAACTGCGCCACCATCATGTTGTACAGGTAGCCCTCCGGGATTTCGCCAAACTGCACGCCTGTTTCCGGCACGCCGCCACCCCGGCGGATACCCCAGGAGTGATCCCTCTCTGCTCGCCAGGTATCCTTGTCGATACGGTAGGTCTGGCCTTCGAGTCTTAGCCACCCACTGGGCTTGCCCACCTGGAAATAGCGCTTGACATTCTCCTCCACCCTGCCCCGAAAACGCCCGATTTGTGGCTCCTCTTCATGGGCAAGCATTGTTGCCTGGAATTCGATGTCATAGCTGAGATTGTGTTCATTATCAGCCAGAAGCCATCTCAACCGTTTCAGTGGCTCGATCACCTCATAGGAGAAGGGGCCTACCTCAACCGCATCTATTCTGGGGCGAAGCTCGCGGGATGATCTGACGTTATGCTGTGTTTTGCCTCCAACAGAAAGGCAGGCGAAGGCATCGATGATATTGCGGTTGGGGTAGAAGCCGAATCCAGCTACCAGTATGAGCTCTCCGGTGGTGTCGTGGGCACAGAACCATAGCCTCTCTGTCCATTCACGGGCACTTGTTTCCACACTGTCAAAGGTAGCTACAATCTGATGGCACACAAACTCATCGTATTTGGTAAGCATCGCTGGTACTCCTTTCAGTTCCAGTCTTTGCCCTGGAGATTCCCTGAACGCCCGGTCTCCTTACGGCAGTCTCCTGTATTGTGCCCCCTAACACTGCAGGAGAGTTCTCCTCCGCTGAGGATAGCGCCCGGACACACCTGTTGTCTGTCGGAGATTCTCTGACATGGCAGTCGCTGGAATATGGGCTATATTGATGTTTGCGTGTTGGAGCCTGCATGGCGATTGTAGTCCCTGGCAACTGTGAGGTGTCAAGCGTCTGTCGACCGTCCCTGATCCATGGATTGCCATCATTCGCACACCCCCATGTCATTCCCCCGTCTTTCTCATGTCATTCCCGTGCAAACGGGAATCCAGGTGGGGTCGGGGGTCGCACAGACCGACGAAGAATCCACGGATTTGGCATCGTGAATGCCCGGCAGGGTTGCAGTTTTCAGCCTGCGCCGATATGATTCTGGTTGCGATGCTGGTGCGGGGGGTGACTTAGGTATGCTTATTCTTGCAGTTGATATCGGCACGGCTACCCAGGACATCTTGCTATTTGACAGCTCCAGGGTGGTGGAGAACTGTGTGAAGATGATTATGCCTTCACCCACTGCTGTCCTTGCCGAGCGGATATCTCGGGCTACAGCCTCCGGTCAGCCTATTCTGTTCACTGGCGTGACTATGGGAGGTGGACCGAGCAAAAGGGCATTACGACGCCATACCAGTGCAGGTTTGCCAGCCTACGCCACTGCCGAGGCAGCAGTCACATTCAACGATGATCTGGAGGTCGTTAAGAGCATGGGGGTGACCATAGTTGGCCCTGATGAGAAAGTCACCAATCCAAACACGGAGATAATCAAGCTCAGGGACCTTGACCTGACGGCTATCAGGAAGGCCTTCGATGCCTTTGGTGTGGATGGCCGGTTCGATGCTGTGGCAGTTGCTGTGCTCGATCACGGTTACGCTCCTCCCGGAGTCTCCAATCGCCTCTTCCGTTTCCAGTATCTGGAGCATCTGATGTTGGGGAGGAACGAACTGGCAGCTTTTGCGTATCTTGCTGGTGAACTGCCTGACTACCTGACACGAATGAAGGCGGTGGCTGAGAGCGTTGATGCTGATATCCCCGTGCTTCTGATGGATACCGGAGCATCTGCTGTGATGGGGGCGCTGCAGGACAGGGAGGTTTCGGGGCACGACCGTGTGGTAATGGTGAATATGGGCAATTCTCATGTTGTAGGCTTCCATCTCCGAGGTGGTCTGGTTGAGGGGTTGTTTGAGCACCATACCAATCTTCTCAATGGGGTCAAGCTGGATGAGCTGATCAAGAGGCTGGCGCTGGGTACCATAAGCAATAGCGAGGTATATGAGGACGGCGGTCATGGGGCGGTTGTCATCGGCAAGAGCCGGCGTAAGCCTTTTGTGGCGGTGACTGGACCGCGTCAGGACGTAGCCGTTGGCTCGCGGTTGCACCTTCATCTGGCCACACCCCACGGGGATATGATGCTAGCTGGCTGCTACGGGCTGGTGAGCGCTTGTGGCCTGCGGATGGATGCCTGGCGCGAGGAAATAGCTCAAGCGCTGAGAGCGATTTCGGGACAACTCTTCCCCACTCCCTGACCGGGAGCTACTCTGCGGTTTCTCAACAACCGGGCTCGCCAAGGTGGCCGCAACAGTTCTGCCTTCTCCAGATCTTGATCCAGTTATTGCGGAACACCAGGTACAACTTCCTGTGCAGAGGCATGTTGACCTTCATGTTGGTGAACACGGCTCTGAGGCTGGGGCGTTTCCTGGCCGAGTCGCTCCTGGACTGGTCGTTCGTCTTATCTTTGTTGTCATCCATCATCGTCCACTCCCTTCGATGGGCATCACCTCGACGATCTTGTTCTTGCTCGTGAGGCCACTGACAATCCTCAGTCGGTTCTCGGGAACGCCAAAGTGCTTGGCCAGCAGCTTTAGCACTGCTCTGTTGGCTCTGCCCTCCACCGGCGGCTCCTTGACCCTGACTACGTAGACGTCCCCGTCCATTTCCTTGGTGACGTCTTCGGTCTTGGATCGAGGTTTCACCTTGATCGCTATTCTCACGGAGGTAACGCTCCCATCTGTGCCCTTGAGGCGATTGGATAGTCTCCTGTCATCCCGAACAATGAGGAACTCGCAAACACGGGACTCAACCCTGCTGGAAGAGGGTCTCCCCGTTATCGCCGATGACTTTGATGTGCTCGACGTTGACAACGGTGATCTCTGAGCCCCCGTCGCCGGACTGGAAGATCACCTTGCTATTACTGTCCACCAGGGTGAAGTTCTGCTGATTCTTTTCTATGGTCAGTGTATCGTCACCCTGGCCAGCGTTGATGGTGACCTTGTCATTGCCAGCAGTCAGATAATAGGTCATTGTGTCGTTGCCTTTCCCGCCGTACATCTTGGTTGTGTCATCACTGGTGGCACCACGAATTGTCATAGTGTTATCCCCTTGACCACCATACTGTTGGATAGTTGCCGTGCCTTCTCCTCCGTGGATATTCATAACGTTGATGCTATCGCCTCCTACCTGGAGAACCGTTGAATGATCTCCTATGGCTACTTGGCCAGCCGAGACATACATATTACTATCGCCCTTCCCTCCAAACTGATAGATTGAATCGCTTCCCGTACCGGAGTCGACAGTCTGGTCAGTCTGCCCATCGCCCCCCACCTGGAGGATCCAGTCATCGCCTTCACTACCCTCGGCATACTGCGTCGTAGTCCCCGTTCCCCCGTACTGGACAATCTTGTCCTTCCCCGGTGTGCCGAATTCAATCTGCTCAACGTCGCCTTCCTGCGCCACATTGACGATGACGTTGTCAAACTGACCGTCCGCTGGCAGCACAGGAATTGACGGCGGCGACGGCGGGTCAGGCAGCGGCGAACCATTTCCAGGCTCTCCGCATGAGCATAACAGCATGGCTGAGAGGATAACTATCGATAGAATGACCATCCTTGCCTTCATGGCTTCCCTCCCTGAATCGGCATCATAGGCACGGCCCCAGAGACGCGCACCCTTGAGGCGATTGAGTATTCTCTTGCAGCCCTGAATAACATGGTCCGACAACATGCTGTTCACACCTGTTCGCAGACCTACCGTTTCTGTGTCCTTGGTCTGGGCTTCACTGTATTGCTGTTCAGAGTAATTCCAGAAGATCGCCAGGTTCCTTGATGAGTTTCTTGGCACCACTCTGGGTGAGTTCTTCAGCAGTGCGAAAGCCCCAGAGCGCGCCTACGGGGTACATGCCTGCGGCCACGGCGGTTGCCATGTCAGTAGCTGTGTCACCCACATAAATCAATTCGTCCGGCGATATGTCGAGACTCCGGGCAATTTCGAGGGCGGCTTTGGGATTGGGCTTCTTGGGCACGGCAGACGATGCTCCTACTATGAACTGGAAGTGCCATTTGGGCAGCAACTTGGATACTGTAGCTTTCGTTGATTCGTCAGGCTTGTTGGACAGTATAGCTGTCTTGATGTTACGTGCTGTCAGGGCGTCAAGAAGCTCCGGAATGCCTTCATAAGGGCAGGTGTTGTTGGCCCATCGCTTGGAGTACTCTTCACGTATGGCGGCGATGGATCTGGACAGGGCGGCCTCATCACGATGGTTCTCCGGAAGCGCCCGGCACGCCAGTTCCTCAATGCCATCACCGACAAAGTACTTGTAGGACTCGACATCGTGCTCCGGAAATCCGAAGCGCCTGAGCACGATATTCACGGAGTCTGCCAGGTCTTGAATGGTGTTCAATAGCGTCCCGTCAAGGTCGAAGATCACTGCTTTGTACTTCACCCGTTGTTGTTTTCTCACAACCGATCTTCCTCGAATCGTCCGTTGTCAGACTGGATTATATAGTGGGACATCTACCAGGAGTCAAATTGACATAATCTTCACGTACAGACAAGTCTCTGGGATCATGTTCCTGGGACTTCCGCGGTTTCGGATGACTGGGGGCGCTGCGGCATTGTCTATGAAGCACTGAGCTTGCTATAATCGCCTCTATGAGAAAGAGGATATGTTGTGGCACTTGCTAAGGTAAATGCTGCCGCCGTAGTTGGCCTGGATGGTCAGCTCATCGAGGTGGAGGTGGACATCTCAAGCGGGTTGCCGGCGATGACCATAGTGGGTCTGCCGGATATGGGGGTACAGGAAGCCAGGGAACGGGTTCGGGCAGCTATCCGGAATTCGGGGTGCACATTCCCTGCCAGACGAATTACGGTTAACCTGGCTCCAGCAGACCTCAGGAAGGAAGGGCCTGCTTATGACCTTCCCATTGCTGTAGGCATTCTCCTCAGCTCAGAGCAGGTGGCGGCTGACGTTTCTGAGGTTCTTCTCCTGGGAGAGCTTTCGCTCGATGGCAGCCTGCGCCATACGCATGGCATACTCGCTATGGTTGCACTTGCCAAGGAGCAAGGGTTGTCCACTGTCATAGTCCCTGCCAGCGACGCCAGGGAGGCTGCCTTGATAGAGGGTATCAGCGTCATCCCTGTTGGTTCTCTCTCTGAGCTGATCGGACATCTGAGAGGAATCAGGTCTATTCCTCCCTATTCATCTGTTCCTTCTGAAGAGATCGCCTTGCCGATGTGGAATACGACTGACCTGACTCATATCAAAGGTCAGGAACATGCCAAACGAGCATTGGAAGTGGCGGCGGCTGGAGGGCACAACATAGTCATGGTCGGCCCTCCGGGCAGCGGCAAGACTATGCTGGCACGGTCCCTCCCCTCCATCTTTCCCAGGATGGCTATGGAAGAATGCCTGGAGGTTACCAAGATCTACAGCGTGGGTGGCCTGCTACCTTCAGACACACCGCTCATTGCTCAGCGACCTTTCCGGTCTCCTCATTACACCATTTCTCAGGCCGGGTTGGTGGGAGGAGGGAGATGGCCCAGGCCTGGAGAGATAAGTCTCAGTCACAGAGGTGTTCTGTTCCTGGACGAGTTTCCCGAGTTTGGCCATACCACGCTGGAGGTACTGAGACAGCCGTTGGAGGACAAGGTTGTCACCATCAGCCGTGCTCAGGGCAGTATCACTTTCCCGGCCAATTTCATGCTGGTAGCTGCCATGAACCCATGCCCCTGCGGCTACTATGGTGATTCGGTGAAGGAATGTCGATGTTCGTCTGCAGAGGTAACCCGCTACAGCAAGAGGATCAGCGGACCCCTGCTCGATAGAATTGATATCTTCGTTGATGTTCCTCGAGTGGAGTATGAGAAACTTGCTGATGACAGACTGGGTGAAAGCTCGGAGAAGGTGCGCGCCAGAGTAGAGATAGCGCGCCAAATCCAAAGGGAACGGTTCAATGGAAGGGGTCTCGCCTGCAATGCAGATGCGACTGCACTTGAAGTCAAAGAGTTTTGCCAGGTAGAGCCATCGGCTCAAGAGTTGCTCAGAACGGCGATGAAGCAACTGTCGCTCTCTGCAAGGGGGTTCCACCGAATTCTCAAGATTGCCCGGACTATCGCTGACCTTGAGAGCGCTCCTGTTATCCAGACTCATCACCTGGCTGAGGCAATCCAGTACAGGCCGCGAAGCCTGCCATAGAGACTTGGTGTTGCTGAGAGGTGGATAGCCACTGAAGATATGGACGGGTATGAAATGGTGCCCAAGATGTCTGAGGGTCGGCAAAGAGATCTGACCGATGTTTGCTCTACGCTGGAGTTACCAACTATACTGTGAGAGATTGACTGTGTGGGAATAATGTGACCGGTGACGAACTAAGAAAAGCTTTCCTCAGTTTCTTCGAAGGGAAGGGGCATACCGTTATCCCCAGTTCCTCTCTGGTGCCTCATGGCGATCCCACGCTGCTGCTGACCACTGCCGGCATGGTGCAGATTAAGCCCTATTTTCTGGGTCTGGCCACCCCTCCCAATCCCCGCCTCGCCTCATGTCAGAAGTGCTTCCGTACCACGGATATCGACTCTGTGGGAGATGCCAAGCACCTCACCTTCTTCGAAATGCTGGGCAACTTCAGTGTGGGTGATTACTTCAAGAAGGAGGCCATCGAGTGGGCCTGGGAGTTTGTTACTCAGCGGCTGAGATTGCCCCCTGACCGGCTGTGGATAACCATATTCCTTGACGATGAGGAGGCTCTTGGGTACTGGCGGCGAACAGGGGTTGCTGTCGAGAGGATCATGAGACTGGGCGAAAAGCACAACTACTGGGGACCGGCAGGTGATTCCGGACCCTGCGGCCCCTGCAGTGAGATTCACTATGATTTCGGTGCGGAATTCGGCTGTGGCAAATCTGACTGCGGGCCGGCATGCGACTGCGATCGATTCTCCGAGATATGGAATCTGGTATTCACCCAGTATGATCAGGACAAAGAAGGACGTCGTACTCCATTGCCCAGGCCCAACATAGACACCGGCATGGGTTTGGAGCGCATAGCCGCTGTGATGCAGGGCAAGAGGTCGGTATATGAGACTGACCTGTTTGCACCCATACTGGCCAGGGTAACGGAGATCTCGGGAAAGAGATTTGGACAGGATGACGGTATTGACAGGGCCATCAAGATAATTGCTGAACATATTCGGGGCATCACTTTTCTTATTGCGGATGGAGTGGTTCCGGGCAATGAGGGAAGGGGCTACGTCCTGCGCAGGTTGCTGCGCCGTACCTGCCTCTTTGGCAGGAAGCTGGGGCTTGAAGAGCCTTTTCTGGTTGTTCTGGCAGACTTTGTTATTGAGAAGATGGGGCATGTCTATTCTGAACTCAAGGCAAACCGGGAGCCAATCCTTAATGGTGTAGATAATGAAGAGAGGAGGTTTGGACAGACACTCACTGTTGGGTTGAACTGGCTTGAAAGAGTGATGGAGAAAGCAGAGGCGGAGAACAACAGGGGAATACGGGGCGAGGATGTCTTCATGCTCTATGATACGTATGGCTTTCCGAAGGAATTGACTGTTGAGGTAGCATCCGAGCGCGGTTTCTCCGTTGATCTGGCGGGGTTTGAGCGGGAGATGGAGCAGCAGAGAGAACGGGCCAGGGCAGCCGCAAAGTTCAACGCAGGCGGTGGCACGGAAGGGAAGTCCTATGAGCAGTTGAGCATTTCGCAAACCCGCTTCGTTGGCTATGATCAGTGGAAACACGACTCTCTGGTGATAGGGTTGGTGGTGAACGGGAGACCTGCAGATTTTGCATCCGAAGGTGAAGATGCAGAGGTAATTCTACAGGAAACGCCCTTTTACGGAGAGATGGGTGGTCAAGTAGGAGACAGAGGTGAGATACGAGGTGAGCATGGTAGGGTGTCTGTCAGGCAGACTATCAGGCCACTGCCCGAGCTCACTGTCCATCAGGGCAAGGTTGCTCAGGGACGTATTTCAGTGAATGATAGTGTGGAGGCTGAAGTTGACATGCCACGCCGTCTGGATATTGCCCGGAACCACACTGCGACCCATTTGCTGCAGTCTGCCTTGAGGGCAGTCCTGGGACAGCACATTCGTCAGTCTGGCTCTCTGGTCAGTCCTGATGGATTCAGATTTGACTTCACAAACCCTGAACCGGTGGGAAGACAGCGACTTCTGGATATCCAGCACTTGGTGAATGAGAAGATAAGGGAGAACCTGCCGGTTCTGGTCAGGTCCACTTCCTACAGAGAGGCGGTCTCTGTCGGTGCTATTGCCCTGTTTGGCGAAAAGTATGGCGATGTGGTTCGCATGGTGCAGACCGGCGACCCACCATTCAGCATCGAGTTGTGCGGTGGCACCCATGTGCGGTCGACGGGAGAGATCGGTATCTTGCATATCACCAGTGAGGGGAGTATTGGCAGTGGACTGCGGCGCATCGAGGCGGTCACCGGAAGAGGAGCTGAGAGATTCCTCGAGCAGCGGCTGACTGTGGTGGAAGCCCTGGCTCAGGAGTTACAGACGTCGCCTGACAATGTCCAGTCCAGAGTCTCAACAGTGCTGGCTGAGTTGGACAGGGAGTGCAAGCGGGTATCCGAGGTGGAACGAGAGCTGGCCAGAAAGACAGTGGGGTCACTGCTGTCTCAGGTGGAGGTGGTCAATGGCATACAAGTCCTCTTGGCCAGGGTGTCAGCTACCAGTTCAGAGGCCATGCGAGAGATGGGTGATCGGCTCAAGGCGGAACTCGGGAGTGGAGTGATTATCTTGGGTGCAGTTGTGAATGGTAGGCCAATCAGCATGGCTATGGTTACCCCTGACTTGATAGGGAAAGGATTTCATGCTGGACAGATTGTGAAAGAGATGAGTAAGGTGACTGGTGGTGGTGGTGGTGGTAGACCCGAGTTTGCGCAGGGCAGTGGCAAGGATGCCACAAAGTTGGATGAGGGACTGAAGCAGGCTCGGCACTTCATTGAGCTTCATTACGACAAGGACTCCGGCACGTGGAAGAGGGATATTGGCTGACACCGTGATGGAAGGCAGGGTTCTGGGGCTTGATGTCGGGGACAGGTGGATCGGGGTAGCAATGAGCGATCCCCGTGGGATTCTGGCCAGCCCCTTGACCCGAATCGATAGAGCAGGAGCAGAAGTACCTGTGGAAGCTATTCGTCGTTTGGTGAGCCAGCACGGGGTGAAACGTGTTGTAGCTGGGTTGCCCTACTCTATGGACGGGAGTCTGGGAAAACAGGCGGAGCTCATACTTGGTTTTCTGCGAAGACTATCTGAATCCCTGGAGGTTCCGATAGAGACCCGGGATGAGAGTTTGTCCACTGTGACCGCATCGAGGCGGCTGATCGAAGGTGGTGGGAAAAGGAGAAGCCGCAAGGAAAGGATAGATGCAGCAGCAGCAGCATTGGTCCTCCAAGAATATCTTGACGAGATACGCGTCCAGCAAGGACGGCCCTAGGGCTTGACCTGCCATCGGGTTGAAGAGGGAACATACTGCCGGGATGATCTTCGCCTGGCCTCTGGTTCTGTCGTAGCTTTTCGCCTCCAGACCAGAACGCTGGGTTCAACAATGAGGATGGGTTTTCGTTGATGAGCAGGACCGTATTTCTTATCGGCCACCCTCTGAGGCACTCCATTTCCTCTGCATTTCAGCAGGCCGCCTTCGATCATTGTCATCTCGATGTTCGCTATGAGAATTGTGAGACGGAACTGCTGCAACTGGAGACAAGGATCAGGAATCTGCGCCAACCCTCGACCCTGGGGGCGAATGTAACCATACCTTACAAGGAAAAGGTGGTTCCCTTGCTCGATGAACTGGATGTGCTTGCAGCACGGATCGGCGCAGTCAATACCGTTGTCAATCGGGAGGGCAGACTTCTCGGTTTCAATACCGATGCGCCTGCTTTCATAAGGGCCTTGCGACAGGATGCCGGTTTCGAATGTCATGGGAAGAACGCGGTGCTCCTGGGCGCTGGTGGCGTGGCCAGAGCCATTGGCTTTGCTCTTGTCCAAGAAGGGGTGAGGTGTCTGGCTGTGGCCAATCGTACGCATGAGCGTGCTGAGGCACTGGCAGCTTTCTTGAGTGGGTGGTGTGGAGATGATACCAGAGTGGTTACCCTGCCGTGGGAAGGGCTTGGACATGCACCGAGTGATTATGCCCTGCTGGTCAACTGCACGTCCGTGGGGATGAGGCACAGC
The DNA here is from genome assembly GCA_001795035.1 of Chloroflexi bacterium RBG_13_53_26. GTDB lineage: Bacteria > Chloroflexota > Dehalococcoidia > UBA2247 > RBG-13-53-26 > RBG-13-53-26. Next base: position 11,070 of record MGMW01000032.1, read on the forward strand.
ATGACGGAGGGCGAAAGCCCACTCGAAGCGAATGCGATTCAGAAGGGTGCTCTAATCTGCGACCTGGTGTATAATCCTGAAGAAACACCCCTGCTGAAGGAAGCCAAGAAAGCCGGGGCATTGGTCCTGGGGGGTTTGGCGATGCTCATCTATCAGGGCGCAGCTTCGTTTGAGTTGTGGGTGGGGAGAGAAGCTCCACTTGACATAATGTTCAGCAGTGCCAGAGAGGTTCTGCGTTAGGGCGTGGATTTGCCAGTGGCATCGAAACTTGTGGCGGTTTATATTGGGATCTACATGGAAGCACAGATAATGAAGTCGCATCTGGAAAGCGAGGGCATTCCTGCCATCCTGAGATATGAGGGTGCTGGTCTGATATATGGTATCACGGTTGATGGCATGGGTGAGACTACTGTTTTGGTACCAGACCATCTGTCTGAAGAAGCAAAGGAGATTCTGAAGGTTCAGGAGGTTGAGGGAGGCAATGATGCCTAGATTCCGGTTCCTGACTGCCGGCGAGTCGCACGGCAAAGGGTTAACGGTGATCATTGATGGTGTGCCAGCAGGGTTGACCCTTGACGAGGACCAGGTAGCCAGTGAGCTGAAGAGACGGCAATGCGGGTATGGGCGAGGCTCTCGGATGAAGATAGAGCAAGACAGAGCGGAGATTCTATCGGGAGTGCGCCACGGAGTGACAACAGGGAGTCCCATAAGCCTCCTAATATGGAACCGTGATTGGGAGAACTGGAGAGAGGTTATGGCTGTTTCTGCCGCCGAGGAGGAAACAGCACGGGTAACCCGCCCTCGACCGGGACATGCCGATCTGGCTGGAGCCATAAAATATGGCTTGAATGACATTCGTCCCGTCATGGAACGGGCCAGTGCAAGGGAAACAGCAGCCAGGGTCGCTGCCGGTGCAGTCGCGCGGAGATTCGTTGAAGAAATTGGAGTGGAGATTCACAGCCACACGCTGGCCATAGGCGGAGAATGGACAAATACACGAGGTTCTATAGATTGGCAACAAGTGGAGAGATCTGCGGTTCGTTGTGCCGATGCCGAAGCGGAAAAGGGCATGATAGCGGCAATTGATAGGGCGATCTCTTCGGGTGACACGGTGGGTGGGGTCTGTGAAATCATCGCTTCGGGCGTGCCTGTGGGGCTAGGGAGTCATGTTCAATGGGATCGTCGATTGGACGGAATAGTCGCGCAGGCAGTTATGAGCATCAATTCAGTCAAGGGAGTAGAGATTGGGGATGGCTTCAAGCTAGCGAATCTCAAAGGTTCCGAGGCTCATGATGTTATTGAAGTGAGCCAAAGGTCTCCTTATCCTTGGAGCCGGCCTACCAACCATGCCGGAGGTATTGAGGGAGGAATAAGCAATGGCGAGCCTGTTATAGTGAGGGCTGCAGTGAAGCCCATTCCCACTCTTGGTAAGCCGTTGCCTTCACTGGACTTATCTACGTGGGAAACAGTTGAAGCTCATTTCGAGCGCAGTGACGTCTGCGTTGTTCCGTCGGTGGGAGTAATAGCGGAAGCCATGCTGGCAATTGTTCTAGCTGACGCTCTCCTGGAGAAGTTTGGCGGAGACAGTATGGAAGAGACAAAACGTAACCACAGCAACTACTTAGATTCGATCCAGAGACGGAGATGACTAGGCTTGGGTTTCATTGCCATGGTTTAGACCATTTTGAGAAGGTAATAGTATCCAATGGCTTGAAGCGGGGAGAATTCTACAATTTCGTACCGCAGAGCCTGCCCGACCTGAGAAAGGAAATACAGCGCCACAATCTGGCGTCAAGTATTCATGCCCCTCTGATAAGGGTTCCCTGGTACCCTACTCCACCCACTCTGTCCTTTCTATGTGATATTGACGTGGAAATGAGGCAGCTCAGCCTGAGGATGGTTCAAGAAACAATGGAGCTAGCCGAGGATTTTGGTGCTGACTATGTAGTAGTCCATTTCCCATCTCCTCCTTCAAGGGAGGTGCCTGGTATTGGATATGATGAAATGAGAGAAATCGCCTGGCAGAGCGCTCGTTCTTTGTCGGAGCTTAGCCAGAAGCATGGCGTACCGATTCACATCGAGGGTTTTGGCCCCAGCCCATTCTTAGCACCTGATTTCATAGTCGAAGTGACCAGCAAACTTAGGGGACTGCTCTACTGTTTCGATATCGGACATATGCATATTGCTTCCAAGCGTGATGGCTTCGACCTCTATCAGTTTGCGCAGAGGCTGGCGCCATACATTGGTTCTGTTCACATGTGGAACAACCGGGGTATTCGGGATTACCTTTCCTTCGGACATATCCCGTTACACCCATGTCAGAAACCTGAGGATGGCTGGATGGATATTGAGAGTATTTTGCGATTGATAGTACCCAGCAATCCTGCCTGCCGCTTGATTCTTGAGAGCTCTTCTCTCTACCCGGATGCATTGGGAGGACATGATTTTCGAGACGGAGTGAAATGGGTAAGGGGTCTCATAGCCGCATTATCCTGATCGGCTTCTCCACCACAGGGAAGTCGGAAGCAGCGCGGAAGATTGCCAGTCACCTTGGCTGGGGCTTGGTGGATACTGATGAAGAAATAACCAAGCTTACTGGCAGGAACATTCCGGAGATCTTTGCTCAGGATGGTGAAGACCATTTCCGGGAGATGGAACAGCAGGTTCTGGCCAAGGCATGTGAGAAAACAAGGGTAGTAATTGCCTGTGGTGGCGGAGCAGTCATTGACTCTCATAACCGTCAACTGATGAAAGGAAGCGGCTTTGTGGTCTGTCTTGAAACCAACCCTGAAATGATTTATCAGCGGCTGTTGAAGGATACTGAAGTTTCCGGGAACATTCGTCCTCTTCTGGCAGTTCCCGATCCACTTGAGCGAATCAGGCAATTGAAGGAATCACGTCAGCACTATTATGCCATTGCCGACTGGACAGTGCACACTGACAATTTGATTTTGGAGGAAGTGCAGCAGGAGGTACTCCGAGGTTGGTACTACTGGAATCGTGCTGATCAAGAAGAGAAGAGTCGGTGTTGGGAAGGTGATCTTGCCTGTGAAGTAGTGACAACCGCTGCACACTACCCTGTCTATGTTGGTTGGGGTTTACTTCAAGGTATTGGGCAAAAAGTGGCTCGGGCCGGGCTGTCAGGGGCTGCATATCTAATCAGTGACGAAAAGGTTTTCTCTATCTATGGTGACACTGTAACAAAAAGCCTTCAGAGTGCGGGTGTCTCGACCCAGTGCTTTGTGGTGACTCCTGGCGAAACGACTAAGACGCTGGATACTGCTGCCAGTATCTATGACTGGCTGATAGACTGCAGAGCCGAGAGAAGTGACATTGTTATTGCTCTGGGTGGAGGCGTTATCGGTGACCTTGCCGGTTTCGTTGCTGCTACATTCCTAAGAGGTTTGCCTCTGGTGCAGGTACCCACGAGCTTGATTGCTATGGTGGATGCTGCTATAGGTGGGAAGACTGCAGTCAATCATCCCAGTGCCAAGAATCTCATTGGTGTCTTCTATCAGCCGTGTTCAGTAATAGCTGATATTCAGACACTGACTACTCTTGACAGAAGGGAGCTGGTCTCTGGATGGGCAGAGGTAGTTAAGCATGGGATTGTTCTTGATCCAGAGTTGTTTGCTTTGTCGGAGACCAATATCGAAAAACTGCTGGGATTGGATACGGAGATCACTGCCGAAGCTATAGGGCGCAGTGTGGCTATCAAAGCCAGGATTGTGAGTGAGGATGAAAGGGAGCGCGGCAGGCGTATTCTGCTGAACTACGGACATACCATAGGTCATGCCCTTGAAGCGGCGACTGACTATGAGCGCTTTCTTCATGGCGAGGCTGTAGCTGTAGGTATGATGGGTGCGGCTATGTTAAGTCATAACCTGGGGCTACTGCCTGGTGAGATAGTGGAGGAGCAGCGTGCACTTCTGCAGAATCTTGGCTTGCCTACTCATTGCTCTGGCGTAGATATGAACACAGTCCTGGACATCATGGAGTTGGACAAAAAGGTGAAGGGTAAGGCGGTGAGGTGGGTGCTTCTGGAAGGGGTTGGGAAACCTGTGGTCAGAGATGATGTCGTTGGAGAGCGGGTCATGGAGGTGCTCAGTAGGTTATTGAGGGACTAATTCCTTCTGAGGCTGTGCCTTGAGAAGATGGCAGGGATTTGAGTCTGTGTGAAGGGAGAGAGCGGTGAAAGAGAGTGTGAAAGGCACGACGATTCTGGCGGTAAGACGGGGTGCCCATGTGGCCATTGCTGGCGATGGGCAGATTACGACGGGCGATGTGGTGTTGAAACGTGGTGCCAAGAAAGTACGTACTCTATATCATGATCAGGTTATTGCTGGCTTTGCTGGCTCTGTGGCTGACGCATTGACGCTGTTTGAGAGGTTTGAGATCGAGCTCGAAAAGTATGGGGGGCAACTAAGGCGTGCAGCGATAGAGCTGGCCAAGGAGTGGCGCACCGATCGTGTGCTACGTCGCCTGGAAGCTTGGCTCATCGTCGCAGATATAAACGAGATGCTGGTGATTTCAGGTGAGGGCGATGTGATAGAGCCTGATGAGGACGTGGTGGCTATAGGTTCGGGAGGGGGCTACGCTCTGGCTGGAGCCAAGGCTCTGCTTCAGCACTCCGATCTTGATGCGGAGGCAATAGCGCGCACCAGCATGGAGATTGCTGCAGACATTTGCATATATACCAACAGCAATATAACTGTTATTAGCCTTGGCGAGGCGACGAGCCAGGCTACCTCATAATTATTCCGAAAGCCTGGACAGGAAATCGAAGTAATTGTGCCTGTAACGAGGCGGGAAGGTAACCATGGATTTCAATCTCAGTGAGCGTGAGAAAATGATTCAGAGTGCTGCCTGGGAATTCGCTCAGAAGGCAGTGTTGCCCCAGGCGGCTCATATTGATGGCTCTGGCGAGTTTCCGGCGGAACTTGCCCGGGAGATGGGCAGGATAGGGTACTATGGCTTGCCGTATCCTGCTGAGTACGGCGGAGGTGGAGCGGGCTATGTTGCCTATGTTTTGGTAGTTGAACAGCTTTGCCGTGCCTCTATGACGGTCGGTGCTATTGCAGCGGTCAGCATTCTCTCTGAAGAGTCCATTTTTCGCTTTGGTGATGAGAAGCAGAAACGGGGGTTTCTTACTCCCCTGACCAGCGGCAATATTCTTGGTTGCTTCTGTTTTACGGAACCAGCTACAGGATCTGATCCCAGGGCCATATCCACGAAGGCGAAGCCGGACGGTGAGGATTATGTTATCGAGGGGCAGAAGAGTTTCGTTGCTCTTGCCCCGTCAGCTTCCCAGGCAGTTATTTTTGCGAAGGATGAAACTGGCAGGATAAGTGCCTTTGTTGTCCCAACATCAGCATCAGGCTTTGTGTTGAGAGAACCATGTGAAACCCTGGGTCTGAGGGGGCTAGGAACATCAGTCGTTTACCTGGATGGTGTTCGAATTCCGAAAGAGAACCTTATCGGCAAGAAGGGCTCCGGCTATGAAATCATGCTGGAGGCCATAAGTCTGGAAAGAGTGGGAGTGGCAGCTCAGGGGGTTGGACTAGCTCAGGCTGCTCTTGATCTTGCCCTTGACTATGCCAGACAACGCACCGCTTATGGCAGGCCAATTGCAGAGATGGCTACTATTCAGTGGCTACTGGCAGAGGTGGCCTCCAGAGTGGAAGCAGGCAGATGGCTGATCTACAGGACAGCCTTTGTGCGTGATCAGGGGAGGGAGATACGAAGTGAATCTGCAATGGCCAAGCTCTTCTGTTCTCAGGTGGCGGTGGAGGTAACTCGCATGGCTATGCAGGTTCACGGCGCCTACGGCACAATGAAGAGTTTGCCTATCGAGCGGTTGTATCGGGATGCTAAGATGACAGAGCTCTACGTTGGAGTCTCTGAGATACAGCGAGTGATAATCGCCAGTCATTTGCTGAGGGAGTAGAAAGTGGATGGGGCAGTGGGTCATAGATTTGAGATAGCGAAATCCTGCACTCGGAGTGGCGCGCGGGCTGGATTGATTACCACGCCGCGGGGGTCTTTGCCTACGCCGTTGTTTCTTCCGGTAGGCAGCCAGGGCACAGTCAAGGCACTGACGCCGGATGACCTCAAAGCTATCGGGGTGAAGATGGTGTTGGCCAATACCTATCATCTTTATCTCAGGCCGGGAATTGGTGTTGTTGAATCATTGGGGGGTCTGCATCGCTTCATGTCCTGGGAGAGCCCTGTTCTTACTGATAGTGGAGGCTATCAAGTATTTAGCTTGGCGCCACTTCGCCGAATCGATGACGAAGGTGTTCACTTTAGATCCCATATCGATGGCAGCGAACATTTCTTTACACCTGAAAACGTGATTCAGTTCCAGGAAAGGCTGGGGGGTGAAATTGCCATGCCATTGGATGAATGTCCCCCCTATGGTGGCGACCAGGCATTGATTCGGGATGCTATGGAGAGGACGCATCGTTGGGCTGAAAGGAGTCTGAGATGCCATCGACGGGTGGATCAAGACCTCTATGGAATTGTCCAGGGAGGAGTTTTCCCTGAATTGCGCCGAGAATCGGCAGCATCTCTTACGTCGCTGGGATTCTCTGGCTATGCTATAGGGGGGTTGAGCTTGGGGGAACCCAAGAAGGTGACACTGGCTGTGGCAGAAGAGACGCTCTCCTTTCTACCAAAGGAAAGGCCGCGCTATCTCATGGGAGTGGGGTCTCCTGAAGATCTCTTTGAGTGTGTTGCCCGAGGGGTGGATATCTTTGATAGCGCTCTGCCCACGCGCACTGCGAGAAACGGTGCCCTATTCACCACACTGGGAAGACACAACATACATAATGCATGCTATAAGAACATGGACGAAGCTGTTGATACAGATTGCGATTGCTATACCTGTCGTGGATTCTCAGTGGCCTATCTTCACCACCTTTTCAAAAGCAAGGAACTTCTGGCTTACAGGCTGGCCACAATCCATAACTTATCGTTTATTATCAGATTGATGGAGAGGATACGGCAAGCTATCATCGATGATAGCTTTGTAGCACTCAGGGACTCTTTCCTGGCCAGTTATCGAACAACAGACGAGGAAACACGGCTGTTGCAGAAACAGAAGTGGCTAGATAGATCTTCAAAGACTCCTGGCGAAGGCAACAGCACCAAGAATGCCAGCGTTATCACCTAGCTGGCTAGGGACTATACGCACTACCTGAGCGGGCAACTGGAAGGCCCTCTCTGTGACTACCTTTCTGGCACCGTCAAGAAGCATGTCACCCATTTTGGCCATCCCGCCACCCACAATAATCATCTCCGGGTTGAATATGTTGACCAGATTTACCATTCCTACACCGAGATAGCTGGCTGCTTTGGAGATAATTGCTATAGCGGTGGCATCCCCCTTCTGGGCTGCAACCGCCACTGTCTGAGCGGTTATGTTTTGCAGTTCACCCTCAGCGACTTCAATGATGGTGGTTCTGGCACCATGAGAGATTTGCCTTTGCGCTTCTCTGGCGACTGCTTTGCCCGATGCCAGCATCTCGAGACAACCAATGTTGCCGCAGCTACAACGAGGGCCGTTTATGTCTATAGTAGTATGACCGATTTCGCCAGCACTCCCAGAAACCCCGTTGTATAGCTTGCCGTCGATGATGATTCCCCCACCGATGCCTGTGCTGACTGTGATGTAGATCAGATTGTTCACACCTCTTCCGGCACCAAAGGAGTGTTCACCCAAGGCTGCAGCGCTGGCGTCGTTCATAACGAAAGTACGGATTCCTGTTGCGCCTTCCACCATGTCTTTCAGCGGGATATTGTGCCAACCAGGAAGATTGGGCGAGTCTGTCACTGTTCCTTTCACTGAATCGATAGCACCAGCAGCGGCTATGCCTATAGTGGACAAAGAAGAAGATATGAGGTTGGTGTTATTGATGAGATCGTCGATTGTAGTCAACATGCGGTTGACTACTGCTTCCATTCCTTCTTCAGCCAGAGTGGGTTTGTATTGGCGGGAGATGATTTCCCCTGTTGGGGAGACTATAGCGGTTACGATCTTGGTACCCCCAAGATCTATAGACAGAACGAGATTCTGCTTAGTAGGCTCAGTCATGGTCGTATCTGTATTATAGCTGTCAGTACAGCAGCTATCAATTTCGGTGGATTGAGGCGGGCCCTATCTGGTCCGGATTGGCGGCTTATCGGGCTAGTCCTGGCTCTTCATGGATTATGTTTGCTCCACGATGACCATTGTGCCTGACGATATCTGCTTAAGTAACTTGGGGTTGCCTGTTAGCCTTCCTATTACGGTGACGGGGCTTGCTGCTCGGATCTCGTTCTTGCGACTTGCCGGAGTGGGGCCAAAGAAGATGCAGAGCGAGTTTCCATCCGGCCAGTAGCCCAGATCACCCATCTCAACGACCTCTTTCCCGCCTTCGATTTCGAGATATAGAGGTATGGGGAAGTAGATCTCCTCCCCCCATGTATTGGCCTTGCCCTCCAGGGGTAGTATATCGTAGAGGGCTGTGGCTGTCTTGGTGTCGTTCAATTCAGCCTGCAAATCGATATTGCCCGCTCGAATTCTGATCTTAGGGCTCATCTACAATACTCCAAATTCATCCGTTTCTCGAAGTCCTGTGTATTCGACTCATCCTCTGGTCATACTGTTAGGCTTTGTGGGTATTCTATTTGGCAAAGCACCTCCAGCATGGCTTGAGGTTGTCTTTAACTGCCTTCACGATTTCTCGCGTTTCTGCAAGTCTGTGGTCCGTCCTGAGAGAGAAAAGAAACGGCTCTACCAATTGAAGGTCGAGTTTGGCTAATCCCGAGACCAGGGCGAGCCAACCAAAAGGCAGGACAGCCTGGTTGTATCCGCTCCCAATGAGATCAACTACCTTTCCATTGCATACCCTTTCGGCTACTTCCCCAACTTTTGCTACTACCATTCGCAGGCCTTTCAGAGTCAGCCCCAAATCAGTCAGTTCATCGGCAAAATGAGGATCAGAGCCTCCGTTTCTGATGATTATCTGAGGTGCGAATTCCTCTGCTAAAGGAGCGAATATCTCGTCGATGACGTATTCATAGGCATCATCGGAGGCCCCTGGAGGCAGGGGGATATTGACGGTGAATCCCAAGCCTTCGCCCTCTCCGATTTCATGGGCGAAGCCGGTTCCTGGATACAAAGTCCGCGGGTCCTGGTGAATGTCGATGAATAGCACCCTTGGGTCCTGATAGAAGATCTGACAGGTTCCATCCCCGGCATGAGCGTCGGTATCAATAACCAGGATTCTCTCCAGGCCATGGTTCTCGGTCAGGTTTCTGACGCATACAGCCACGTCATTATAGATGCAGAATCCAGCTCCGTAACTCCTTTTGGCGTGATGCAGTCCGCCACCAACGCCCACAGCATGAGCGAATCTGCCCTTCCAAACGATTTCGGCTGCTGTTAGAGTGGCTCCCACGATTAGCTTGGCAGCTTTCTCCATTCCGGGTTGAAGAGGGGTATCTGGACTGAGGAACCTGTTGTCCGGTAGCCAGACCCCCTTGGATTCAGTTTGCAGGAATTCAATGTAGACTCTATGGTGAACAAGAAGCAATTCTTCATCTGTTGCATGCCTTGGATCGACCACTTCGAACTTGCTGCTCTCAACTTTCTCTCTCAGGAGATCCATAAATCGGGTATACCTGTCGCTTCTGAAAGGATGCCCAGGTCCGAAATCGTAGCCTTTCATTTGTTCGCTATATGCTATAGCCAGTGTCATCTCATTCACGCTCTACTTGACTCTGACCCGGACCAGAATGTCCCCCGGATGGCCATCAGTTATCTGGCAAGCATTGCGCAGTCTCAGAATATTGCCGGTCTTCACTCCGGAGGGAATTCTCACCTCCAAGCTCCTAGTATTCCTCTTCAACAGCTTCTATGTTCCCATTGAAGCCTCGTCTTTTGAGATCATCAGCTCATAATGAACATCTTGCTTTCGTGCTCTTTGGGCCTGATGAGGTCTCCCCCGTGTTCTACACGCTCTGTCTGAAGGCCAAGTCTCAAATCTTATGCTGCCACCTGGCCCAGTGGAAGTTCTGAATGAAAATGCTCCTCCTTTACCTTTGATCAGGTCGCCGAATACTTCGTCGAGGAACCCAAAACCCAGGCCGGCTCCATTAAATTCCCTCATCAAGTCTTCAAAGGTCATTCTCGTAGAAGCACTACCGAAGATATCGCCAATATTGCCCGTTACCCCAAACTGGTCATACTGTCTCCGTTTCTCTCTGTCTCCCAAAACCCCGTAGGCTTCGTTTATTTCTTTGAACTTGTGGTGAGCCCATTGTTCGTTTCCTGGATTGCGGTCCGGATGATATTGCATGGCCAGGGTTCTGTAGGACTTTTTGATCTCTTGATCGCTGGAATCTCTGGTCACACCCAGAATCTTGTAGTAGTCCTCAGCCATTGTTCAATCTACGACTCCTTAGTGGTTCAGTTGGGTTCTACCCAGTTAGATCTGGGTATAGTCTGGCCTCCTGTTGGCGGTGCGAACACTCGAGTATCTCAGGCGTCAAGTATAACACACCACTGCTCTCTCACGTGTCCTGTCGTTTGATATACATGACTCTGCCAAGAGCAAGGAAGGTATGCAGGGTGCCGGTGGGATGGTGAACATGAGCGGGAACAACTGCGATGATAAGACTAAGGGCCCGAGGTGATTTCTTACAAACCGGGCCCATTTGAATGTAAGCACGAGTACCGGCAGGTGTCCCAAGTCTATGTCAACATTGCGTCTGTTGCACGATAGTCCCACGACTAATGTAGTGATTCACAGTGCATGAAGGCTGTGGCTTTCTAGCCGAGGTTCATTACCTTGCCGATGGCGGTTGCCACTAACTCACCACGCTGATTCGTGGTCGTCGATTTCATGGAGAAAAGCACCATTTTCCTCTTCTCGTTGGACTTGTCCTCAACGTTATACCACTCGTTGACAATGGTGATGGTGTCACCGGCGGCGATTGGTTTGAAGTACTCCAGTTCCAGGCCGGCATCGACGATGCCCGGATATGGCCATTGCGGTGTGACCACACCCTCACCCATGAGCATGGCGCAAGCCAACATGCCAGGTGGCATGCGATTATCCCATCCTGGACTCTTGTCCCCGATAGCCTCGCAGTAACGGCGGATCATGGTTCTGTCGATCTCATAGGTTGTGGGGTTACCCTTCTTGCCAATATAGGCCTTAAGTTCCTCTACAGTGGCCATGTGCACATCTCCTTTCCTGTGATTCTACGTTATGAGGGCAGCGTAGCACGACTTTGCTGCATTGCTACCATGCCTTGCTCAGGATGCAAGCTGCATTGTTGCCGGCATAACCATATGTCTGAGCAAGACCATTTACCAGTTTGGTTTTCTTGACCTGGCCGTCGCCTGCTTCGCCGCGCATCTGGCGGACCAGTTGGCAGACCTGGGAAAGCCCCTGGGCCACCACAGCCTCGCCCTGGGCAGCCACGCCGCCCCCGGAGCAGACCGGAAGTTCGCCTGTGATCGGATGGACTTTGCCGGACATGAGCATCTTGTCGGCTTCGCCGGCTTTGAGGCCGAGAATGCACTCCAGGTAGACCAGGTAGTGCCAGGAAGAGTTGTCTGGAAGCTCTATGATGTCGATGTCCGCGGGCTGGAGGCCGGATATTTTGTAGATGACATTGATGGCGTTGCGGGACTCTGACAGGTCGAGAACGCCCGGGCGCGGGTATGCAGAGCAGAAGGTCAGGCGGATAGTCGGATCGCCGAAGGTTGGGGTGCCGATGGTGATGGCTTTGACCAAGAGCGGCTTCTTGTTATGCTTCTTGGCGTTATCCAGCGTGGTGACTATGACAGCGGCCGCACCGTCAGAGGTGGCGCAGATCTCGAAGAGGCGAAGAGGGTCGGCGATGTACTTAGAAGCCTTAATCTCCTCGATTGTGAAGACCTTCCGGTATCGGGCATAGGGGTTGTTCACAGCGCCCTGGGATGTGATGTGCTTGGCCATGGCCAGCACTTCATCGGTGGTGCCGACGTCGTACATGCGGCGCCTGAGCTCCATCGCCCAGTAGGCGGGGTTAGTTTCGCCGGTCATGCAGAAGCGGATGTAGTCGGTGTCGTTCTCGGCTCCCCTATCGAACTTGGATGGACTGGGGTCGCGGAGCTGGGGGCGGAAGAAGCCGCCGGCTGACTTGTCAGCGGCGACGGCGATGGCAGTGTCAGCGTGTCCAGAAGCGACTGCCAGGACCGCCTCTCGTAATATGGCCTGGCCCGAGGCACAGGCGTTCACACAGTTGACCATGGGGATGCCGGTCTCGCCCATCATGCGGGCTATGGACGTGCCCATGAGCAGGGAGGGGACGCCGCCGCGGTCGGCTATCCACATGTAGGCGCCATAAGCCGCGCTCTGGATGTCCCTCCAGGACATGTTGGCGTCCTTGAGCGCATCAACTGTGCACTCGACACCCATTTCCTGCATGTTTTTCTCGGGGAACTGTCCCCACGGATGCTGGCCGATGCCAACGATAGCAACTTCACGCATAGCTTTCATCGTCATAATCTCCTATTTCTCCACCGGCTTCCACATCCAGGTGATGTACTCGTTATCGGCATCCTCGTAGAGCTTGCCGACCGTCATCTGCACCTGCTGACCGATCTTGAGGCCTTCGGTGGTAGTGGTCATGCCCAGCACGCGCATGCCCTCTGCCACGTCAACCATGGCCACGCCGTAGGGCGTGAACGGCTCCATCCTGAAGGGAAGGGCCGGTTGTGCCGTATGAATAGTAAACGTATACATTGTGCCGGTATTGCTCAGGGGCACGACTTCCATGTTGGCCTTGTCCTTGGCGCAGTCGGGATTGCCGCAATAGGGGACCTTGGGGAAGAAGTACGCGCCGCACTTCTTACACTTGCTCGCCAGGAGCTGGGGCCTGTCCGATGGCCAGGTGAATAGACCCTCTATTATCGGGACTTGCTTCTTAGCCATACTCTGCTCTCCTTTCTGAGTTTGTTGCTTTCCTCAACTTACCTTTCTGAAAACATGGCGATTCAGGTTCTTTTTCTACAGCCCGATCTCTTTCGCCACGAATCGTCGCTGATACTGAGCATCGCCAAATGCAAATTCAGATGCCTTGGTTCGCTTGGAATACAGAGGCAGGTCATGGTCTTCACAGAAGCCAATGGCCCCATGACACTGATGTGCCAGGTCGGAAATCCGCTTGTAGGCTTCGCTGGCCCATGCCTTGGCCATGGCGGCATCTTTGCTGAAAGGAAGGTTTTCGTTAACCTTCCATGCCGCCAGATAGGTAATGTACCTCATCCCCTCCAAGTCAACCATCATATTGGCGCAGTGATGCTGTATTGCCTGGAGGCTGCCAATCGGATGGTCAAACTGAACCCTCTCCTTGGCATATGTGACAGTCATGTCAAGGACTTGCTGAGCCCCACCCAGCATCTCGGCACACTTGAGCACCGTGGCTATCTCCAGCAGTCTCTTGATGTGGTCCTTGTCCGTGTGAGTCTCTCCCAGCCTATTGCTTTCGGGAATTCTCACTCCTTTGAAGATGACCTGGCACTGTTTGTCTCCAGCCATGGTATCGATCGGGGTCAAACTCATATTCGGGCTACTGGCATCCACGAGAAACAAGTCGATACCTTCCCGCCTGGTCCCGTGGCTGCTTCTGGCTGCACATACTATCAGGTCAGCTACTTGGGCGTTTTCGACGAAGAGTTTGGTGCCGTTGATGACATATTCATTGCCGTCTGCGGTGGCCTGGCACTGAAGATCATCCAACTCGTAACCGGTGCCTGGCTCGCTGAAGGCGGTGGTTAGGATCAACTCGCCTGAAGCTATTTGGGGAAGCAACTCTGCCTGTTGGTGCTCACTTCCCATTTTGAGAAGTGCCAGAGTGCCTATCAGAGATGAGTGGAAGGGGCCGGGCAAGCAGGCTCTTCCCATCTCCTCAACCAGGGCCACAACGTCAAGGAAGCTGCCTCCTATCCCTCCATACTTTTCCGGGATAATGAGCCCTGTCCACCCCAGTTCCGCAAGCTTGTTCCACAGATCGGGGGTGTATCCCTTCTCATCCTTGACCATCTTCCTGACCAAATCCTTAGGGCACTCAGTGGCAAGGAAATCACGAGCTATCTTGCGCAGCATTTCTTGTTCTTCGGTAAAGGAAAAGTCCATACTCCTATCCTTTTCCCCTTCTAACCTCTGGGCAACCCCAAACCTCTGAGGGCTATGGTGGTTCTCTGTATTTCTGAAGTGCCGCCAGCGAGGCTGATGCCTCTGTTGAATATATAAAGGAACATGAATCTTTTCCGCAGGTTGGCCCATCTGGATTCTTCCTTGAGTTGTATCTCTGGCCCCAGTATCTGTAACCCTACGTTAGCGATTCGCTGTCCCAGTTCGTCAGCGAAGACTTTGACCACTGAGGATTCCCAGCTTATGCTGGCTCCCTTGTTCAGCAACCAGGCAGCATGGTAATTGAGCATGCGGCTCACTTCAAGTTCCACAGCCAGTTCGGCCAGGGTGTCCCGGATTTTCTGGTTGTCTTTCAATCTGTGACCGTCGTACTTTGCCTCATTGACATATTCGACAAGCTCTTCCAGATCTTTCTTGCTTCCTGCATGCCTCAGGCATCTGCCCCAGAACCTGTCTCCTTCGAGAGCTTCAAAAACCAGAGGGAGCCCACGGTTCTCCTGTCCGAGGAGGTATTTCTTGTGAACACGAGCATCCTCGAGAAATATCTCAGTGAAAGACTTGGCGCCAGCCATATCGATAATCGGGTTCACTGTTACCCCGGGGCTCCTCACATCCACGAGGAACGTACTCAGGCCCCTGGATTTCGGAGCATCGGGGTCTGTCCTAGCCAGGAGCAAGCACCACTCTGCCAGATGGGCCCCGGTGGGCCAGATCTTCTGTCCATTGATTACGTAGTAGTCCTCGTCTTTCATCGCCCGGGTGGCGGTGTTCAGCAGGTCAGAGCCTGCTCCAGGTTCGCTCAGCCCTGTGGAGAAGAGTATCTCCGCCTTTGCCATCTTTGGCAGGAATTCCTGCTTTTGCTCTTCGGTGCCGTAGCGCAGAATACCCGTAGCTACAGCGTCACCAAACAAATGACCATACTGTGGAGCTCTGTGGTATGCCAGTTCCTCGGCGGCCACAAAACGCTCCATTGTGGAGCCCCCCATGCCCCCATACTCCTTTGGCCAGGCTATCGATAGCCAACCCTTTTCCCCCAGTCGCCTGGTGAAGGCGCGAGACCATCCGCCGAAGCCATATCCCTCGTCCTCAATCTCGCACGGGAAGCTCTCTGGTGGCTCCTTCTGGCAAAACTCTTTGACTTCTGCCCTAAGCTTCTCTTCCTGTTCGGAAAATCGAAAATCCATTGGCTCTATCCTTCTTTAACCTGTTTTCATCGGAGGCATGATTGCCACGTCTTCGACAGCTATCTTGATTGCGGAGTGGACTTTCATCTTGAGTGGAGCGAATTGAGATTTGAAGGACTCAAATAGATCGCCAGATTCGATTATCTCTGCTTTCCCCCGGATTCTGCATCCTCCCCAGGTAGCTGGGTCGAAGACTATTACTTCGACTTGGGGATTTTCCTTGAGATTGGCAATAGTACCAGGGGACGCTATTTCTGCGAATGCGACATGCTCATCATCCAATACCCGAAAAGAACCCTTTGGGGAGACATTTGGTTTGCCATTCTTGCTTGCGGTGGCTACAAAAGCAGGCTGGATCGCGGCAATCATTTTCTTGGCTTCTTGAGGCAATATGGCCGTGGCGCACCTCCTGAACAAGAATTCTAGCACTTGGCGGTTGGGCAAGGCAAATATGAAATGTTGTCAAGAGGATGATAACAGAGGATGATAACAACTGGGAGTGATGGTAGAATAGACAGATACAAGTCGAGATGAAGACACTTGTTGGCAGATTGAAGTCACTGCTAGGTTGGGTGCGCACCCGTCCTCCGAGGACTCTGCTTTTTCTATTGTTGATCGAATCCTTTGTTTTCCTGTTGCTCATTGTTGTTCTGCTATGGGTGGTGTTTGTCAGGCAGTAGTAGTTGCCCGAGTGGCGCACACCACCTTATGGTTCTTGGGTTTACTTCAGTTGTGCTACATGCCTATGTTCGAGAATATCTCATTCCCACCGACTTCGTTTGGGATCTCACGGTTGTTGAAGGATCAATGAATGAAAACTCGTCATAACCTCTCGCAGCTTCACGAACTGGCTCATGCGCATGGAATTGAAACCGATTATTACGACATGGGCAATCATAGAAGGGAAGCTTCTCCGGAAGCTATCTTGTTGGTGCTCAAAGCCCTGGGATCCCCAGTCGAGACCTTTGACGATATTCCTTCTGCATTGAAGGAGCGTCACCAAGCTACCTGGAGACGATGTCTGGAGCCGGTTGTTGTGGTGTGGGATGGGGTGCCTGCTGCAGTAGAGCTACGTCTGCCTCTGGATCAAGCCACAGGTTCTCTGGCGTACCACCTGAATCTTGAGAACGGAGGTGTGCGGAGTTGGTCGTGTGATGTGGCCGAGTTGCCTACACTGGAGTCGGTCAACCTGGGTGGTGAACGCTATGTGCGTAAGAGACTTCCTATCCCGAGTGTGCTACCCTGGGGGTATCATCGACTTGTAGTAGAAGCACCAGCGAAGCTTTCTGAGTCTATGCTTATAAGTGCTCCACAGGAGGCATATCCTTCTCCTGAAGGATCGGTGGACAGGGTCTGGGGTATGTTCCTTCCGTTGTATGCTCTCCACACACAGCGCAGTTGGGGAAGTGGCGATTTCTCTGACCTGGAAACCCTCATCGAGTGGGTTTCTCGCTTGGGTGGTAGTGTAGTAGCTACGCTTCCCCTCTTGGCCTGCTTCTTTGACGAACAGTACGATCAAAGCCCCTATGCCCCGGTGAGCCGCCTGTTCTGGAATGAATTCTATCTCGACGTGACCGAGATTCCGGAGCTAAGAAAATGCGACCCTGCGCAGGCTATGCTTGAGTCAGACGATTTCAAGAAGGAACTCGAAGCTTTGCGCTCTCTTCGTTTGGTTGACCACAGCCGTCAGATGAGTTTGAAGCGGGCAGTCCTCAAAGAGCTAGCGGGGTGCTTCTTTTCGGAAGCAAGCGATCGCCTGGCGGGGTTCCGTCGCTTTGTGGAATCGCAACCTCGAGTCGAGGATTATGCCTGTTTTCGTGCTGCCTGTGAACGTCAAAATAGACCTTGGTGGGAATGGCCGCAGCCGCTGCGTGATGGCATTTTGAAAAGGGACGACTACGATGAAGAGACCAAACGTTACCATACATACGTGCAGTGGCTGGCTCATCAGCAGTTGCATGATCTGTCTGAGAAGTCTCGTGAGCGTGGCTCAGGATTGTACATGGATCTACCCCTTGGCGTTCGCCCCGATGGTTATGATGTATGGCGTGAACGCGATCTCTTTGCCATGGACGTCGTTGTGGGGGCACCACCGGACATTTTGTACAGCAAGGGGCAGAATTGGCTTTTCCCGCCGCCCCATCCAGAAGCGATCAGAGAACAGCAATATCGATATATCACAGACTATCTGGACAACCACCTGAAATATGCAGGTCTTCTTCGGATGGACCACGTGATGAGTCTGCATCGGCTCTTTTGGATTCCAAAAGGCTTTCAGCCCAGCGATGGAATCTATGTCCGCTATGCTGACGATGAACTATGTGCTATCTTGAGTCTCGAGTCTCACAGACACCGATGTCCTATTGTGGGAGAGAATCTCGGGACTGTGCCAGAATATGTCAATGAGATGATGTCAAGGCACAACATCCATGGCATGTATGTTGTCCAGTATGAACTAACCCTTGACAGAGATGAGCCACTTCGGAAAGTTCTTGATAAGGAGATAGCGAGCCTCAATACCCATGATATGCCACCGTTCTCAGCATATTGGGGAGGTTTGGATATTGAAGACAGACTTGCGCGTGGCCTCTTGGATATGGCAGGTGCCCGGGCTGAGCAAGAAACCCGTCAGGCTCTCAAGCGGGCTATAGTGTGTTTTCTGCAGAGAGACGGATGGCTCCAGGGTAGCCCAGTTGACGATGCGTATGCTGTTCTCAGTGCTTGCTTGAAGTTTCTGGGTGCCAGTCCAGCCAGGGTTGTTCTGGTAAACCTGGAGGATCTCTGGTTGGAGGTAGAACCTCAGAATCGCCCTGGTATTCTGGGGGAATGCTCTAACTGGCGGAGAAAAGCACAGCACAGTCTTCAGTCATTCTCGAAGATGCCCGAGGTGCAGGATACCCTGAAGGAGATAGACAGGCTGATCAAGCAAGCTGGTGGGAAGCCCTAGTTACCTTTGTTCTGCTGCTATCGCGCTACTAGTCCGCCATCAATGGCCATAGGGTGGCCAGTAATGAACGAAGCTGCATCTGAGCACAGCCACACAACAGCTTCGGCGATTTCTTCAGGCTCGCCCAGCCGGCCTATTGGTTCCATAGCTACATAACCTGCTTCTCTGTGTGGCTTGGTCTCCAGACGCCGGCCAATCATTGGGGTACGGATAACTCCGGGGCATATGGCGTTTACACGAATGCCAGATTTGGCGTAGTCCAATGCTGCTGACTTGGTCAAACCGACAACTCCATGCTTGCTGGCGACATAAGCAGCTTGAGCTGGGAAGCCGATCAATCCTGCCACTGAGGCAGTGTTGACGATAGCTCCGTTACCCTGACTTAGCATGTATGGAATCTCATACTTCATGCAGAGCCATACACCTTTGAGGTTAATGGCGACTACACGATCCCAGTTCTCTTCATTGACGTTCTCGATCGAAGCTATCTCTCCACCTATGCCAGCATTGTTGAAGGCGCAGTCCAGTCGGCCATAGGTATCGACGGCCTTTCTGACCATGGCCTCTACCTCGACTGCTCGGGTCACATCAGTCTTGACGAAGATGGCTTCACTGCCAGCTTTCTTGACCATCTGCAGTGTCTCTTCGCTTCCATCTTCTACTATGTCGGCAACGATGATTTTTGCCCCTTCCCTGGCGAATGCTGCAGCAGTGGCACGGCCGATGCCAGAGCTTCCGCCGGTTACCAGAGCGACCTTCCCTTCGAGTCTTTTTGTCATGAAACCTCCATAGTCCTTAATGATTCTTCATGCCAAGTTCCGTCCGAGTTTGTGCTGCAGGAGAAACAACATCGGATGTTTTGCTGTTATTCTGGGTCTTGGTAGATTGGTGCTTTTGCGGACAGTTGCAGTACTTCTCATCAAAAATGTTGGAGTATTTGCAGAAGGTTTCTGAGCCTTTAGCTTGAATTCTCTCAAGCCAGTATATGGGCTTTTCTGAGCCTTCGTCAATTCATAACTGTACGCTGCATCTGTGCTCCATTGTTGTAGTCAGGATGCTTGGGCTTCAGGTTTACTAGACAGTGAGAAAGTGATAGATTAGGCAATGAGCGCTTTCAATATCGGGACTGGGTCTGTCCCTATTGAGAGCTGGAGGGCTATGTTCTAGCCATGGAAAGAGAATTCATGTCATACAAAAAGCCCAAATTGAGGAATCCAAGATTGATAATGGCATTGCCGGACGCTGGGTATGTTGGCTTGGGGATTGTTGACTACCTCAAGGACAAGTTGCAGGCTGAGGAGTTTGGTAGGATTGAGCCTCAAGATTTCTCGTCGATGCCTTGGATTTCTGTGAAGAATGGGTTGATGAAAGAGCTGGAACTGATGAAAAACGGGTTCTATTACTGGAGGAATAGGGGATCCGGGGATGATCTGATTCTTTTCAAAAGTGAACAGCCGACGGCGAGAGTTCATGAGTACGTTCGCCTGGTTCTGGACTATGCTTGTCAGTCTGGAGTCAAGAGGTTGTACATAGTCGGGGCGTTTGGTGCAATGGGAATAACCCACTCCGAGAGACCACCTGTATTGGGAGTTATTAATCTACCCCATTTGAAAGAACTTCTAGGGAAGTCTGGGGTTAACCTGTATCCGGAGTACAAGGGTGTTGGCACTATACATTCCTTGTTCTTGTGGTTTGCCAAGGAGAGGGATATTGAAGCCATTGGCTTGTGGTCGCCTATACCGCACTATATCGCCAGGCTTCCATCCCCTTGGAGTAATTATCCCAAGGCATCTCTGTCTATTTTGGAGAAGGTCATCGATCTCGAGGGCATAGCAGTTGACACCGGGGAACTTGAGGCAATGGCTAAGCGCACAGAGGCAGAAATGGGTAGTATGTACGATGAGCTGTATGAGGAAACCCAGAAGGAGTCCACGTATCTGGACGTCGAGAAACCGACCATCTATCCTGAGGGTGCTACGAAGACGATAAGCGATGAAGAGCTTAGGGGGATGGTGAGAGACATAGAAGACTTTTTCAAGAGGGGTAAACAGTGACCGCTTTATGAAGAGAGTTGGCGTAATCTACCATCCGAAAATCATGGCAGCCGGAATTCTGGCGGAACAGCTTGCCCGGATTCTGCCATCTCTGGAGAGTACTGCTTGGACCTGTTCTGCTTGGGATGATCAGAATATGAGAGCCCAGTGTCCAGGTACTGACTTGGCTATTAGTGTCGGAGGTGATGGGACTATATTGCGAGTGGCTCGAGCTGTGAGTGATTGGGAGACACCTATACTTGGAGTGAATCTGGGGCATCTGGGGTTTATGACTGAGCTTTCTGCTGACGATATAATGGGTAGACTGGCGTCTGTGTTGAACGGTGAAGGTTGGATTGACCATCGCATGATGCTGCAGGTGGACCTGCAGTGCAGGGATAGGAGCAAACATGGCGAGGAACTGCCTCAACCTCTGTCTGCTCTCAATGATGTCGTAGTGGGGCGAGGCGCAGTATCCAGGGTGGTCTATGTGAAAACCAGCATAGATGGTGTGCTTCTGACGCTCTACAAAGCTGATGGGGTTATTATTGCTACGGCGACGGGAAGCACTGGCTATTGTCTGGCTGCTGGAGGCCCGATCCTCTATCCGCAGGCTGAGGATATTCTGATTAAGCCTATCTCGGCCCATTTGACGCTGGCTTACCCTTTGGTATTGCCATCTGCGGCCGTGATAGAGTTGGAGGTTCAGACTGACCACGAAGCCATGCTAAGCGTAGACGGTCAGATAAACATGGCTCTACATGATGGGGATAAGATTATAGCGAGGCGAGGTCCACATGTTGCTCGCTTGGTAAGGGTAAATCCCCCCTCGTTCTTCTACAGTACACTGGAACGGAGACTGAAAGTAAAAGACTGAGGATGGAATAGTAGTGCTTGAGTGATGAATTGCTAATGGGTTGCAGTCAGATTGATCATCAAAGGAGAGAAGTTGAAGGTAGAAAAGGCTAGGATTTCTGATGCTCCACAGATACACAAGTTGGCAAATCACTTTGCTGAAAAGGGAGTGATGTTACCACGTGCGCTAAGTGAGATATTCGAAAACGTCAGAGACTTTTTTGTTGTCAGGGATGGAGATATTGTTGTTGCCTGTGCCGCCCTTCACGTCTACTGGTCTGACTTGGCTGAGATCAGAGGTGTGGCGGTAAGCGAAGACTGCCAGGGCCAAGGAGTAGGGGCAAAACTCGTGGAAGCGTGCTTAGATGAAGCAAGGGCGCTGGGTATCCCCAGAATTTTCTGCCTGACCTACAAGGCGGCCTTTTTTGAAAAGCAGGGATTTCGGCAAGTGGACAAGCTGGAGCTCCCAAGGAAGGTTTGGTCAGAGTGCTACCGTTGTCCCAAATTCCCGGACTGCGACGAGGTTGCTTTGACCTGCGACATTTGAATACTGGGAGGGAAAGTGTTGGGTGAGTCCAGAGAGCAGCTATTACACAGTCAGCGAGTATATCAAGGGCGAGCAGTTCAGCTTAAGGTTGACACTGTGCGGAAGGCTGGCGGTAGAGAAACAACGCGAGAAGTTGTGGAACATAGCGACTGTGTAGCTATCCTTGCTATTGATGCGGAAGACAATTTGCTTTTGGTTCGGCAGTTTCGCCATGCAGTGGACAAGGATCTTATAGAGATTCCTGCTGGTGGCATTGAGCCTGGCGAGACTCCTGACCAGGCAGTCTGCCGCGAGTTGCGAGAGGAAACAGGCTATTTGCCGAACCAGATCAAGAGGTTGGGAGGATTCTACTCTGCCCCAGGCTATTGCACAGAGTATTTGCACCTCTATCTTGCCACTCATCTTGTGCTCAGTCCTTTGCAGGCTGATGATACTGAGAGCATTGAGGTAGTGCGTGTAGCCTCTGCTGATGTTCCGAATCTGATTGCCTCAGGCAGGATTTGCGATGCCAAGAGTATTGCTGGGTTGCTGAGTATTTCCCTCTTTCAGTGAATTCTTTGTGGCAGTTGGCGATTTGATGGATGGACGAGGGAGAGTTTTCAGCGGGGCGTTGTGCCATCCTTCCTACTGCAGAATCTGATGATCTCGGCAAAATTGCTTAGCTTGGACAGATTGTTGGTCTCCAGAAATCCATCGTAGGTCAGATTGATCCACGGTTTCCCGTGCATTCTGCTGAACTTCTCAGACATAGCGGCCACAATTCCTCCAGGCATGCAGCCATGGGGCATTACCGATATTACACCGGCAATATTGGGGTTCTCTATCCATTCGATCCCCACTCCTATGCTGAGAACTGCCTCGCTGCCACACTTTGGGGAGAGGTGCTGGCTTGAATATGACAATATCTCTTTGATCGATGGCTCTCGAGTGTCAACGAGGCCGTTGAAATTTGAGACCACTGAACGTTCATCGCGCTCCAACTGAAATCGTCGCAGGTAACCGGTCACAACCTTCCTTAGCTTCCTGTCTCGGACACCATCCTCGATGTTCCTATGAGTGATGTACTTCAGCCACTCGCTCATCGGGGAAACCGTGGCCTCAACACCTGCCTTTTCACACTCTCTCACCAGGTCTCTGTTGCTGAATCTGTTGGATCGTAAGTATATCTCGCCATTGATACCGACGATTGGCCTTCTTGGTTCGTTTGAGTCGATGAGGGAATTGAATTTTGTGGTTACCTCTCTTAAATAGTCATCTAAGTCCTCGCGCCTGCGGATACGGTTGGCAAGAATAGACAGACATTCGCTGAACAGGGCGTCCGTTACCCCCGCCGATTTCTCGTATGGACGGGTTCTCCAGAGGAGCTTCTCCAGATAGTCCACAGCCACGATGCCCTTCCAGGCGAGTCGCTCAAAATCTGTACCGAGGTTCAAGTCGCGGTATGCGTTATTTGAAACGGTGGTACGGATTTTCAGGTCAAAGCCGATTTCTCTGAGTATCCTGGCTTGCTCCACGGCATATTTCCCGAACCGACAAGGTCCGAAGGCGCTGGCCATAAATCCTTCGACATCTTCTGGTCCGAAATCGTAGCTATCTGTTTCATGGAAGAACCTCATGAAATCGCCAAGACTCACGCGGTATGGCAGGCATTCTTTCCCGGAAGTCAGCCGATTGCTGTAGAGGAGGTTTCTATCATCTGGCTCAGGAAGCACGACAGCCTTTACTCCGAAGGCTTGCATTGCGGCCCCGAGTGCGTCGGCATGTGGGGCCATTCTTGGTATCAAGACGACCTTGTGTGAATTGACGGTTGTTGGAGCGGTGCGTCGGATATCTCTACTGTCGACTGGGAGGCCGTACGATTTTGAACAGCGGGCGTGTTGGTTTATGGTATCGACAAACGCCTCGAGTCTAGTAACGATGCCAGCCTCTGCTGCGTGTTCATCGATCTCCAACTGACCCAGCGGCTTGCTACCCATGATATCTTGAACAACGTTTAGCACGAACGAGTTGGGACCGCAGCCGAAGTTGGTCAAGACCAATCCGTATAACTGTGGGTCTAGTGCTGTTAACGCTGCACCAGCGATGTGTTTGCTTTCACTGAGCCAATAGGGCCTGTCGGAGTATTTCATGACATTCACAGAGTGTAGTGGCAGAAAATCCAGTGGGATAGGCACTACGCCGAGTTGGGCCAGTTTTTCAGCGATGCCAAGATTTGCGCCTGAATCCTGGAACATGTATGAACGAGCGAGAATCACCACACCCAGTTGATTGCCCTGATGAATTCGTTGCAGCAGTTCTTTGCCGCGCTCGACCAATGCTGATTCAAATTCTCGTTGCGCTTCAATGCCAGCCATTGCTGCTGCCTTTCCTTGTCTCCTTGTGAACCCCATTTGTGCTGCCGCATCCGCCAGGTTGCTGATCAGGTCACTATCCCCTCTGCTGAGGTCCATCACAGGTATCAGCATTCTGTCTTCAAGATCTAGAACGTGACGTATGATGAATGGTGATGCCTGAACTAGAGGGCAGGAGTATTTCTGGTTTTCATCTCCCTCTTTCAAACCCAGTCGAATAGCGCAGGGATAGAGGACATGGTCAATCTGGTTGAGGCTTGCCGCATGACCATGGAGTAACTTGAGGGGGAAGCAACTGTCGGTGTAGCCCAGTTCCACGGCTTCTTCGATGATTTTCTTAGTGGTCTTGCTTGAAAGAACAACTTTTGCCCCCAGTGTATTAAGGAAGCCAATAAGCAACGGAGCGTAGTCATAGACTGCAAGTGCTCTGGGAATGCCGACCGAGGGTATACCATCCTTCTCTTGGTAGTCCTTGAACAGCAGTCTCTCGCGTTCATCAAAAGCAGTCTCCACTTTCTCGGCACCAATCGTGCTGTCGTAGAGATCACACCTGCTGCCATAGA
>MGMW01000033.1 GCA_001795035.1 Chloroflexi bacterium RBG_13_53_26
GAATCCTGGCGGACTTCACCGGCGTGGCATCGTTTGCCATGCAGCCGACCATGAAGGCGGCAGACACTTACGTGACCAAAGTGGTGCCAGAGAAGAATCCCCTGCCGGGGGTAAAGGTGAAGTTCACGATCTTCGACACCCAGCTAAACTATTCCAGGACCGTTCCGGGGTATCTGGAGTTGAAGGGCCGCGGGGTGGACATGATGCTGATCCCGAATGCGCAGGACGTAGAACTCCTGGGAGACAGGCTGCAGCAGGACCAGATGCCCGTTGTGGGCACTCAAGGATTGCAGTCGCAGCTAGCCAGCGAATGGTCGATGTCTACCGTGTCGACGGTCCAAAGCCAGGGCGAGGCGGTCATGCGCTTCATCATGGATCACTGGGATTACCAGGGTAAGGGGAGAAATCCGGTGGTTGGGCATCTCGGCTACACCTTGACAAGTACGGAATACTATCAGCAGGGCATCGACTCGGTTCGGAACGCGTACCCCGACAAGTTCACCTGGAAGGGGATCGAAAGAGGTACGCTCGGCAACGTGACATGGACCAGCGAGGTAGGCAGGTTGAAGAGCTGTGACTACATCCTCGTCAGCGTCGCCGGGCCCATGCTTTCCAGCTTCGTCAGTCAGGCGCGGAATGGGGGCTATACCGGAGTGTTCGTCACTGGCATGGAAGGCTTCCCCGGATTCTTTGGCTTGGTGCAGAGCGCCCTGAAGGGGTCCCCGGAGCAGTTGTACGATTGCTACTACGTGGCGTGGTGGCCCTGGTGGAATGAGGACGTACCCTACATAAAGGACTGCCTAGAGTACCTCGACACCTACGCGGCTAGTGAGAAGGACGAGTTGCTGAACAGCTCGGCAGCCATCTCCGGCTGGGGGGTCGGGATGGTCCTGGAGGCCACCATAAGAAACGCCATTGAAGCTGTAGGGGCAGAGAACATCGATAGGGTCGCCCTTAAGAATGGGTTCAGTGCGATAGACATGACAGTCGAAGGCTTTGGCGATGTATGGAAGATTACACCGAACAACAACTGCCTTCAGTGGCAGCAAAGGGCATTTGAGTGGAACGTCAGCGAGGAAGAGTGGGTGCCACTGCCGACCTACTACAACCCTGAGTTGAGCAAACCGGCCGATTGATGATAGGATTGGCCAGAGTCCAATGACAGAAGAGGTGCAAGCAGACCACGCAGAAGAGATCGAGAACTACTTCTATACCTTGGAGCAGACATAACCATGGAATAGTGGGATCGACGTCTGAATGAGGGATGATCTCTCTGGAGGGCTTGGAGCCCTCCAGAGAATCCCAGAAGGACGAAATCGAGGCTGGCCTTGCACCAGGGGGAAGGTTCGTCTGGAATCGCAGGGAACGCAGAACATGACAGAGAAGACGATGGGCACTGTTGAACTCAAGGTGGACAATCTGGACCTCAGCTTCGGTGGCATTAAGGCTCTGGACAACCTGAGTTTCCAGGTAGACAAGGGGCTGATTGTGAGCATAATCGGGCCAAACGGCGCCGGCAAGACGAGCACCCTGAACTGCATCAACGGGTTCTACCGCGCTCAACATGGCGAGATATACTTTAGGGGACAGAGAATCACCAAGCTCAGGCCGGACAGCGTTGCCAAGCTCGGCATAAGCCGGACCTTCCAAAACATACAGCTCTACACTGGGCTTACTGTGGTGGACAACTTGATGGCAGCCAGGCATTTCCTGTTCAAGTCCACCTGGCTCGAAGGCGCTCTATACTACGGCAGGACCCACAAAGAAGAGGTGCAACACCGCTGGGCAGTGGAACAGATCATTGATTTCCTTGAACTGGAACGGTGGAGGAAATCGGTGGTTGGTACTCTGCCCTACGGGATACGCAAGCGTATCGACTTGGGTCGGGCACTGGCCCAAGAGCCCAAGCTGCTCCTTCTGGATGAGCCCATGGCTGGCATGAATGTCGAAGAAAAGGAAGACATGGCCAGGTTCATACTGGACGTGCAAGAAGAGAAAGGAATCACCATAGTCCTCATCGAACACGATATGGGTGTTGTGATGGACATAACCGACCGGATCGTGGTTCTCGACTTCGGAAGGAAGATCGCCGAAGGGATCC
This sequence comes from Chloroflexi bacterium RBG_13_53_26, assembly GCA_001795035.1. Lineage (GTDB taxonomy): Bacteria > Chloroflexota > Dehalococcoidia > UBA2247 > RBG-13-53-26 > RBG-13-53-26. The sequence goes on from MGMW01000033.1 coordinate 2,102, forward strand.
CCGACACCATCAAGAAAGACCCCGTTGTTATCAAGGCCTACTTGGGAGAACAAGCAAGCACTCTGGCTTGAGGTGATGACGCAACATGCCAATGCTGCAGTTGAACAACGTTGAAGTCAAGTACATGGATGTAATCCTTGTACTCAGAGGGGTGTCCCTGGAGGTCGAGAAGGGCAGCATCGTAGCCTTGCTGGGAAGCAACGGTGCCGGAAAGACTACGACGTTGCGGGCAATTTCAGGCCTCCTCAAGACCCAGGAAGGCAGAGTAACCGATGGGGGTATCGAGTTTGAAGGGAAAAGGATAGAGAATGGGGATCCCGAGGCAATAGCCAGAAAAGGTATCATACAGATTCTTGAGGGAAGGAGAACTCTCGTCCATCTCACGGTAGAAGAGAACCTGCGAGCTGGTGCCTACATTGCCGCGAATGCATCGAACCTGAAGAGAGACCTGGAAATGGTCTACAGCTATTTCCCTGTGCTCAAGGAATTGAGAAATCAGACGGCTGGCTATCTCTCTGGAGGAGAGCAGCAGATGCTCGTGGTTGGGAGAGGCCTGATGTCCCACCCTAAGCTGATGCTTGTCGACGAGGCCTCACTGGGACTAGCTCCGATCCTCGTCGAGGAGATCTTCCGAATATTGAAGAGAATCAATGAGGAGGAGAAGGTCTCCATTCTTCTCGTTGAGCAGAACGCTAGAGCGGCGCTATCCCTGGCCCACCATGGCTACATGATGGAGAACGGTCGCATAGTCCTTGACGACACTGGTGAGAAGCTGAGGGACAATGCGGATATTCGCGAGTTCTACATGGGGTTGGGCGCTGTGGGAGAGACCAAGAGCTACCGGGACACCAAGCACTACAAGAGAAGGAAACGGTGGTTGGGTTGACGGCTTCGGGGGCATCTTGCCTGAAGGCATAGCATAGTGAAATGGCAGTTGACAGCCATAACAGTGCAATGTCAGTATGTGGGCAACTTAGCCACGATCATGGTCCAGCCAGATGGCACTGCAAAGTGTTCCTATGTGAACAGACATAGCAGGGCTGGGGCCAGCACGAAGAAGCTGCATGACTGCAAATGGCCGGATTGTCCGCTACTGGCTGGTTTCCGAGAACAAGCTTTGGCACTATGAACTCGGCATTGCCTGTTGAGAAGACCTGCTATCAATCTTGAAAGGGGGCTAAGATGTTTATCCGCGATGTTATGACCACCAACGTAGTCACCATTCCCAGCAGCACATCCCTCGCTGATGCGGGGAGAATTATGGAAGCTCACCGTATTCGACGTTTGCCAGTGGTAGACAAAGGAAAACTTGTCGGAGTGGTGTCCCGAGATGCCTTGGACAAAGCTGGACCGTCCAAACTCACCACCTTCAGCATGCACGAGATCAGCTATCTGCTTGGCAAAATCGCTGTCAGGGATATCATGAGGACAGACCTCGTCACGGTGCCGCCTGAGGCATCAGTCGAGGAGGCCGTGGCACTTGCTCAGTCTAGGAAGGTAGGCACACTACTGGTAATCGAGGACGGTCGGCTGGTCGGGATAGCCACTACAAACGACTTTTTCTACAAGATAGCCAATCCCATCCTGGGCATCGACAGGCCAGGAATCAGGCTCTCGGTCCACAAATGGCGCGGGATAGCCGACCTGCAGAAGATACTGGGGATCATTGACCAGTTCCATGCTGAGATTGTGACTATCTACACCATGGCACATCCGGATACGGGTGAGAACGACTTCGTAGCCCATCTGACAATTCCCGACTCCGCCGGTCTGATAGAGGAACTGAGGAGGAACGGCTACGATGTCCACGAGCGCGCGCGATAGCCATTGAGCGAACGCCCCCTCTGTTCTCAAGACTTCCCCGCCTGGGCCAGACAAGCCTCCTGAAGCAGCCCAGAGTAGCCACCCACCAAGATTGAGAGAACATGAGCCTTTGCGTCTGACAAAACGGATTATTGCCCCCAGTGCCACAGGGTTTGCTCCTTCAAATCGCTACCAGTGGCTTTGCTTTTTGACCTCGCTAAGGATAGACTCTTCACGTCATGATCCCCTCAAATAGTCCATCTTCAGAGACCAGACATGACACCATCAATCCGCAGCTTATTGGCTTCATCCTGTATTGCACCCGCCAGAAAAGCGAATGGCCTGACCTATATGACGAAATGTGTCGTGTGGCCGGTCAGGGTCTCTACCAGGGATTACATCACAAGGACCTGAGAAACCTGGGCTTCTCACTTAGCCTGAACCACATAGAGAATGCTATTCAAACAATAGAAGTGGTTACCAATTCAAGAATCGGTCGTAAGGCACTGAGTTAGTCTCAGTACGACACTTCTGGAATCTATCACACAACTGGAGACTCACCCCATCTGATCTGCTACCATGGTCAATAGACTCAGATCTGCCAGCCGTCGCCATCGTTTGACCTGATATCTCAATTGTTCACCAGGCTCGGATAGTTGGTCCCACAGCGCCTCCAAAGACAACGACTCAACCTCGTATGTGTGCGTTGCCCTGAGCAGAGAGGACGTGCTACAATATCCTCCACCTTCTATGAGTCAGCTAAATCAGACATAGCTATGGAAACACTCAGATGTAAAGGCAGCCGAGACCTCCTCCCCGAGGACATGGAGAGATTTCGTCATGTTGAGAAAATCTTCAGGTCATGCTGTATGCAGTGGGGATACAAGGAGGTGAGAACGCCCACATTGGAATATCTTCATCTCTTCACTTCAACAGGTACCCTCACCCCAGGCATGCTCGGCAAGGTATACTCGTTTCTCGATTGGAACGGCTGGAGCGGAGAAAGAGTGGTTCTCAGACCCGACGGTACTATACCCGCTGCACGGCTGTATATCGATCACATGGTCCAAACTGGCCTAGCCAAGCTCTTCTATGTCGAAAACATCTTCAGCTTCGAGGAAACAGGTAGCGAATCAAGAGAGCGCTGGCAGTGTGGAGCCGAAATGGTGGGCAGTGCTAACCCATCAGGGGACGTAGAATTGATAATGCTCGCTCTGGAGATCATGGCACAACTGGGTCTCACCAACGTCAAACTGCAACTGTCTCACGCCGGACTGATCAGAACCCTGCTTCGAGAGCTCGGTCTGGCACCTGCAGAACAGAGTCGCATTTTCGATCACATCATGGACGGACATGCCACCGAGGTTCTGAGGAAAATCATGACTGATGATCCCCGCCTGATGCAACCCCTGTCCATGCTCTTCGAGATCAAAGGGAATTCGCCTGGTTTCTTACAGAACCAGAGGATGTCACTGGCCCAAATATCCCCAAAGCTTGATGCCAGCTTGGACAATTTTATCTCTATCACACAGCTCCTGACAGAATTGGGCTGCCGCTATGAGATCAACGTGGCATCAGGTAGGGGTTTCGAATACTACACCGGCATTCTGTTTCAGTTCTATGTTGAAGACTCTAGAGTGGGAGGGGGCGGAAGGTACGACGACTTGATTCCCCTGATGGGTGGAGGCGATATCCATGCTTCGGGGTTCGCCCTGGACATTGACTGCCTTGCGAAACTGAGGAAGGTTTCGGAGAATACCGCACCCAGTATCCTGATTCAGACCGCGGACTATACAGCCAAGAATGAGAGACTCTCTTTCGAAATTGCTGCTCTGCTGCGCCAGAAAGGATACATAGCTGACCGTGACCAGGGGAACATACAAACAACCAAACATAGATGGATCCTCTCTATCCCAAGTGAACAGGGGAAGTCGAAGTTTCTCCTTACCGACCAAATAAGCGGTAAGGCAAC
>MGMW01000034.1 GCA_001795035.1 Chloroflexi bacterium RBG_13_53_26
GGAAACCTGAAGTTATAGCCCATTAGCATCAGGCGTCCTGGAAACGCACGCTGCCCGTCGAGCAATACGGTGGCCATCTCACCGAATAGCAGGCGCAGGAGGAATGCCGGTGTGGGTAGGAATGCTGGTCGCTTCGTCTGCCGCCCCACCATTCGGGCGAAGTCAGCATTGGTGACCGGATGTGGTGCGCTGAGATTGAATGGGCCGCTGGCAGATTCGTTTTCCAGCAGGAAGCGAATAGCCCCCACTTCGTCAGCTATATGAATCCAGGGAAACCACTGCCGCCCGCTGCCCAGAGGTCCGCCGACGAAAAGACGGAAGGGCAACAGCAGGCGGGGGAAAGCGCCGCCTTCAGGGCTGAGGATCACCCCGGTGCGAATGATCGCACGTCGCACGCCGAGGCGTTCTATCTGCGCTGTGCTAGCCTCCCAGTCGATAGCCAGTTGTGCCAGGAAGTCCTTGCCTGGTGGGGATTCCTCGTTTAGCTCCTCATCGCCGCAGAGACCATAGTATCCCACTGCGGAGGCTTGGATAACCACCCGCGGTTTGCGGGTAGCTGATTCCAGAGCCTGCAACATGGCCCGCCCGGCATTCAGACGGCTATCCCGTATTTGCTTCTTGCGATCAACTGTCCAGCGGCGTGCTGCAATGTTCTCACCAGCCAGATTGACCACAGCATCGGCTTCTTCAACCAGATGTCGACACTCTTCTGCAATGTGGGGATTCCAGCGTTCTGCTCTCACCACGGCAGGCAAGCCGACAACCTGCTCTGGGTGGCGGCTGAGGATTATGACCTCGTGATGGTCTCTGGCCAAGCTGGCACTGAGCGCCCGGCCGATCAGGCCAGAGCCTCCCGTGATTACAACTCGCATTCAATTGCCTTCTTGTGCGATTATATCATGAATGTCAACAAACTGTGGGTCCCAAAGGTCCCAGTTTCAATGAGGAGTCGCTGCAGCGTCAACCAGGCTGGCTATTGCTCCCCAGCCATCTGGTGCCCCCGGGAGGCAGGATATCGAACGCTTCCCCGTCGAGCTTAGCGGTCAGGGTTGCTTTGAGCGATTCCGCCGGCACCCGAATCTGCTTCAGGGAGTCTCGATCTCTGATGGTCACCTGGTGGTCTTCCAGTGACTGGAAGTCGATGGTCACACAGTAGGGGGTGCCGATTTCATCCTGGCGGCGGTAGCGCCTGCCGATGCTTTGTGAGTCATCGTACTGGGTTATCAGGCAGTGCCTGAGCTGGCCATTCACCTCTGCGGCCATGGGAACCAGCTTCTCATTGCGGCTCAATGGCAGCACAGCCACCTTGATCGGGGCCAGATCGGGGTGCAGCCGCAGCACCACTCTCTTCTCCTTTTCCACTATCTCTTCGTGGTAGGCATCGAGGAGGAAGGCCAGCACGGAGCGGTCTACGCCTGCAGATGGCTCGATAATATAGGGTAGGAAGCGCTCCCCCGACTCATCATCGAAATAGCTCAGGTCCTTGCCGCTGTGCTTGGCGTGTTGCTCCAGGTCATAGCTGCCCCGGTTGGCGATGCCCTCCAGCTCTGACCAGCCCATTGGGAAGAGGTATTCCACGTCATAGCAGCCGATAGCGTAGTGGGCCAACTCCTCTTTGCCGTGTTCCCGAAGGTGGAGGTGTTCCTTCTTGATGCCCAGCTTGATGTACCAGTTGAACCGTTGCTCAAGCCAGTACTCGAACCACTTGCCGTCTGTGCCGGGCTTGACGAAGTACTCCATCTCCATCTGCTCGAATTCGCGGCTTCTGAAGATGAAGTTGCCGGTGGTGATCTCGTTGCGGAAGGATTTGCCCATCTGGGCGATGCCGAAGGGGAGCTTCTTCCGCGATGAGCCGAGGACATTCTGGAAGTTGACGAAGATACCCTGGGCTGTCTCCGGGCGCAGATAAACCACAGCCGCCTCGTTCTCCACCGGCCCCATGAAGGTCTTGAACATCAGGTTGAACATGCGGGGCTCGGTCAACTCTCCGACGCATTGGGGGCATTTGTTGTCTGCTACATGATCGGCACGGAAGCGGGAGTTGCAGGACTTGCACTCCACCAGCGGGTCGGCAAACTGCTGCACGTGGCCGCTGGCTACCCAGACCTGGGGATGCATCAGGATGCTGGTATCGAGGCCGACCACATCATCTCTTTCATGGACCATTGCCTTCCACCAGGCTTCCTTGACATTGCGCTTGAGTTCAGCGCCCAACGGGCCGTAATCCCAGCAACTGCCCAGTCCACCGTAGATTTCGCTCGATTGAAAGATGAAGCCTCGCCTCTTGCACAAGGAGACGATGGTGTCCATGTCAATGCTCTTTGTCTGATTCACTCCCGGCGCTTCTCCCTTCATTATTGTTGGAGTTAACTTATCAGCTTTGCCTTCCAGTGTCAAAGCTTGACACTGAGTACGTAAATACGGAAGAATAAGACCATGATTGTAAAAGGCCTGGAATTGGGCATGTTTATGTCCAACTGCTACATCGTAGGCTCGGACAAGACCCACGAAGGGATGGTTATTGACCCCGGAGCCGAATCAGGACGGATTCTGAAGACCGCCGAGGAGTTGGGTTTGTCCATCAAGCTTATCGTGGCTACTCACCTGCATGCTGACCATATTGGTGCAGTAGCCAAGGTTAAGGAGGCCACCGGAGCTGAATTTGCTGTCCATGAATCCGGAGGGGGCAAAAAGGGAGCACAGACGGTCAAAATGATGAGTTCTATGCTGGGTGGGTCCTTCCGCTCTCCTCCTGATCCGGAAAGACTGCTTCGTGAAGGGGATGTGGTTGAGGTTGGCGAACTGCGTTTCAAGGTTATTCACACCCCCGGCCACAGTCCGGAGGGCATGTGCCTCTACGGGCATGGCGTGCTGTTTTGTGGCGATACCCTTTTCAATCTGAGCATCGGCCGCACCGATTTCCCCGGCGGTGACTACGAGCAACTGATGCGCAACATCCACACCAAGCTTATGACCTTGCCCGATGATACCAGGGTTCTCTGCGGGCATATGTCAGAGACCACCATTGGCTTCGAGCGCAAGCACAACCCCTTCGTGCTGGGGCTCTACTAGCCTCCTGTTTCTGAGCCAATCTGACCTTGGAGTGACAGAATCTCTTCGTCTTTCAAAAAAGAGAAGCGCGGGGATCGATCCCCGCGCTTTTGGTTCGCGCTATCTTCGCATCCTGCCTGAATACGCTGCCCTGCTCAGGCCAGGGAGTTCGTACAGCCTGGTCTAGAAGTATCCCTCCCAGTTGATGATCACCGGAGCAAAGACCAGCGATATCACGGCCATCAGCTTGATCATGATGTTCAGCGAAGGCCCGGCCGTATCCTTCATAGGGTCGCCCACGGTATCGCCAACCACGGCCGCTTTGTGGGCGTCGGAACCTTTCCCGCCATGCTGCCCCGACTCGATGTACTTCTTGGCGTTGTCCCAGGCGCCGCCGGCGTTGGCCATGGCCACGGCCAGCAGGAAACCACTGGCGGTTGAGCCCATGAGGAAGCCCAGCAGGGCGAATTTGCCCAGGACGAAACCGACCAGCAGAGGCACTGTTATGGCCAGCATGGCCGGCAGGATCATCTGTCGCAGTGCTGCCCTGGTGCAGATGTCTACGCACTTCCCGTATTCTGGCTTGCCTGTGCCGTCCATGATGCCTTTGATCTCCCGGAATTGCCGTCGTACTTCATCCACAATCAATCCCGTGGTCTTGCCTACTGCGGTGAGCGCCAGGGCACAGAAGATGCCCGGCAGCATAACGCCCAGGAACAGCCCGGCTATCATGGGGGCATTGAGCAGGCTGATTTCATCTACGATGGAGGGATCGAAGCTCACGCCCATGGTGGCAGCATCCACCTGGACGATGTCCGTGGCCACTGCATATGAGAGCAGCAGAGCCAGGGCGGTCAGGGCCGCCGATCCGATGGCGAAGCCCTTGCCGGTGGCCGCCGTGGTGTTCCCCAGAGAATCCAGGGCATCCGTCCTCTCCCTGATCTCCTTGGGCAGGTGTGACATCTCCACTATCCCGCCGGAGTTGTCCGCCACAGGCCCGTAGGCGTCGGTGGCCAGGGTAATGCCCAGCGTGGAGAGCATGCCGATGCCAGCCAGCGCCACGCCATAGAAGCTGGCGAAGTGATAGGCGACAAGAAGAGCCGCCACTACGAATATGAAAGGGGGCGCGATGCTGAGCAGTCCGTTGGCGAAGCCGTTGACTATGTTCGCTCCGGCCCCTGACATGGAAGATTTGGAGATGGCCTTGGTGGGATTATAGGCAAAGGAGGTGAAGTAGTTGGTGCTTTCACCGATGAGAACTCCGGCGACCAGGCCAGCGAGAACAGCCCAGTAGAGGTCAATCTCTTCGCCCAGGAAATAGATGACCAGAAAAGCGAAGATAGCCGTCAGGATCGAAGCGCTGAACACCCCTCGTCGCAGAGCTCCGAGCAGTGCCTCCATCTTCGGCGTCTCGCCCACTCTGACCAGCAGGGCGCCTATGATCGAGGCCACGACACCACCGGCTGCGATCATCATGGGCAGCAGCCAGGCCGTTGCCGCATCTGCGGCCAGTATAGGCACGGCCACCATGCTTAGGGCCATAACGGCAATGATCGATTCCACATATGACTCGAACAGGTCGGCTCCCATGCCGGCCACATCTCCGACGTTGTCACCCACGAAGTCGGCGATGACTGCGGCATTGCGGGGGTCGTCCTCCGGGATGCCCTTCTCCACTTTCCCTACCAGGTCAGCACCGGTGTCGGCTGCCTTGGTGTAGATGCCACCGCCGACCCTGCTGAATAGGGCCACTCCTGAAGCGCCGAATCCATATGCAGGGATGATCTCCAGGAAATTTGCATCATTATGGAAGGCGAAGTAGAGTATGCCCAGGCCAATGAGACCGACACCGACGACGGTCATTCCCATTACTGCCCCGGCCCTGAAGGAGACCCTCAGGCCCTGATTCAGGCTCGTCTGAGCCGCAGCAGCCGTCCGGGCATTTGACCTTATGGCCATGCTCATCCCGGCATAGCCGGCTCCCATAGAGCAGATGGCGCCGAAGATGAAGGACAGCCCCACGCGCCATCCCAGGTCAGGGATCACTGACAGGATGATGGTGACAGCAATGACGAAGACTGCCAGTATCTGATACTCGCGCCGCAGGAAAGCCAGCGCACCTTCTTTGATAGCTGCAGAGATCTCCTTCATCCTGTCTGTGCCCTCGCTCTGCTTGAGCACGTAGAGTGCCGAGAACACTGCGAAGGCCAATCCCAGAACTCCAGCTATCAGTGCTATGAACATGTAATCCATAAACACCCCTCCTTGATCAGACAAAAATTAAGGGGGCTATCCGCAATTGCAGTCCCCTTGGTGCAGGTTCAAACATGGCCCGAAACACTGGCCATTAAGTTTACTGAAAGGGATTTTGCTGGTCAAGTTCAGTCACAAGTGCCCGTTGTCCATTATCGCTATCGCTGTCAGCCGGTTGTTAGCCTCATCATCAATGTTGTAGAATACGGCGTCAGCTAGGGGGTGCAACGTGCAGAAGCCGCTCCTCATCCTCTTCGACGGTAATGCCCTGGTGCATCGTGCCTTCCATGCCTTGCCGCCTCTTTCAGTCGGCAGGACAGGAGAGCCGACGGGGGCAGTGTATGGCTTTGTCCTCATGCTCCTCAAGGTGATTCAGGATTTCAAGCCCACCCACTGGGCCATCGCCTTCGACCGCCCCACTCCTACCTTCAGGCATCTTGAGTTTGAGGAATACAAGGCGCAGCGCCCCAAGGCCCCTGATGAGTTGGTCAGGCAATTTGGAAGGGTGCGCGAAGTGGCGGATGCCTTCAATATCCCGGTCTTTGAGCTTGATGGATATGAGGCTGATGACGTGCTGGGCACTATCTCCCGCCAGGCATCTGCCGAGGGCATGGATACCATTATTGTCAGCGGCGACAATGATGAACTGCAGCTTGTCTCTCCCAAGGTGAAAGTGCTGCTGCCTCAACGACGTTTTGAGGAGGCTGCCACCCTCTATGATGATACGATGGTCCGCAATAAGTACGGCATTGCTCCGGAGCAGCTCCCCGATTTCAAGGGTCTGAAGGGCGATCCTTCGGATAACATCCCCGGGGTGACCGGGATCGGCGATAAGACGGCCACCAGGCTGATCCAGCAGTTCGGCACGGTTGAAGGCCTTTATGAGCATCTGAATGAGGTTGCCCCCGAGAAACTGCAGAACACCCTGCGGGCAGGAGAGGCACAGGCGCGGCAGGGCAAGAGGCTGACTACTATCGTTACGGAGGTCCCCCTGAACTTTGAGCTGGCCGGTTGCAGGATGACCCCCTATGATCGAGGCAAATTGCTGCCGCTCTTTCGCGACCTGGAATTCTTCCGATTGCTGGATAGGTTGCCTGAACTGGGAGAGACGGACGTGGCGAAGGAATCCAGCCCACCCTCTGGGGATGAGGAACACGTCGTGGTCAGCACCGTTTCTGCTCTCGAAGAGGTGATAGGCAAGTTATTTGCCAATGACGTGCTGGTGATCCACCTGGTGTTACAGCCCAGAGAAAGTGCGGCTGCGGAAATTACCGGCATGGCCCTGGCTGCTCCTTCGGGGGAGGCCTACTACCTGCCGCTGGGATATGGGGGGCTGGACTATAGGCAGACACTGGAGCGTCTGCAGCCTCTGCTGGCTGAGGCACGCATGGCCAAGGTGGGCCATGATGTCAAGGAAATCATGAACCGGCTATTGGATCACGGAATCGAGCTGCGGAATCTGGAGTTCGATACCATGATCGCCGCCTATCTCTCAGGGGAGAAATCGCTGGGGCTCAAAGCGCTTGCCCTGGGCAAGCTGGGAGTTGACATAACACCGTCAGCAGAACTGATTAGCTCGAAGCGGGGCTTGCTAATTGAAGACAACCTCCCCCAGGTTGCCAGGGCTGCTTGTATTGAAGCTGCTGCCATTGGCAGATTGCGGCCAATATTGAGGACGGATCTTGAAGAACGGGGGCTGTTGAAACTGTTCAACGAGGTAGAGATGCCCCTGGCCCCCGTGCTGGCCCGCATAGAGCAGAATGGGGTGGCCCTGGATGTTGATCTCTTTAGAGAGATGTCGCAAAGCCTGGGGAAACAGTTGCTGAGACTGGAAGAGCATATCTACGGCTTTGCAGGGCACCGGTTTAACATTAACTCGCCCCAGCAACTGGGTGGAGTTTTGTTTGCGGAGCTAAAGCTGCCGGGATCGAAGAAGACGAAGAGTGGCTATTCCACAGAGGCTTCGGTACTGGAGGGGCTCAAAGACGGATATCCCATAGTGAATCTGATACTGGAGTATCGTCAACTGATGAAGCTGAAGTCTACCTACATCGATGCCCTCCCGGCCATGATCAATCCGAAGACGGGGAGACTGCATACCAGCTTCAATCAGGCTGCTACAGCTACAGGGCGACTTTCCTCCAGCGACCCGAATCTGCAGAACATTCCCATCCGTGGTGATCTGGGCAATCAGGTGAGACGAGCCTTCATTGCTGCACCCAACTGGTTGCTGGTCAGTGCAGACTACTCGCAAATAGAGCTGCGTATCCTGGCCCATCTCTCCCGGGACGCCGGTCTCAGGGCGTCGTTCAAAGAGGACAAGGATATCCATGCTGCTACAGCTTCGGAGGTCTTTGGTGTCTCCCTGGCTGAGGTGACCCCCGATATGCGCCGCATAGCCAAGGTGGTCAACTTCGGTGTAGCCTATGGGATGAGCGATTACGGACTGGAGCAGGCCACTGAGCTTTCCCGCGATCAGGCAGCCCGTTTCATTGCTTCCTACTTCGAAAGGTACCCCGGAGTAAAGGATTACATTGAGTCTACGAAGCGGGTGGCGAGGGACAGGGGTTATGTGGAGACATTGCTGGGGCGGAGAAGGTACATACCTGATTTGGGGTCTTCCAACAGGCAGGTGAGAGAGGCAGCCGAGCGGATGGCCATCAACATGCCTGTTCAGGGGACTGCAGCCGACATCATCAAGGTGGCTATGGTCAATCTGCAGAGGGAGATGGACGAGCGTGGTATGATGGCTAAGATGATCCTCCAGATTCATGACGAACTGCTGTTGGAGGTACCTCAAGGGGAGTTGGACCAGGCTCGGAGCCTGGTGGAAGAGAAGATGTCACAGGCGGTGGAGCTGAGTGTCCCGTTGAAGGTGGACGTCAAAGCAGGCCGGAACTGGGGAGAAATGGAATAGCGCCTGAGGGGGGCAGATGAGCAACAAGACAATACTCATAGCCGATGATGAGCCGGATATCCGCTTGATGGTAAGCAGAATGCTGAGCAAGGACTATTTTGTCCTGGAGGCGGCGGATGGTGACGAGGCAGTCAATGTGGCTCGTGTGCAGAAACCTGACCTCATTCTGATGGATATCATGATGCCGGGAAAGGATGGCTATTCGGCGTGTCATTCGGTTAAGTCCGATCCAGCCACCAAGTCTATCCCCGTGGTCATGGTTACCGGCATAGGTCACCAGCTCAACGTGAAACTCAGTGCCGAGGTGGGGGCTGACGGATATATCACCAAGCCTTTCA
>MGMW01000035.1:0-2530 GCA_001795035.1 Chloroflexi bacterium RBG_13_53_26
AGCTACTGAGGTCAGCAGGATAATAAGAGAGCTTCGGCCCACCCTCCTGGATACACTGGGGCTGGTACCAGCCATCAGACAGTATGCTGAGACCACTCTTGCTCACCTGGGAATCAACACGTCCCTGGAATGCAAGGGCAACTTCAATTCCTTGCCACCAGAGGTCGAAGCAGGTCTCTTCCGGTTTGCCCAAGGGGCCATAGGCAACATTGCCAAACATTCCCAGGCAAAGAATGTCACCATAGCTATGGAATGCAGAGCTAATGACCTGCTATTGCGCATCACCGATGATGGTAGGGGGTTTGACGTTTCGAAGATCACAGGAATAGAGGAAAGCGGCAGAGGCCGAGGCGTGTTCAGCATGAAGGAACGAGTGTCCCTTCTTGGTGGTGCATGCTCCATCAAGTCTCAGCCTGGAGAAGGTACTGTGGTGACGGCCAGAGTTCCTGTGATTCGGAGTATGGCTGATGCAGAAGATAAGAATACTGGTGGTAGATGACCATACCATAGTACGAGACGGTATTTGCGCTCTTCTGAGCTTGGCAGCCGATATGGAAGTAGTCGGTGAGGCAGCCAACGGTCAGGAAGCTATGGAGAAGGTCAAAGAACTGGCACCTGATGTGGTAATCATGGATATTGCCATGCCTTTGCTGGGAGGCATGGAGACGACAAGACGGATAAGAAAGCAGTTCCCGGGAACAAGGGTATTGGCTCTCACCCAGTACGCTGACAAGGAGTATGTCTTCCCGGTTATCGAGGCGGGGGCTCATGGTTTCATCAGCAAGACGGCCGCCTCATCAGAGCTCGTCGTGGGTATCCGTTCCGTCTATCGGGGAGACTCCTTCCTATCTCCTTCAGTAGCCAAGTTGCTGGTTGAAAACGTCCAGACCGGCGGAAACCTGCAGGAAAGACGTGACCCCTATGATCAACTGACGGGCCGTGAAAGGGACGTCCTCAAACTTCTGGCAGAGGGCCACACTACTCAAGAGGTCGCAGATATCCTGGTGATCAGTCCCAAGACCGTCGAGGGCTACAAAACAAACCTCATGGACAAGCTTGACATACACAATCGGGTTGACCTGATCAAGTACGCTCTGCGCAAGGGCATCATAACGGTCTGAACCCACGCACTGTCTCGTTTCGCTGCAACATTCCACATCCATCCCTGACATTGCGATCCCTCATTCACTCACATTTCCATTCCACACAGCACAGGAGACGAAGTCACCAGGGGTTTGCCGCGACCAAACCAAGGGGTTATCTGCGAAAATCCAAGGGGTTTTGCGGTGCCGGTCCGGTTTGAACCCCCCTTTCTGGTGTAGGAGGACTTGCCTATCCTTAAACCGGTCGTCACGGGGAGTTGTTCCGATAAAGAGGAACAACTGGAGAAGGAGGGTGAAGATGGACACCAAAGCGAAGATATTGATTGTAGATGATGACTCCAGTTTCGTGAATCGTTTGCTCTCGACTCTGGAATCCAGTCACAAAGTAACTGTTGCGACCATTGGGGCTCAAGCGCAGGAAATGGCCTGGGCAGAAAGGCCTGACATTGTCATACTCGGCACATTGATGCCAAGAGGAGAGGCCTTCAGGTTGCATCAATGGTTCAGACAGGCGCCACAATTCGGCGATCTGCCGATCATCGTGATTGATGCATCCCCCGAGAAGCAACTGACAAGAGGATGGAGCAAAGACGAAGGACTGCATCTTGAGGCTGACGACTATCTGGTTAAGCCACTCGAACCACTGTCACTGGTATCCCGAGTGGAGAAACTGCTAGACAGATCAACCAGAAGAATCAAGGTGCTGGTAGTGGATGACCACGCCATAATCAGAGAAGGGATCAGAGCGCTGTTGGCCCTCCAGAGGGACATGCAGGTAGTAGGTGAGGCAGTCAACGGTCAGGAAGCACTCCAGAAGACCATCGACCTTTCTCCTGACGTGGTGTTGATGGACATAGTTATGCCGGTGATGAATGGCCTGGAGGCCACCAAACGCATACGCTCACAGTGGGACACTGCCAAGGTTCTGATGCTGAGTCAATATGACGATGAAGAGAACGTCTTGGCTAGTACTCAGGCAGGAGCAATCGGCTTTGTGCCAAAGAGAAGCGCCGGCTCAGAGCTTCTGGATGGAATCAGAACTGTGAGTCAGGGACAGCGCTTTGTCCATAGTGTCGCCGCCTAGAGGATATCCACAGATCATCGTGTCTGCCGAAGTGTCAGCGCTTGGGCTTGATGCCAGGGGTCCCATTCTCAGATTCTGCGAGTACTAGGGTTCTGAGCAATACTGACACCCCAATCCTGGAGGGGAGACGCTGTTGGAGACTATTACTATCAACGGACGGGAGGTAAGCGGTCACCCTGGTATGACCGTACTCGAACTCGCGGCTGAGTCCGGCATAAACATCCCCACCCTCTGCCATGACCGCCATCTGGCGCCTTTCGGTGCATGTCGCATTTGTCTGGTCGAAGATGAACGATCAGGCGCTCTCTTAGCCTCTTGTGTCACTCCCATAGCTTCAGGAATG
>MGMW01000035.1:2586-8094 GCA_001795035.1 Chloroflexi bacterium RBG_13_53_26
AGAGCCGACCATGAACTTGTGGTCGAGGGTGCCATTGACTACATCCGCCGCGGATTCACTTCCAGGCCAGCAACACTTAATGACACGGCCCTGGAGAAGTCCGATTGCACCTTCTGTGGCACCTGTGTGGCATTCTGCCCCACCGGCGCCCTGATGGAAAGGGAAGAACCTTACCGAGGAACTACGACTAAGACAGTGACAACCATCTGCCCCTTCTGCGGCTGTGGGTGTGGCATCTCTCTTGAAGCCAAAGACAACACAATTGTGCGCTGCAGGCCAGACAAAGACAGCCCGGTCAATCGAGGTACGCTGTGCGCCAGGGGAAGCTATGGCTACGATTTTGTGCACAGCTCAGAAAGGCTGATCCAGCCCTTGATCAAGGTAAACGGCAGTTTCAAGGAGTCATCCTGGGAAGAGGCTTTGGGTCTTGTCGCCACCGAAATGGGCCGCATCAAGGGAACTGACGGCCCCGAAAGCTTGGCTGTCATTGGCTCGCCAAGGTGCACCAATGAGGAAAACTACCTCCTCCAAAGGTTTGCCCGCTGTGTGCTTGGCACCAATAACGTTGACAACGGCAGTCGGTTGTACAGCGCGGCCAGTCGCCAAGGGATCGGATGGAGCCTTGGCTCGCCCAGAACGACGGGCTCCCTTGAGAGTTTCGAGCAATCAGATGCCATATTGGTCGTAGGAGCAGATCCCGCCTCTTCAGCCCCTCTGGTCGGATATGCCATAAAACGCGCAGTAAGATACCGTGGTGCCAAGTTGATTCTCATAGATCCGCGGGGAACGAAGCTCACCGCATTTGCCCATCTTTGGCTGAAGCCAAAAGTCGGCACCGACGTAGCTCTCCTGAATGGCTTGGCAAGGTCGATAATCTCTGAAGGTCTTATGGACGAGGAGTTTGTTACCAGACGGACAGACAACTTCGAGGTATTTCGTCGGTCTCTAGAGACATATACCCTGGAGCTTGCAGAGGGAATAACTGGCGTTTCAAGTCAGGACATCCGGACTGCCGCTGAGGTCTTTGCCACAGCGAAGCGGGCTTCCATCGTTTTTGGCAAAGGAGTTACCCAACACCTCAATGGAACCGACGCTGTAATGGCACTGGCGAATCTGGCCATGCTTACCGGCAACATCGGGCACGGTTCTGGCGGCATTTACGCACTGCAGGGAGATAGCAATGGACAAGGAGCATGCGACATGGGTGTCCTGCCCTCTTTCCTTCCCGGATACCAGTTAGCTGAGGACCCCCAGACTCTGAAGAGATTCGCAGATCGTTGGGGCAAGTGTGACCCGACTGGCCCTAGCCTGACAGCACTGGAAATGATCAAACAAGTCAGGGAAGGAAGAATCAAAGCAATGTACATTGTGGGGGAAAACCCGGCGGCGGCTTTCCCAGGTGCAACCTTGGTGAAAGAGGCTCTGGGATCACTCAACTTCCTTGTGGTACAGGACATCTTCCTTACTGAAACGGCCAGGCTGGCCACTGTTGTGCTCCCAGCCGCAAGTTTTGCTGAGAAGGAAGGTACCTTCACCAACTTTGAAGGAAGAGTCCAAAGACTGCAAAAAGTCATTGGCCCCGTCGGCCAGAGCCTGCCTGATTCGGAAATAGTCCTTCGGCTGGCGAAAAAGATGGGTTCTCCAATGCCATATTCATCTCTTGCACAGATTATGGATGAGATCGAACAAGTTGTCCCCTTCTATGAGAGCACAGGATACACCGACCCGGAGATGAAAGATATCTACCGGGCTGGGTTCGGCAATCCTCCTCCGGGGACCGGACGCCTCCATGGTGGTCAGTTCCCCAGCAGATTTGGTCGCTTTTCACCGGTTCAGTATGTCCCAAAGAGGAAGCCACCACAGGATGGTTATCCTCTCACCCTCATCACAGGCACCAGCTTGTATCAGTTTGGAAGCGGATCCAGAACCTCAAGGGCCTCGCGACTGAACAGGTTCTTGCCGGAAGCACCTGTGGACATTTCCAACATAGATGCATCCCATCTGCGAATCAATGAGGGTGACAGGGTCAAGATTGTCTCACCGTCTGGCCAGATCAATGCCAAAGCCAGGATTACTGATACTGTAACAGAAGGAATGCTTTTCGTGCCCATCGCTTTCCCAGAAAGTCCCGTGAATGCCCTGTTCGACATTGACTTGGACCCCCAGTCCAAAACGCCTGGTATGAAGGTCTGCCATGTAAGGCTGGAAAGGATTGAACCCCATGGATGAGAAGAACCTTAAGTGTGACCCGATACGCATAGGCCAGGTAGTCAGGCGGCATCGTGATCAGAAATGGCCATTGATTCCAATTCTTCAGGAGATCCAGAATGAGTTCGGGTACATACCGCCTGAAGCTATCGAGCCTATTTCCAAAGCTCTCAACATGTTCCCCTCCCAGGTACAAGGGGTCATCACTTTTTACGAACAGCTATACACCAAGCCGCGGGGCAAGAAGATCGTCCGGGTATGCCGTGGAACAGCCTGCCACGTCCGCGGCGGCAAGACAATACTGAAACTGGCCAAAAAGCACCTTGGCATAGAAGAAGGCCAAACCACTCCCGACCTGGAGTACACCCTGGATACCGTCGCTTGCATTGGCGTCTGTGCAATGGCGCCCAACATGGTTATCGGCAAGCAAACCCATGGTCATCTGAATCCCAAGAAGGTGTCTCAGCTCTTAGGGGGCAGCAACAACACTAGGGGGTAAGAGCATATGGCCAAGCACCGCACTGTGTTAGTCTGTCAGGGAACCGGATGTGCCTCAGCAGGTTCTGAAGCCATATATGCAGCACTCAAAGCCGATGTCGAGAAACTGGCCCTGAAAAACGTCAAGGTCGATTTCACCGGTTGCCATGGCTTCTGTGAGCAGGGACCCAATGTCGTCATTGAACCTGATGGCATCTTCTATACCCACGTTGATGTCAATGATGCTCCCGAGATAGTCACATCTCACCTCCACGGCAACAAGCCAGTGGAGCGCCTCTTCTACCGAGATCCAGTAACAGGTCAGGCTGTACCACTATATTCCGACATAAGCTTCTATAGCAAACAGCAGCGGATCATCTTGCGTAATTGCGGACATATCAACCCCGAGAAAATAGACGACTACATCGCCCGAGACGGCTACAAAGGACTGCAGAAAGCCCTGCTCGAAATGACACCCCAGACAGTGCTCGAAGAGATCAAGAATTCCGGCCTCCGAGGTCGCGGGGGTGCCGGTTTCCCCACATGGCGCAAGTGGGAGTTCTGCCGGAATGCCACTGGGCAACAGAGGTACATCATCTGCAATGCTGATGAGGGTGATCCGGGCGCCTTTATGGATCGATCCATCCTGGAGGCCGATCCCCACGCCGTTATCGAGGGGATGACCATTGCCGGATATGCTATCGGAGCAACTGAAGGTTACATCTACGTCCGTGCCGAGTATCCTCTGGCGGTCACACGCTTTCGCATTGCCCTTCAACAAGCGCAGGAAAGAAAACTCCTCGGCAAGAACATCCTTGGTTCCGGCTTCGACTTCAACATACACGTTAAGGAGGGCGCTGGGGCCTTCGTCTGCGGAGAAGAGACTGCGCTGATAGCATCTATCGAAAGCCGGCGGGGAATGCCACGTCCTCGGCCTCCATTCCCGGCACAGTCCGGCTTGGATGGAAAGCCCACCATAATCAACAATGTAAAGACGTTGGCTACCGTCCCAATAATAGTCAACCGGGGCAGCGTGTGGTTTGCCAGTCTCGGTACTGAGAAAAGCAGAGGCACAGCCGTCTTTGCACTCACCGGTAAGATCGCCAACAGTGGTCTGGTTGAAGTACCTATGGGCACTCCTCTTTCTACCATCATTTACGACATAGGGGGTGGAATCCCTCGCGGAAAGCAGCTCAAAGCAGTACAAACCGGCGGCCCCTCGGGGGGGTGTGTCCCCGCCAATTTGATTGACCTCCCTGTGGAATACGACACGCTGGCCCAGGTAGGCTCCATCATGGGCTCCGGCGGCATGGTCGTTCTGGATGATACGACCTGCATGGTGGAAGTGGCCCGCTATTTCCTCAGTTTCACACAGGACGAATCCTGCGGTAAGTGCACCCCCTGCCGGCTGGGAACAAGACAGATGCTGGAAATCCTGACCAGAATCACCCAGGGCAAGGGTCACGACGAGGACCTCGATACACTGCTCAACATAGCCAGGGTGGTCAAGGAATGCTCGCTCTGTGGCCTCGGCCAGACTTGCCCCAATCCAGTGCTCTCCACCATAACCTACTTCCGGGATGAGTACGAAGCCCATATCAAGGACAAAAGGTGCCCTGCTGCTGCCTGCGATGCTTTGATGATATCGCCTTGCCAGCACACCTGCCCAGTTGGCACTAACGTCCCCAAGTATGTCGCACACATAGCCGCTGGTGAATATGAAGAGGCCATCAACACCATCAGAGAACGAAATCCCTTCCCTGCTATCTGTGGTCGCATCTGCCACCACCCGTGTGAGACCCGATGTCGTCGCGGAGAACTGGACGATCCGGTAAGCATCAGGGCGCTCAAGCGTTTTGCGGCCGATTGGTATTTCGAGCACAGTGCGGAATTGCCTGAACCCAAGCCGTTTCCCCAGACTCAAGAGCAGAGAGTTGCAGTTGTTGGAGCCGGCCCCACAGGGTTGGGCTGCGCCTACTTCCTGGCGCAGTTGGGCTATCCAGTGACCGTTTTTGAAGCACTGCCCGTAGGAGGAGGCATGCTGTCAGTAGCAATACCCGAATTTCGCCTGCCCAAAGAGGTGATCCAGAGAGAGATAGACTACATAGCCAAACGCGGCATAGAAATAAAATACGACTCGCCCATAAATGCTAATTTCACGGTAGACGATCTGAAGAAGAACGGATTTGCTGCCGTCTTTGTTGCTGCCGGTGCTCAGAGAAGCCAGCGCATAGGGATACCAGGGGAACTGGAGGATGTTGAAGGCCTTTACTATGGGTTGAGATTCCTGAGAGATATTAAGATTGGCAGGCAGGTCAATGTGGGACGCCGAGTGGCAGTCATCGGTGGTGGAAATGTTGCACTGGACTCATCTCGAGCAGCACTTCGTCTTGGTGCTGACGAAGTGCAAATCTACTATCGGCGGTCCCGGAACGAGATGCCCGTGACCAAGGCAGAGTACGACGAAGCCGTGGCTGAAGGAATTGAGTTGAATTTCCTGGTCAGCCCCACCCGAATAGTTACTGAAAACTGGAAAACAGGTGGCCTGCAATGTATTCGCATGAGGCTAGGAGAACCTGACGGCAGTGGACGTCGGCGGCCTGTGCCTATTAACGGCTCTGAATTCTTCGCTCAGGCTGATACCGTCATCGCTGCGGTGGGCCAGGCTCCTGACCTATCGTTTCTACCGGCTAACAGTGCTCTGGAACGCACTCGTTGGGAGACACTGGCGGTAAACAATAATACACTGGCGACAAACGTCAATGGCATCTTCGCTGGAGGCGACTTCGTTACCGGCCCTGGCATGGTCATCGACGCCATCGC
>MGMW01000036.1 GCA_001795035.1 Chloroflexi bacterium RBG_13_53_26
TCATGACAGCAGTCAACCTGGGCATACTCCTGTCCACATTTGCTCGCAATGAGTTCCAGGCAGTCCAGTTCGTGCCATTAGTCGTCTTCTCCCAAGCCTTACTTGGCGGTCTTTTCTGGTCGCTAGACAGCCTTCCGTGGTCCCTGCGCTGGCTGTCCTACCTGATGCCTGTCACCTATGCCAATTTGGCCGTGAAGGACGTGATGATAAAGGGTGCTGGAATCCTGGACTGGAGCGTAGGCTCAAACCTACTGATACTCATGGCATTCGCCGCGGCGTTCATAGTCCTTTCCTCGCTGACGCTGAAGCGAGAAGTGGCATAGCTGCTGCGAATAGTACGCGCTTTGACCTTCTAGTAAGGACAGAATCCGATCCAGGTTGACGGAGACTGCTGACGCCGGTGATGGCAAGGAGAACAACAGGTTGTCGGATAGAGCCAAAGGCCAAGTTCTGAGACAATCAACCATCTTCTCCAGCCTAGATGAGGACGAGCTGGCTGAGTTGGGTGGTTTAGCCATCGAGAGTTGGTTCAAGCCAGGAGAATTCATCTTCTGGGAGGGAGATGAGCCGGACTGGTTCTACATGGTCGCCGAGGGCAGAGTCAAGGTCCTCAAACATTCCTCGCTGGGCAAGGAGTTTGTCATTGCCTACTTTGGCCCGGGCGAGATGTTCGGCGAAGTTGCTGTTTTCGAAAACAAGCCCTACCCAGGTTCAGCGCAGGCTGTGGCTGAAACCAGGGTATTGGGAATCCGAAGAAGCGATCTCCGCTCGTTTCTCGCCCATCGCCCAGAAATCGCTCTAAAAGTAATCAACATTCTGTCAGGGCGACTTAGAGACGCTCAAAGCAGTCTCAGGGATCTGGCAGGAGAGAGAGTCGAACAGCGTCTTGCCAGAACACTACTGATGCTCTATTCTAAGCTTGGTTCTACTCTCCCTTTTACCAGGCAGGAAATTGCCGACATGGCCGGTACCACCACCGAGACAGCCATTCGCTTTATGAGTCGCCTCAAGGAAGGGGGCATTATTCGCTCTGCTCGCGGGAAGACAATAATACTGGATGTGTCCAAGCTCAGACTGCTCAGTGAAGGACCGCCCGCACCGTAGAACTGCTTGCTCTGCCCTGCAAAGACCTGGTTCGAGTCCAACATGGTGGGCAGTAGTGGAGTTGGCACACGGCGTTGAAGTAGGGCAAGAGTCCGCTTTTCCCACTACCTGACTGAGTGCAAAAGAAGGACCTCTTGGTGATCTCCGAGATTATTGGGTGAGAGTTAGGTAGGCGATCACCATGACCTGGATCATGGTGGTTCGCCTTGTCTGGCATTAGTATGAGATCATTATGAGTAGAGGCGAGCCCGGATCGGGCTGTCGGGGGAGGTTCGTAAATGAAAACTAGAGCATTGAGGAAGATCGTAAGAATAGACGAGGAGAAGTGCGATGGCTGTGGCATTTGTGTCCCGGCTTGTGCCGAGGGGGCTATTCAGATTGTCGACGGCAAAGCAAAACTTATCATGGAGAAATACTGTGATGGCCTTGGGGCCTGTCTGGGAGAATGTCCTCAAGATGCTATCAGCATAGAGGAACGTGAAGCAGAGGAGTTCGACGAAGAGTCGGCTAAACACCATTCAGAGGAAGCAGGGCATGACAGAGAGAAGCTTCCTTGCGGTTGTGCTTCCGCTAGTGTCACCCAGTTTGAAACACAAAGAGCAGGAGAATCTGCCTCTCGAGAGGCCGTACACCAACCGTCCACCCTGGGTCACTGGCCAGTGCAGCTTTCTTTGGTACCTCCCACTGCACCCTTCCTCAAAGGGGCTCACCTGCTGCTGGTAGCCGACTGCGTCCCCTTTGCCTACGCCAATTTCCATCAAGACTTTCTCAGGAACCGTGCTTTGCTGGTGGCTTGCCCCAAACTGGACGACTTCGAAGCTCATCAAAGGAAGCTGGTAGATATCCTGCGTCATTCACAGGTGAAGAGCCTTACTGTCCTGCGCATGGAGGTACCCTGCTGCTCTGGACTAACCCATATGGCAAAGCAGGCAATACACCTGAGCGACAAGGACATCTCTCTCAGGGAGATAACCATCGGAATGAAGGGCGATCTAAAGCCCTGAAGCCAGTGACATACCTGCCACCACTCCCGTTCATTGGTCGCTCTTGCCAGAGCCTGATGAGGCTCAGGCCTTATCCCACAAGCTCTTCGCCTCGGCTTCAGCTTTTTGGTTCTTCACTTCCTTGAGCGCCTGGCCAAGCTTCAGCAGTTTAGCATGGAGTTCCGAATACCGCATCAACGCGATATTCATTTCCTCCGACCAGCTATACTCACGTCTGTACTTGGGATGAGGTCCCGGATAGTCAATTGCCCATTCCTTATACTCTCCAACCTCAGCAAGGCCATACTCTGCCAGTAGACTTCCCACATACCCGAGTACCTCGCGCACCGCATTGTCCAGCTCATCGGGAACACTTCGCCCATAGACTCGATAGCGCCCAAAGTAGCTGAAGAGGTCGTCAGTCATTTCATCACGATGAGCCCAGTACTTGTCATTATTGACATGTTTCCCAACAATCCTGGGAATACGAAGCACCAGCCTCTCAAGAGCAGACTTCATTTTCCTCAAACGCTCTGCGGAAACCTTCCTGGTGGTCTCGGGGTTGGTGGTCACAGCCCGCTCCGCTCGATCTTCGAACCATTGGGCTGCAAACTTGCCAGTAGCCAGAAGGAATGCTCTACAAACATCTTCCATCTTCACCTTTAGGCTTTCGATCTGGCTCTCCAAATCGCTAATCTGAGCATCAAATTCGGCAGTTTGCATGGCCTTCTCCCCTCCTCTTTCTATTGTTAGATACTAAGGCAGCAGGATAGATATGACGTTGTCACATCTATCACAACTCAACAGATTCTATCACCTGTTGCCAAACCTTTCCAGCATTCATTGTTGGCGATGAGATTGAACTTTTTGCCATTGAGTTTCGTCTATATTGATAAAAGGGGAAATCACCAGATTTGGTGGAGGTGAACGAAAATGAAGTGGGACTACGTCAAGAAATTTTTCTATCTCGCATTGCTGGCAGGTTTCGTATCGGCACTGGCAGTGGGGCTGAGCAAACCAGAGAGATCGCAGACTCATGGGACGACAGAGCTCAGCCAGTTCTCTTCCTACCAAGATTTCGAAGATTTTGTGGAGAACCGCACAGCATATCCGTACTATTACACGAACGGATGGCGGGATGGGCTCACCCTTGGGACTATAGAAGATGGGGAGGCCACGCCATCATATGCTTCAGAATACTCAAAGACAAATATTCAGGTTGAAGGTGTCGACGAGGCAGATACCGTGAAGACGGACGGAGAGTACATCTACCTGGTTCTGGATAACAGGCTTGTAATTGTGAAGGCCCACCCGCCCGAAGAAGCCCTCATTCTCTCTGAGATAGAACTGGACGGAGGGATCGCAGGAATCTTCATAAATGGAGACCGGCTTGCGCTATTCGAAGATACAGCGTCAGTCTATGCCACAGAACAAGACCAGCCTAGTCTTCCCTACATAACGCCACAGCAACAGAAGATCTACATCAAAGTGTATGACATCTCCGATAGAGAGAAACCGATCCTAAAACGGGATGTAGCCGTCGATGGCTGCTACTTTGGTTCAAGGATGATAGACAACTATGTCTATATCATCACAAATGGATCCGTAGTTGATGGCGACAACGAACCCGTTACCCCCAGCATCTATTCAGATGGCAGTGTCATCGAAGTACCCGCTTCAGAAATATGGCATTCCGACATAAGTGACTATTCATACATGTTCACCACCATCATGGCAGTGAATATGAACGATGATGCCGAGGAGCCAGGGCATCAGACACTCCTGGTAGGAGCTGCCAGCGGCCTCTACGTTTCAATGACCAATATCTACATTACTTTCCCCGGACAGGCTGTAGAAGCCACAGCGACGACGGGGATCATGCCGGAAAACTTCTACTACGCGCCGAAGACCACCATTCACAGGATTCACATTGATGACGGTGTGATCGAATTGGACGGCAGTGGGGAGGTTCCCGGCAGGTTGCTGAACCAGTTCTCCATGGATGAGCATGACGGTTACCTCAGAGTGGCTACCACCACCGATCGTTTCAGCGAGAGTACGACCCTCACGAATCAGGTCTATGTCTTGGACGAAGTGCTCAACATAGTCGGACAACTGGAGAACCTGGCTCCCGGGGAGCAGATTCACTCCGCCAGGTTCATGGGCAACAGGTGCTATCTGGTTACCTTCAGGAACATCGATCCACTGTTCGTCATAGACCTGAAAGACCCCTACAACCCCAGGGTTCTGGGAGAACTGAAGATAACCGGATATTCGGACTACCTGCATCCCTACGACGAGAACCACATTATAGGAATCGGCAAAGAAGCCATAGCCGAGAATGATGATTTCGCCTGGTACCAGGGCGTGAAGATATCTCTTTTTGATGTCAGCAACGTCAATGAGCCCAGGGAAATCAGCAAGTACGAAATTGGCGATAGAGGGACTGATTCACCGATCCTGAACGACCATAAAGCCCTCCTGTTCGACAGATCAAGGAACCTCCTGGTCATCCCTGTTCTGGCAACTGAAATAGATGCCGCAGAATATCCATATGGAATTCCTGCCTCTGCCTACGGAGAGTATGTCTGGCAGGGAGCATATGTGTTCAACATTTCCCTGGAGGAGGGCCTGCAATTTAGGGGTGGGATCACCCATTGCACCGATGCAGATTTTGGCCAATATGGCTACTACTCTACCGACTGTTTTATTGAGAGGTCTCTCTACATAGACGACGTCCTCTACACCATATCAGATGCGAAGATAAAGATGAATGATCTGGAGAACCTGAATGAGATCAACGAGGTAGTCCTGGAGTAAAAGCATCCTGCGGGTTTGGATTGGAGGCAGTTCCAAACACGCTATGCCTTCCTAAGGTAGTCAGCCAAGTCCTTCTCACTGTCAGGCACAAACGCCTGATATTTCTGGACATATCGCTGCTTCACTTCTTCTGGGGCCAGAAATGGCACTATTGGGTATTTCACGATCTCAAAGCAGCCCTCATCGTCCTCACTATCACCAAGGTAGGCTACCCTGTTCGCGTCCATATTCCTTCTCCTGAGCAGATCCGTTAGCAGCCTGGGCTTGTTCTTGTAGATATTCAGCGCGAATCCAACAGTCCTACCATTCTCGTGTTTCAAATCGTCAGCCTCATAGAAATCAAAGTCCTGATGGAACCCCGCAACTGTCAGAATCCTTTCTATACCATACCTGTAGCCGGCAGAGAATATCCCGGTCACCTTGCCAGCCTGGTGAGCCTCCCCGATAGGCCTCAGAATCCTGTGGTCGATCTTGTCCTGAGTCTGTGGCTCAGCAGCATACCTATCCACTGAGCGGCATACGACTGAGACCGGCACACCACCGACTATCTTCTCATTGAAGACCCTGAACATCTCTCTCACAAAATCGAAGTCTCCTTCACGTCGCCTTTCTCCGTATAGCCTCTCTAGTTCCCTCTGCGCCCTGAGGATACGAACGATCCTCAGAGGATGAAACGGTATAGCATCCTTGAAAAGACCTATGGCTATGCTCTTTAGTATGGGCTTCTCGTCCCGATACTCTATTATCGTCCCGTTCCAATCACATATTATGGCTTCACATGGCATACCAACGCACCAACTAGTGTCCTGACAGGCGTTCAAGTGACAATAAAATCTCATCCGGAGATT
>MGMW01000037.1:0-8063 GCA_001795035.1 Chloroflexi bacterium RBG_13_53_26
CAGGGAGTTTTTCAGTCTTCATAGGAGGTTCGGCCAGCATGTCCTCCAAGAGATTAAAGTCGAAAAGAGGGAGAGCGAGGCCAATAATCAAGTCAGCGTCTTTGGCAAAGGCCGGTGGGCGATACAGGATTTGAACCTGTGACTTCTACCGTGTGCAGGAAGCACATCAAAAACGTAAAGCGAAAAAAACAATGGAAATAGCAGATAATAATAGGCTTTTCGAGTCGATTCAAGGTTCGATATCTTTCGATATTTTTAGATGCGTTTTGATATTTCTGACATATTTTGGGCACAGTCTGGGCACAACCTGTCAATCTAGAAGCGATTCTAGGCAAAATCTGTAGACCCTGTGAACATGGTCACGCGGAGGGGGTGATCTGCTTTTCCATTCAATTGACATCGCATTTCCTGCTATGATAATTGTTATAGGAACTTAGAGGGGAATAAAGCAAACATAGGAGTAAGTCACTTTCCCCATCAAGAACGTAATGCCAAGATATTTACCTCTCTACTATCTGTGAATTTCTCTTTGATCGATCTGACGTATAATGAAAGGGGGTAGAATTATGAAACGCGGCGCTATATTTTTCGCATGTTCGCTTTTCCTTTGTGGATTTCTAGTACAGAAGGATAGTTTTGTCCAAGGCCGCTATAAAGATGTCGATGACTACATGAAAGCAAGGAACCGACTGATTCAGGCTGAGCAAGCCATGCGATTTGACGCCGGCATAACGCTTACGGCCGAAGAGAAAGAAGCAAACCGTCGGCTAATGTTGCTCAAGCAAGCGGAAATGGAGCGAACTCGAGAGTACTTTCCGCCTGCCCACAGTTTTTTGAAATCCAAAACAAGACAACTGATTGACCAATCGCCGATTCTGGAAATCATGAAGCGCATGCCTAAAGGCGGAATTCTCCATGTCCACGGTTTTGCCATGGGAGACTACCATTGGCTTGTTAAGCATGCGACTTATCTGCCGAACTGTTATATTTACCGGGGAAAGGAGGAACTACCTCGCCAAGGGACCATGAGGATCTCGCCGGAATCTCCCGGAGACGGTTGGCACCTCGTCAGCGTCCTCCGCATAGCTGCAGATAACGTTGAGGAATTCGATGAAGAGCTTTACCGGTCCATAACACTCGGTGAAGAAGACCTTGGTCAACCGGATATCTGGGCTGAATTCCGAAAATGTTTCGCTAGGTCTATAAACCTCATATTCAGTAATGGGACCTGGAGCGGCTTTTGCCGCAAAATGCTGAGAGATATGATCGCGGAAAACGTGCAGTATGTCGAGACCCGGGCTGAAATCGGGAGTCAAGAAATCATAGAGGAGATACAGCGAGAAAACCCGGAATTTAAGGTGAAATACATATTCTCCTCTCGCCGCCCATTCTCACGGGAGCGAATTGGCGAGGACTTGAATCAAGCTCTGAATCAGCGAGCAGCAAATCCAGATCTCATGATTGGTTTTGATTTGACCGATGAAGAGGATAAGGAACACACAAATCTATTCTTCATCAATGAGCTTCTCGAGGCGCGCCAAAAGGCGGAGCGGCGCGGGATCACGCTGCCTTTCTACCTCCATTCCGGCGAAAGCAACTGGACGGAAAACGAAAATGTCCTCGACGCCGTTTTACTCGATTCCAAACGGATCGGCCATGGTATCGCGCTTTTTAAGCATCCTCTCCTCATGCAAATAGTGAAAGTGCGGGGCATCGCCATCGAGGTCTGTCCGATCGCCAACCAGGTTCTCGGCTATGTCGCCGACCTTCGCAATCACCCCGCCATACTCTATATCAACAGCGGCCTGCCGGTCGTCATTTGCCCGGATGGTCCGGGGATCTGGAAATGCACGTTTTCCTATGATTTCTATGCGGCGTTCATGGCCTGGGGATTGGACTTGAAATGTCTTAAACAACTTGCGATGAACTCACTCATCTACTCGGCCATGGATCCTGAGGAAAAAGAGAGAGCTTTGGAGTTTTGGCAAAAAAAATGGGCGGAGTTCATTACTTGGTTGAGAAAGTATAGCATTTAGCTCCGCCTTTTCTGGATTGTGAATAGAGAACCTATAGGATTTTTTCAATCTTCATCAGCCTACAGTCGGGACGCTCTGAGTTTTGTCTAGTTGAAGTTAAAAAGATACGAGAATGATATCATCCCCTTCAACGGCGACGTAAAGGAGCCCGCTCCCGGGTCGATATTGATTTTCCCCCCGAACGGCATTATGATGAAGACACTCGAATGAACAGGGGAAAGGCGAACAGACCAGGGAAAACTGAGATGAAAAAAAAGGGGTGGTGACAGGGTTATTGACGCTGTTTTTATTGGCCGCGCCTTCCGCTTATGGTCAATTTACCGCCCAAGAAATCGCTCAGAGGGCGCAGTGGGAAGAGTTCCTGCAGACGGCCGACATCACCAAATATGAACTCATCGGCGAAGGCGTGACCAAGCCCTGGAAGCTTTATCTGAAAAAAGGGGGAATCGAGAAAAAGGCAGCCTGGAAAAATGTCGACCAGGACTTGGGTGGCGGGGCTAGGGATAGCTGGAAATATGAAATCGCCGCTTACCGTCTTGATAAGCTCATCGGCTTGAATATGGTTCCCCCTTACGTGGAAAGGGAATTTCAAGGAAAAAAGGGCGCCCTTTCTCTGTGGACCGAAAGCAAATACAGCGTTCTGGAAATCATGGAGCAGGGCATCAAAGTCCCGGAAACGGCCCTGAAACAGGTCGACGACATGAAATGCGTCACCCGGCTCTGGTATTGCTTGATCGCCAACGATGATCCGACCCAGCAGAATCTCAAGTATACAGAGGACTGGCGTACGATTCTGATCGACCATTCCTGCGCTTTCCGCTCGAATAAGGAATACACCGAGAGACTTGTCTTCGGCATCAACGGAATAAAAAAGACTCAGGCCGACGGCAAGCCTTTCCTTATCCGGCGGGTTCCCCGGGTTCTCCTGGATAAAATCAAGGCCCTGGATTTCGTCAGCATCAAACAGGCCGTCGGGCCTTATCTGACCGGCAAGGAAATCGAATCCATTATCGCCCGTACGAAATTGATTCAGGCCGAGATCGACGCGATGATCAAAGAGAGCGGCGAAGGCAAAGTCCTCTATTAGGTGTAGCGAGCCCGGACCTTGTATATTTATGCAGACAACGTACGAAGGCTAACGCCAACCAAGGAAAGGAGGGCCGAATGAGAAAGGTGCTTGTGGTTTCCGGCTTTTCTTTTGTTCTTTTTTCCCTGACAGTCCTCCCCTCTTTCTGCCAATTTCTCCCCGAGGAGATCGCCGAAAGACAGAAATGGGAAGATTTCCTGATCAGCGCCAATGTAGTCAAATCGGAGCAGATGGTGGGACCAGAATCCGTGACCAGCCCCTGGCATCTCACCGTGGAACAGGGCGGCATCACCAAAGATGCGTACTGGAAGGATGTCGAAAGAAGACCCAAAGGCTACATCGAGAGTTGGAGATTCGAGATCGCCGCATACCAGTTCGACAAGTACCTCGGGCTCAACATGGTCCCGCCGACGCTGGAAAAGCGGTTCCGAGAAAACCGCGGATCCTGCATGCTTGGGGCAACCTACTGGAAGAAGCTGAAGAAAATCAAGGAGGAGAAGATCAAGGTCCCGCCCAGGTTCGTCTTCGGCTATAATCGGGCGCTCTTTCTCCATAGGGCCTTCGACAACCTAATCGGCAACGAGGACCGCCACCAGAACAATTACCTCATAACCGAGGATTGGCGGGTGATTCTGATCGACCACTCCCGGAGTTTCCGGACCGGCGGGAAATGGACCAAGGAGCTGATCTACACCGAAAAGCACAAAGAAGGACCGATGGTCATGCGCGAGCTGCCGCGGGCCTTCTACGAGAAGATTAAATCCCTGAATTACGACATCATCAAAGGATTTGTGGAAGATTACCTGTCGGACGAGGAGATCAATGCCGTCCTGGCCCGCAAGGAACTGATTATCAAGGAAATCGAGAAGCTCGTCCAGCAGAACGGCGAAGATAAAGTCCTCTACTAAGCCTCGACAGGTCCCGCCGCAAGCTTTTTGTACATCGTCAGGTTATTCTCACCATCTTGCCGCCGGTAGGCAAATCCGTCCATCAGGCGCCGGGGGCAAAAAAATGCCCGGCCCTCCCTTTTGTTCCTGACTGACCAGATCTTTGAGTCGCCGCTTCTTGATCCTGCAGGGATCGAAGGGAATTCCCCTGTCGCGAATCTCGAGAAAGAGCTAATGGGAGTTTCCTTTTACTAAATATTTCATTTGGCTGAACAGGGTGAGCCTCCGGCCAGTCCGCCGTTTCCGGATTGAGGAGAGCGGGGAATGCGAACGGAACGTGGGGAAAGCGCTGGTGAGCGATACCGGATTTGAACCTGTGACTTCTACCGTGTGTAGGAAGCACCCCCAAAACGTAAAGCCCAGAAAATAATGGAGTTCCCCTGCAATAGGCCTGTTTTTCGGGGCTCCAGGATTTCGATGGAGTTCGACATTATTAGATACGTTTTGATATTCCTGACATATTTTGGGCACAATTTGGGCACAGCGGAGATGTCGTGTTTTGCGATTGACGGTCCGCTGCAGCAGTGTTAATATCCGGGTATTGGGTCGAGTGAGAGTGCCATGGAATGTCCCAAGTGTCACTATGAGAACAAGGAAAACTCGCGGTTCTGCAGCAACTGCGCAGCGCCCCTAGGAAAAGCGAGTCCTGACCAGGCCTCCCTGACTAAGACACTCGCCGCTCCTCTTCCCGTCATCTCGAAAGGCGCCCTCATCGCCGGCAAGTACAAGATCGTCGATGAGATCGGCCAGGGCGGGATGGGCATCGTCTACAAGGCCGAGGACCTCAAGCTCAAGCGCTGCGTGGCTCTGAAATTCCTGCCGCCTCACCTGATGGACTCTCCCGAGCTCAAGGAGCGGTTCCTCATCGAGGCCCAAGCGGCCGCGGCCCTTTCCCATCCGAATATCTGCGTCATCTATGAAGTTGGGGAAAGCGAGGACCGCCCCTACATCGCTATGGAGTACGTGAAAGGGGAGACGCTCCGGGAAAGGATCAAAAAGGGGCCGCTTAGAGCTGAAGAGGTCTTGGACATCATCTCTCAGGTTGCGGCCGGGCTGGGCGAGGCCCATGGCAAAGGCATCATTCACCGCGACATAAAAAGCGCCAACATCATGGTTACGGAGAAGGGCCAGGCCAAGGTCATGGACTTCGGGCTGGCCAAGCTCAGTGGCGGGAGCTCGCTGACCAAGAGCCAGACGACACTGGGGACTGTGGCCTATATGTCGCCCGAGCAGGCCCGGGGCGGCGATCTCGACCAGCGGACCGACATCTGGTCCCTCGGCGTCGTCCTCTATGAGATGTTGACCGGCGAGCTTCCCTTCAGGGGAGATCACGACCAGACGGTGATCCATGCAAT
This sequence comes from Chloroflexi bacterium RBG_13_53_26, assembly GCA_001795035.1. Lineage (GTDB taxonomy): Bacteria > Chloroflexota > Dehalococcoidia > UBA2247 > RBG-13-53-26 > RBG-13-53-26. The sequence continues at coordinate 5,426 of MGMW01000037.1, forward strand.
CCTACATCGGGAGCCGAAGCCGCCGTCCAAAACAAGGCCTGATCTGCCGTGCGGGCTGGACGAGGTCGTCCTCAAGGCCCTCTCTAAGAAACCGGCAGGTCGTTACCAGACCATGGAGGAGCTTCGGGAAGACCTTGAGGCCGTGGCCGAAGGCCTTAAGCCGCTCAAGGCCAGGCCGGCCCGAGGGAGGATCTTCGGCATCAGGAATATCTATGTCTACGCCGGGTTGGTGTTTTTGGTAATTCTCGTCGGTTTGAATGTCGGAGGAGTCCGCGATCGGCTCCTCGGACGTAGCTCCTCCACGGCGCGCTCAATCAAATTGGCCGTACTCCCTTTTGCCAATCTGAGCGGCGACCCGGAACAGGAGTACTTGAGTGACGGCATAACGGAGGAGATGATCGCGCAACTCGGGCGCCTGCAGCCGAAGAGTCTGGGCGTGATCGGGCGCACCTCGGTGATGCGCTACAAAAAAAGCGTCACGCCGATCGACCAGATCGGCCGCGAACTCGGGGTAAAATACATCCTGGAGGGGAGCGTCCAGCGCGAGGCGAACCGCATCCACATCACCGCCAAGCTCATTCAGGTCCGGAGCCAGACACAGGTTTGGGGTGAGACCTACGAACGCGAGCTTTCGGGCATCCTATCTGTGCAGGGCGATGTCGCCCAAAAAGCGGCCAAGGCCCTGGCACTCAAGCTGCTTCCGGCTGAAGTGGCCCGGCTGGAGCTGGCGCGCACCGTCAATCCCGAAGCCTACGAGGCTTTTCTCAAGGCCGTCCATTACCGCGAGACGATGACCAAAGAGGGCTTCGATGCCGCAGAAAAATATCTCAACCTGGCCTTGGAGACGGACCCGAATTACGCCAAGGCCTGGGCAGCAATTGGCAGCGTCTGGATAAGCCGCCAGCAGATGGGGGTCGTGCCGCCGAGAGAAGCTTTCCCCAAAGCGAAGGTGGCCTTGTACAAGGCCCTGGACCTGGACGATACAGAACTCGAAGCGAATCGCGTCCTTGCTGGCTACCTGAGTTGGGGAGAATGGGACTGGGAGGCCGCGGACAAGCAGTGGAAGCGCGTGTTCGAGCTCAATCCGAATTACGCGCCGGCGCTTCCGGGATACTCGCATTTTCTGATGAACACAGGCCGTCCCGAGGAAGCCATGGTGAAGATCGAGCGGGCCCTGGAGCTCGACCCGTTCAACGTCAGGATCCAGAGCTTCTACGCGATGGTGCTGCTGTACGTCCGCCGATACGACGAGGCCATCGCCGCGGCCCGGAAAGCGATGAGTTCCCAGTCCGATCAGCCGCTCGCCAGGAACGCCCTGATCAATGCGCTCTTCATGAAGGACATGTATGACGAGATCATGGCCCTGGAACGAGAGCGATGGGCCAAGGACCGCGAGGTCCTGGAGGCGTTGGAGCGAGGCTACGCGGAAGCGGGCTTCACCGGCGCAAGAAGGCGGCTGTGCGAGGTTCTGGCGGGGCGCTATGGGAAACCCGGCGGGGTGACGGCTTACGCCCTGGCGATCCTATACGCCCAAGCCGGCGACAGGGACCGAGTCATCGAGTGGCTAGAGAAAGCCTACGAAGCGCGCGACGGCAACGTGCCCTACATAGGGATGCCTTTCTTCGACCTAGTGCGCTCCGAACCTCGCTTCCAGGACCTGGTGCGCCGGGTAGGACTCCCCCCGCCGAAGCCGGCTTAGTCGTGCGACATGCCGGCCATCTGTTGCGCCATCTTGACAGCGTCCGTCAATTAGAAATATCCTATTCTCACTGGAAGCAGAAAGGACGGTTGTCGCCATTAACTTCCTTGCCTATTGAAGAGGGCCTTTTGCCTCATCTTGATATTGGGAGCAGGAGGTGTGGCCATGTTTCGAAACAGATTTTTCGGGGGCTGTGTTCTGATTTCCTTGCTCGGGATACTGGCAGTTCCGGCAGCGGCTCAGTGGGTTCGTCTCGGCAAGTTCAAAGGGGTTGAGTTCCCGTGCACATTAAAGTACGAGGATAAGGTCCTGGAGAAAGGCAAGTATGATATCGAGGCCGTGAAGCATCCGAATACACCGCAGTGCTATCTCTGGTTCAAGAAGAATGGCGACGAGATCTGCTCTGTCGAAGGGGAATGGCTGACTCTGCCGGTCCGCGGCGGCGCCCGCAGGATCGATCCCAGTATCCCCAACACCCCGCGGTTGAAAATGAAAAAGGACACAGAGGAAAAAGTCCTGATTATCATGTTGGAGACCGGTTGGCGCAATTCCCGTCCCTATCTCCTGATCCGGTTCAAGATTAAATACGAGGAATGACGCGCCTTGGGCGAAGGGAATTCGGTGCCTCCATACTTGGCGGCACACATTCGCTGCCAACTTCATTAGGAAAACGGGGAACATGCGGGCGCTTCAGCTAATTCTTGGTCACAAATCAATTAAGACGACACAGATCTATGCTCACCTAAGCGACCAGCACTTTTCCGAACTTGTCAACCAGCTCCCTGACACGAAAATGGGCACAATTTTGGGCACACCTGTCGTTTTGCCGGGACGCAGGATTGCGCAAGTGTTTGATAATAAAGGAATGGGCGATACAGGATTTGAACCTGTGACTTCTACCGTGTGAAGGTAGCACTCTACCCCTGAGTTAATCGCCCA
>MGMW01000038.1 GCA_001795035.1 Chloroflexi bacterium RBG_13_53_26
CGCAGGCACGTTTCTCATTGGTCCCTCCGTGATTCCACCCCCACCATAGTTGACATAATATATATTCGGCAGACGCGGAAAATCCCTCCTGTACTTTCCTTCCGTTTCTTCGATTTGTCTCAAGCTGCGCCTCCCTTCGCTTTTCGTCCATTCTGGCACTACTATTTTAGCGTTGTCAAGATTTCCTGATCAATATCTGTTCCCGTGCTGTCTACGAGATGTAGTTCGCTTCCTGCTGTACGACAGCGATAGGCACCTATCAATCCCGTCGCACGCGCCAAACGAACCGCTGATTTTCTCGCAAGGTCTTTTTTTCGGTGTCGGTGTTTGGTGAAAAATCCGTCCATCCATGGCGTTTCCCCGGTACAGGGATCGGTCCAGATACCGGATTCAAAATTGTAGTTTTCGTAGTGGATTGAAGACATTTTCTGCAACGTCCCAGCTCCGCGCTGGGTACCGGACCGTGCCGGCTGTTTAGGTCTGGCATTTTGCCAGTCTGATCTTTCGACGACTCAGAATACCATATATTCACCGCCCGGCGAAAAAAAATCTCGCCATGTCGGTCTCGATAATCCAATTCCTGATAGTCCGTTCAGTTGTGCCCAAAAGGAACGCCACATGGTGCACCCTGAATCCACAAACTTGCCCGGCCAGCTCCAAATAGTGAGCTATCACCTCGCGCCTAGTCCTGCGCAGCAAGACTGATAGATCGACCGGCTGAAGTTTTTTGAGTTTTTCGTCGAAAAAATTGTTCATGTGATACCTCCCTCTCTTCATAGGACGATTTTTTCGATTTTTTATTCAATAATTACGACTGATTGCGCGTTCAGTGGCGCTAAGAAAAGAATTGAATTTCTCACTCGAAAAAATCGTCAGTTAACATTAGAGGTTATGCCAATGCCAGAGTTTTACGATATATATACCATCAAAGGAGATTGGCTGGGAGTCCGACGCAGGCTTTCCGATGCACAGGAGCATGCCCTGGCCGAAGGTGCCGGCACGGGCTCTTGGATAGTCCGGCGACAATCCCGAGGAGCTACCCGCGCACAGTGGGTACTCAAACGCAACCGACGGTGGGCAGAGACCACCGTGAAAGGAAGGTGATCTATGTATAGCGGAAACAAAACATGTCTTGACCGGGACAAAAGGTGTCCCAATTGGAACCGGAGGACTGCGCTCGCCGGCTCGAGCCGGAGGCCTGCGACCTGGTGCTCGAGCCGGAGGCCTGCGACCTGGTGCTCGAGCCGGAGGCCTGCGATCGCCGGCTCGAGCCGGAGCTGCTCGGGGATCCCGCTCGCCGGCTCGAGCCGGAGGCCTTGGACCGTGGCGCCGGTAATTATCACCCTGGCCATGGCATCCATCGCCTGTGAAAACGAAAGCGCCGGCGCCGTCGAGTGCACGGGAGACAGCGTGCCCTTTCAGGAGGCTTGGGATGAGGTCTACGACTACATGGAGCAGGTCATAGCCGAGCGCGAGCTCGCGGGATGCCCGGCCATCTCGGACGACTGGGTTCTGCCCGAGTGCTGGTTGCGCACGGGATTGAGGGATGGATCGCGCCAAGATAACTTTCTCGACTGCTATGAGCTCCCCGACTGCGCGACCAACGCGGCCGTCGAGATGGCCAAGGCTCGGGTTATACAGGTAGAATGCAATTCGTTTCCGGAGGGGGTTGTCGTTGAGCTGGCAACGGAAATATTGGGAGCGATAGAAAAGGAAAATTCAGATCTTTGGTAGCCTCTCGTTGAGTCGTCTCACGACGTCGCTCTCTCCCATTTCGATCTTGCCGAACAGATCATCAGTGTATGGCCCCCAAACCTGACCTGCCCGATCTATCTTGGCTTTCCATTCGGAAGTGAAGGCGGAATAGGCATCCTCTGCTTTTTTGTAGATACCGCCCACGCCTGAAGAAAACTCGGTATTCGCAGCAGCCTTTTCGAACTCACCAGCTCCCCAGGCCGCAAACAGCTTGAGACCGTTCATCGGGTCCCAAGTCATCACAGCATCCGGTCCCTGGGTGAAGAAGGCCTTCGCGGCCTGGCCGACGTAGGCGATGAGCTGGGTGGCGAGCTTGGTTACCGACTCCTGCAGTACCGCGGGCATCGTGGCGGCGAGCTCGCCGACCAGGGTATCCAGCATCGGCCCAATCTCGGAGGCTATCCCGCTGCCGACGACGGCACCGACAATATCGTACACCATATCGAAAATGACCTGGCCCCAGTCGGTGCCCGATGGAGTACGGCCCCAGATGACATCTATCCATTCCATCGGCCACGTGTAGAGCGGACGAAACGAGCCCGTGTAGCTGTTTCGCCAGTTGAGCAGACACTTATCGTTCATGGCCGAGACCGTCAAGCTGCCGGGCACGGGGGTATGCATCCGGATGTGCCGCACGAGCTTCTCAAGGTCGCCTTTGGATCCGTGCCACGAATTGGGAATGCTCGCCCTGTCGATGCCGAGGTTGCCGTCTTTAGAAATGGATCGGCCATCACGTCCAGGCCGGGGAACGGGCACGCCCCAACTCGAACAGTGGTTAATCCACCAATTGGGCACCTTGTTCGAATCTCCCCGATGATACGCTAGGAGGTACATCAGGGTGGCCCACACCAACCACCTGCCGTTCATCAGGTAGTTCTCGGCCACTTGCATAGCCGAGCTCCACTTATCAAACTGCGCCGGCTTGCTTAGCAAGCCATCCCAGGGCGTCGAAAAATCCTTGCCATGAGACTCGAGCACGGAAGCGGTATCCCGGAGGATAAACCGGTCAGCCCACAGAGAGTTGCGCATGACCGAGCGGTTCCAGAATCGCACGAGCTCTTGTTGGCGCACTCCGGCGAAGGCCTGGACGGACGCAGGTCTTACCCAGCGCAGCACGCGTGTGTTTGTTTTGTCGTCCCACCAATATGATCGCTTGCTAAACAAGCTTCCGGAGGCCTCGAGGGTGTCCATCGCGGCCTGGACGCCACCCAGCCTCGATGTCACAAGAGACGCCGCGTCACCAGCCAACATGCGCTCAGGATCGAATCGGCCGGTTTTGGCCGAATATTGCTCGAAAAAACTGGCCTCGACAGCCGCAATACCGAGATCTTTGATGTGCGCCGCCACGGTGACAACATCCTCGATGCGCCACAGCTCCCAGGCACTCCATAGATCCACCCCCTCGGTGTGCTGGCCACGTTCCCAGCTCGAATCGAACACGCGACGCGAACCATCATTTGCCCAGGAGTTCCAAAGGTCCGAATTCAGGTTCTTGCAGGGCGGCGGCGGTTCTTTCCAGTACCGCACCCACAGGCTCGACACGTCCGTCTTGACGTCGAAACTACTGTCCGGATCCTTTCCCCACCCTATGCCAAACATCTCGGATTCATTCTGCCGGATAGTCCAATCAAAGCTCATGTGTTTGTGCGTGAGCATCCAATTCGCAAAAAACGTTTGCGCCAGAATTCCGTAGTTCAGTACGGCGCCAAGCCCCCCGGGACAGGGGGAAACGGTATCGGCGTTCACCACGGAAGCCCGAATCGCCTTGGAGATGGCCGATGCCTTCGGCAACACGGAGATCGGCGCATCGGTCCGAGCCGAAGCCTGGCCAGCGGTATCGGCAGACAGCGCCGCAACCAGAATACCTCCCGTGCGCACCAAGGCCTCGCCGGCACTTTCGCCGGCCTTGTCGATGCGCCCGGCCACAACGCCGGCGAGATCGGCCGCTTTGTCCGCCCGGCCAGCAACGCTACCGGCAGCCTCGGACTTTTTGTCCGTGCGACCCTCGACGACACCGGCAGCCTCGGTTTTCTTGTCCGTGCGACCCTCAACGACACCGGCAGCCTTGGGCGCGGTCCTGGCCTGCCACCACGCGGCACCCCACCAAATGGCCAGCAAACCACCTATGGCGAGCGGGACGATCACTTGGTCAATATGGGTAGCACGATCAAAACAACCATCACGATCACGAGGATAAGAAGCCACAGCACCAAGTTTGGAAACTGTAACCTTGTGCCTCTTTCACTAGCCATTTACCAGCTTCCTTTCTGCGGCCTGCCCCGCGTAAAACGCCAAAAAGATCCCAATTCCAAGAACAAAACCAAAAATGACGATGTGAAGTGTTCTCATCCCAGAATTTCCCCTGTCGATTTTTTCGACCTGGCTACGATGGCCAAGTTAATCGTCCCGAGTATCGCACCGATAATCAGCAGAACGAATATCCACTGCCACCATTTCAGATTGCTCATTCTGTCACCTCTTCCAAATCAGTATCATCGCCACCGCGATCACGGCTATCACCATCGCTGCGAAAAAACCTGTTCCCGGTCTTCCCGCCCCCTTTCCATGGATCTTCGGCAATGGTTTCCTCGAAGGGCATCGCCTGGTCCACCCAGGCGTTTGCCGATTCCATGTCCTTGGCAGTCGCAGCGGCAACTTCCTGGCGCACACGAGAGCAAAGTGTGTGGAACTGAGCCGGCGAAAAACCCCTATCCGTCATGTATCCGCCACCTTGTAGCGATGCCCAAAACTGTCGGTCATATACATCACGCGGCTCCGCCTTGATGAGCGCTTCGTATGCCGCGGCATACCGCGAGGAGTCGGGGGAAATGCGCTGCTGATAATCCCGGACCGCGTCCTGCCAGCGGTCAAAGGCCCGCCACGCGGCGCCGGGCACCGAATACCAGTTGCCCCCCTGATCCACCTCCTTCGTTTGCATGGTGTACCAATACCCGGTCCAGGTCCCGAGCTTTACCCCCCAAGCATTGTGCCACCAGCACCTTTGCTTCCACCCGCTGGCGAAGATCGCGTGGGCGACCATCCGATCACGAATCCAGGAGGCCTCGATTCCGCAACGCCGCAACAGCAAATGCATGCGCAAGCAGATCTGTCGGTGGTCCTGCGGCTCCGCCCACGCGGTTTTTTTCGGCTGGACTTCCTTGTTCGCAAGCCTCATTGAGCACCTCCATCCACACCGAAAACGTCCACCAGATCCATTTGTACCTCGGGGTAATCGGGCCGCCCGGCTTCGGCCGTCGACGACGGCTCGAACACGCTCACCACGAGCTGGCCGATTTTCTCGAGCCTGCCCTCGCCGGCCAACAGGCCGCCACCGAACGAACTCCCTCCGGAGGCGAGCACTACCCAAACCAGAAGCCTAGTAAGCCGCCTATCAATGGCATCGATCTTGTAGTCCATGAATGAGTGCCGATCACATGTTTTCATTTCAGAACCTCCATGGGTAGGGTAGGGGGCTCAATCGGTTTGCGAGGGTCGCGGTCCCCTCCCCATGGTCCGAACACATGTCGCGGCGTCTTGTCCGGCCTGAGCCATTTTGGGTTACTGACAGCTACGTCGGTAACCGTAGGAAGGTCCTGGGCAGAAATCTCGCGCCTGGCCCACGTGCCTTCGTCAACGAGCACCTCCCAATGCGCGGTTCCGTCACCGTGGGGCACCCACACCGGCTGACAAGCCCAATCCGGGCTCGGCAGCGGCTGCTTGTCGAAGTAGAGGCATCTCATGTTCATGGGGACGGCGCACTCCATTTGCTGAGCTTGATGTTGGCCAGCAAAAATCCAGATTGTCCGGAACCGTTCATATTGCCCACGTCTATCCGGTCCAGCTCGTCGGGTACTGTTGCCACCACAGGTTCTTGCAGGTATCCGTCAAAACCAACACAAAAATAATCAGTATCCCAGTAGATATCGATTGTGTGTTTTCCTTCCATGCCGTAGGGTTCCTCGCTGGCAAGATCGATATCGAGATTAACGGCAACACTATCCGCCACGATTTGGCAACGTAACAGGGACGGCTCGCCGGCGGGCAAGAACGCACGGATACAATTTAGTGAGCTTCCGCCGTCTGAAATCGCGACAAGCGTTTGCTCAGCACTCCAACACTCCTCCGTGTACCACAGGTAGGGCCAGGCAAAATCAAAGCTCAGCCTTCCATGTCCCGAGCTGGGAATGTTTCCATCGTCCCCTTTGTAGGCCAGTACGTCGGCCGTTCTCGTGGCAATCGCCCCTGACGTAGGTATCTGCGAAGTCATCCAATATCCCGGCTCGGCCTGCACGCCCCATACGTAGGTGTTTACCGTTGCGGCATCTCCGACGAAATCATCGTCGAGGTCGCCGTTGACAGGAAAGATTCGTAAAATGTCCGGATTGTCTGACTGAACTACCATCAGAACTCGGAGAAAATCTCCGTAATAGATCTTGTCTACGAGCACCGATATTCCACCAAAACGTTCTCCGACGACACCATTTGCAAGGTCGATATAAGCATATACCTTCTGCGCCTCGCTTCCTCGTTGCCACACCAGTTTTACCCAGTCCTTGTTGCCCGGTTTCAGAAAAACCGAGTAACAATGCCATGTTCCATCTGCAACGGAAATGGCCAGCTCTACGTAATGATCATCGTTATCCACGGAAGCAATAATTCCATCGGCGACAACTCGTCCATCCGGGCATTCGACGGCATTGGACGAGAACGTGCAACGCGTAGGCGTCCAATTCGTAAAATCTTCCGAATAGGGACAATAGTTTGTTCGCTGCGGCTCCGCGCGAAACCAGCCATGGTCGGCATAGTCGGAGTTATATTCGATTCTAAGGAAGTTTCCTCCCATCATGAATAACTTTGGGTTATCGTAGCCTGCGAGCTTCATCTCGGAATAAGCCGAACCCGTTCTTGTGCGCACCGTCGGTAAATAGGCTCCCATGGCGGTCATAGGCCAAATCGAAGATATTAAGCAAAAATGCCGATAAAATTCATCCTGCACGCCAGAGCTAATCCAATTATTTCCTATTTCTGAAACCACTGACAAAATCGCATGATTGCCAGTATCATATCCGTGTATCTTGCCAAGCTGAAAATACCAATCATCAAACGTTTCTTCGTAGATTGATATATCGAAAGATCCGGCTTGCGAGCCATTTATGAATACCCTTGCGAGGCCATCTCTATCGAAACAAATGCTGATAAAGTTAATGGAATTTTGCGAAACAGCGCAATTAACATATCTTTCAACTGGCATAGAATAAAGGCCTAAGAATAAATAATTTGTGTTAGAATTATATAAATAATAAGATAACTTATATGTAATATAATTTTTCGATAGCAGGGAATTTAACCCTATTCCACTTTTTAAATCAACAAAAATGTCTATGCACATATCATTATCGCCAACATCACCGTAATTGGCAGATAATGAACGCAACCAATCTCCGCCGTTGAATTTCGGACAATCTACCTCTGAATCTCCGAACGGATAACCTTTTAAGGCAATATTTTCCCCACCCTCAATGACGCCCATCTCTGACCATGGATAATCTACCGAAGAAGACAAATCTACAATCCGCTGACCGGGCACTCCGTCAATTACGAAATTTCCAGCATTTTGAGCGCTCATAGTGCGATTGATTGCCCAAAACAGCACGTCTCCACTGCCACCCGCTACACCGCGATTAAAGTGCCTTCTGATTTCTCGGGGCACTACGGCACCCGATAACCGGCAAGTGGCATCAAGGACAGGATTCCCCCGCCGTCGTCGGAATCGAACTCTATTGTGCAAAAATAGGTAGCATTATCTGGCACCGAAAACACCTGAGCGGACAGGGCAGGGAGGAACGTGCAGGATCCATCATCTACAGCAGTGCCAGTGGAGCTGCAAAATGCGCCCCAGCACGACACGCTCGGGCTCACCAGAATAATGTCACCTGCGGTGAATCCACTGTCCGTGCGCGCAGAAACTCCGGAGATGGTCAGAGCCACACCTTGCCCGATGATTGGACTGCCAAACACTTCACGAATTACGTGATCCGCCCTCCTTGTTTCACTCATAGGTATCCCCTAAAGATCAGTTGAGCCTTGGCCCCTGTCTCGATGTGGAAAGTCCAGTCACTCGCGGTTTCAATTTTCAAAATTTCCTTTTCCCCTGTCTGGAGAATTACCCAGTCTGGACTGGGAACCCCCTCACTATCCAACACTGGTACATGGTCACCGACCCCGAAGTACACAATCCCATCATAAGCCTGAACAGAATGATATCCCGGCTTGAGCTTGACCACCTCTGTCCCCTCAGACATGACACGGCAATCGTAGGCCTCCGTCATCGGGATGACTATCATGCCGATACCTCTCCGGCTGCCGGCACATAGACTACCGGCCATTTGTAAGCACTCGAGCTTTGACTTTGCCATTTGGTCATATACGCCCACGACTTCACCTCGTAGCCCGTAAGCGCCGCGAAGCGCTGGTAGAAGCGTAGGATTTTTTCGTTGTTCAATGTCGTCTGGCCTATCCAGGCGTTCTTGGCGTGGTTGAGCATTGTCAAATAGGCCTTATGGCGGTCCGCCTGCTGGAACCCGGCCTTGGCCAAAATCCCCAACATCGTATCCCCCTTGGTCACGGCATAGTAAGCCCCCTGCGTGGGTGTGGTCTCGGGGGCCAGCGGGTTCGCGCCCTCGGGGGGTTTGACGGCAACTAACGGCGCCGGCGCCGGCGGATCCTTCGGCACCAGGGGCATCGGATTCGGATCATCGGCATAGAGCGGCGGCGGTTCTTCAACCTTCTTTTCCGGCTCCTTTACAGGTTCAATGGTAGGCGTTTCTTTTGCCGGCGTCTTGACTACCAAAAAATAGATGAGACCGAGAATCGCCACGACGCCGGCGCCGATAGCCACGTGTTTTTTCGTTACCTTCGCCATATCCACAATCCTATCAAGACAAAAACCGCAACGATCACCAGCGGAACCCACCAATGCGCGGTCATCCAAGAAGCCGATATCTTAATGGACCGAATGAACTCCTTAGCGTCCAGGCTGCTTTCGGACTCGGGAATGTACGTCGATACCCCACCGGCCCCACCAGCCGACACGCCGATCAACGCGATTTGCGCCGCCATGATATCACGCACCGGCTCGAACACATAGATCACCCAGGGGTAGGCGCCATCGGTTGACCGCTGGTATTCCACTGCAGGACAGTCGATGGCCTCCAACTGCGCATCGATACCGGCAGGGATACCCGCCTTCGGCGAGAAAACGAACACAGCACTGTAATGGGTGCCTGCCTTTAGCGAGGCTGTTTGCGGCAGTAGATCTTTCACCGTTGTGGGTGTAGCCACCATGTCAGTACACCACCACTGGCGGCTGATATACCGGTCCGGTTCGTCCCGTGGCCTTTCCCGCTGCCTGGTAGAGCGGACCAGTGCGACCTGTAGCAGTGCCCGCTGCCGGCCCCTTGTGCATGTACCATACGACAATCAACAAAACGATTGCCGCCACGGCTACGATTATCATCTTGGTGCTCACGTCACCACCCAATCAGGAGACCCCGACGGCTCATCGGTGCGGGCCAGGGCCTTTCCAGCGGAAATTACCGGGGCAGCGGTAGTCGGAATCCCCGGCAACATCTCCATGAGCCCGTTGTCCAGAAGCTCGGCAGTGCCATCCACATCGACAACCGGAAGCGGTTCAACTAGATCCTCGCCTCCGAAATCGCCAAACTCCGGCAATGGCTCCGACCTACTTTTCCTCCACCACCAAATTGCCATCAACAGCAGCAAAATAATGGCCACTAAAAGAATCACCAAACCGCGGCGTTTCATGCGCCCTCCTTACCAGGAGATTGGCAGTTGCGCGTTTATCGTTCCACGGAAAGCAGCGGGTGAGATCACCTGGGACGGTACATATCCGGTCCACAACACCGCACGGTTGGCGGCATCAGACTCTTCCGCCTTCGCCCGGTTGATCGTGTCATCCGTACAGCCCATGTCCCGGAGCATCGCCCGTTCGGTGTTCGCGTCCGGCCTGTACTGGACGAGATAACCCACCTTGTAGTTGCCGGAATGGGTACCGTTGGCGTTGTTCAGGATCGCGCTGTCTTCAATAAGGGGAGTCTCGTCCGAATTGATTTCCCTGTCGCTCAAAATTTCCATCACCGTGGGCAGCGCTGCCGTTGTCTCCTCGAGATACTGACGCGCACATAGATACGATGGGTCCGTGCACCTGATCATGTCCTGGTGATCGGCGCCGTTGGCCGAGACCAGCAAGGGCCGGCCATCGATTGTCAACCCTAAATTGGTGACCCCCGTGGGGTCGAATGCCGTATCGGCATCATCCCCGACCCACAAACGACGCAGCCTGGAAGCGTAGCCCCTCGACGTCTTGAGCTCAACGGAGGGCAGATTCTCGGTATCTACCACCAGTTTCCGGATCACTGGCATCACAGCCCGCTTACTCCATGTCGTCACCAGGTCGATATCGACCCGGCAGCCGTCCTCGTCGAAATCCCAATAGTTCGAGATGTGCGTGGCCAGAGCAAAATTTATCTCCCCGGCCTCGAACTCGGACAGGGGCATGGCGCCCTCCATGTTGCCCCATTCTCCGCGAAACGGACCATCTGCCAGGATAAACGGGATAACGACGTCTCTGGTATTCGCCACGTCGAGTGTCGTGAAATCATTCACACCGAACAGGTAGTTTAGTGAGCGACTGGACGAGAACAAATGGCTGGTCATGAGATCGAGACCTGTGTTCCCGTTTACAATCAGGCCTCCGGATTTTGTTTTGATCGTGAGACTGGACAGGATGTTCAGGATTTGGGAGACAGTGGCACCTCCGGCACTGGTTTCCTCGCCGGTGAACCGCATGCGGAAAAGCACGGCAAGGACCATGCCCAGCAGCCCATTTTTCTGGTTTTGGAGCATCAAGAGCTTGTCGGCCCTATCAACCGCTCCGCCAGCGAGATCCGATTGGGTGTAGACATTGATTCTCTCAAGCATCTGCATCTCACACCTCCTTATGCGCTGGCTTCCAGTTTTGTCTTTGCGGCCTGGAATTGTTTAATAGACGCCGGAAGCACCAGCACCAACAGCACCAGCACCATTCCCACGATCACGAACGTCGCTCCGTTTTTACTCATATCAAATGCTCCTCTTTTGTTGCTGAAAACATATTCACTGTACAAATTATCAATCTGTTGACAGAGTGTCAACCAAAGTTTTAACATTACAGCAACACCATAAGGAGGCTTCTATGGCAAAAAAACGAAAAAAAACTTCCAAAAAACACAAAATGAAAATCGGTCAGACCAAGGTCATCAACACGCCTGCCGGTAAACGGCGGATCAAGAAGTTGTCGAACGGAAGGGTTAGGATAATCAGCAAAGCCTGATGATTTGTCAAGCCCTCAAACCTTCTGCGGAAATTTTGGAACCCCCTTATCGAGCTTGTTCCGCAATATGGTCCATTCATGCTCCCCCGCACTCTGAACACTTGCGGCAAGCTGGTCGCCGTCTCGACCGAAATTCTGGCGCACCCAACGCATATTATTGTCGCCCTCCAGAGGCCCCGAAGCCACGAAATTGGCCTGATTGCGTAGCAGGGGACTTATCCCAATCGCTTCCTGTGTATCGCACAGATAGTGAATTTTTTGCGGATCCCCCTCACGGTCCGGGATGTGTCTGCCCTGGCGAAAAATGTGTGACAACCGCACTCCTCGGCCTATCTCGTCGATGGGCCAGCGTCCCGAGCTTGGGGCCCATTCAGACACCTCGCACAGCACGATCAAAAAATCCCCCTCGTCGATGGCCAAACGCAAAAAGTCGCGATAGGGTTCCACGTCCACTCCCGCTCGCACCACGACGCGGGGGAGCACGCTGATACACTCCAGGCCCGCCGCTTCACTGGCATCCCTGCAAGCCTTCCAGAAACCATCCACGGAATCGACAATCGGACCGGCGCCGTCCCAAATCTCGGTCTCGTTATTCCTATCAAACACGAGCACCGAACGCACGACGGGAATTCCGTAGCTTGTCCAAGCTACGATCTTATCCGTCCATACCCGCTCCCGGGTACTTTTACCTGAACGCTGTTCACCCAGCAACAGTGCTCGGATTTGTGGTGTCTCCCTACTCACCTTTCCGCCTCTTTACGATCTTCTCTACCCCGGCCATGGCTAGGGGAAGGGCAAGGGCTCCGGTGCCACCCGCGGCGGACAACAACGCAAGTGTTCGCGGCGTCATCGTTCCACCAAGATACCGAGAGGCTTCCGCCCAGCCCTGCGAAACAGCCTTGAACGATGCATCGGAGGGCATTACGTCGCAATCGAGTAACTCTGCGAGCATCGTGTAGGTCGTGCGAAGCGGCGACACGAACAGCTCTGCGGGAACCATTGGCTCATCTAGCGGTTGTTCCGCGTCGTCGAAGAGCTCAGCCACTTTGGTACCAGGATGCTCATCCTTTATCCGTTGGATCAATACCTTTTTAGCTTCGCGTGCCCGGGACTCCTCTTCTTGTGCGCGTTTTAGCGCGGCGTACGGATCGGCTATCTGCTCAATCGGCTTTTTACGCCGGGGAACTCTTAAGGGCGCCGGCGCCGGCGGTCCGGTGTCTACACCATCGGGTGGCGGCGGCGGCTTCGGTGGCCTGCCGGCGTTGCTCTTACGAGGCGTTCCGTCCAGCTTTACACCAATGTCAACTACCGTTTCATTTTGTTCTTCACTTTCCATGTTCCCAGCGCTCCTTGAACCCAGCCCATGGGGTCTTCTCCAAATATTCACGCCTCTCCGGCGTATCCTGGCCGGATTCCAAAAATACAGACGTTGCGGCTTTTCGACCGACAGCGCACTCGAGATTTACCAGTCCCCGATAGACTCGCTCACGCAAAGTCTCCACGTCAAAACCACGCTTCACAGCAATCAACCCTCGACCCCAGCCATGGCCAAAGAACTCAGGAGCCCTACGTCGCAGCTCCGACCAGAGCGGCGCCTCGGTTCTATGGCGCGTCGCTCCGGTTGTTCCATCCCAGGGGCACAGCCGAAATCTATCCAGGCATGTACGCCATATATCTGGTATACAATCCCATACCTCTTTCAGTTTTGCAGTTCCCCCCTCCTGATAAACTATCTCCCCGTCACCCGAAATTACCGACCATTGTTGCTCTCGTATCCATTCCCGAGAACACCGAAACTCAAACCGGGCAACAACACCGTCACCACGCACCCAGCCTGCATGCAACCATTCCCCCTCTATGAGCGCCCTTGTGTTCCCCTCGAAATCCTGGGTTTTCTCATAGATTGATAACTGCAACCCACTGCGCGAGCCAATGTAACATGTGGGCAACAACCCCGTGCTTCCCACCACTTTAATCGGCACCAGTTTTTCAGTCTGCATACGCCTCGCCCGCAAGGACCATACCTCAGGTATCAAACCGATGTCCCCCCCAGCTATCAAGAGTCTGTATATCTCATTCGCCGAAGGCTCCCCGTCGCGTATCCAAACATCGGCACACAGATCTATCCTTCCAGGTATACGGTCCGCGTCGGTTGCGTCAATGCGGAATATCCGTTCCCAGTCCTGCATCGCTCGCAAGAAATCAACCCCCCCTGCCCATGCATGCCCGCGAGCTTGCACCTCGATAGGATACTGCTTGATTGGGTTGTCTACCTCTTCAGCAGTCGCCGGATCCTGGACGCGCACATACCAACCATCTCCTGATAATACGGTCGAATTTTTCCACACGTAGATTTGCATTTTCACAATGACCCCGGAAACCTCAACTTCCTCCTTCTCGGGCAGACTGCCGTATACCTCGGATGTTACAAACATGCGGTAATAAAATGTTCCCCAATCTATCCCAATTCGCAACACGGTTACCCTACCAACCGGTAAACGTCTAAGTAGTTTAAAATCTTCGCTATTCATCTAAACTCTTAGTAAAGCCCGATCCGTAGCAGGCGGGTGTTACACAGCCCCGCCCAAGAGCAAAAAATTGCATCGTTTCCTGAAGTCATAGTCCGCTGTTATTGGAATCTTCGATGAAGAATAGCTGTTCTTCTGTGAACCACCCCGAAGTTCTGCCGGAGGGTGTCCTGACACTGACGTCCAGTGGAACCTTGAACGAAACGCGGTATCTCTTCTGTTTTTCGTTATAGGCCTCAACGTGTCCATGGAACGACGGATGGTTTTCTTTCTTCCTCGCGGCCATGTATTTAGCCACCCCTCGGAGGTAAACCAGTAATGGGCACCCGATTCGATCACTTCCTTTCATTCTGTGCCTCTTCCCGGGGGGCCAGCCCCCCCCCAGTCCCCCTGAATTACCCGCATTTGATACATCCATCTTTCTGTGACTGTGCATAAACAGTACACACAGGCGTTCTTCCAGTTTTTTTGAGACAATCCGGACAAAGCCATTGCATCGATATCGTTGCAGTAACCCGCATTGCGTAAGAAAGTTTTCCACACGTTGATATCGGTGAGTCACAGGAATCGCATTGCAGTGGTTTATCCGTAATAAAATCGCCATCTTCCCGTGGGGCCAGCCCCCCGGCCCCCCCGGGTGAAGAGGGAGAAGGGAAGGACACCGGCTCCCGCGCGGGTTGGCTTGCGGCGTTTTTTCGTTGCTTCTTTTTCTCCTTCCTTAATCTCTTGGCGCAATCCAAGCATATCCATCCGCTTTCCACCGGACAGCCGTAGTCGGCAAGAATTGCATCGGCGATAAACTCGATAAAGGAACTACATAACTTGCATTCCATTATCAGTCTTCCAATCTCTTATTAATAAAAACATTGTTATCCCGTAAACCGATTATTGCCTTTGCCCCCTGAAGATCTCCAAGGATATCCGGGAGATTGCGCAAATCGCTCACCATGGCCCCCATTACCGCCAAGTCTTTTTTGAGCCATTTGAAACTCTCGCCTGAAAGCACGTTGTACTTCCAGAGCATGCGCCCTGAAAACTTACCACCAATGATTTGCAAGTGCCATTTCAGGTTCATGTTGTTGGATGATTTAGAACTAACTATTTCCACCATACGGATAGCCACTTCGTATTTTCCGTCTGATATCGGCTCATAATCATCACCTGGCTCGGGCTCGGGGGCTTTGGTGTATTCGGCATTCGCTTCCGCGAGGTAGGCTCGCAATTCTTTATCGTTTATCATCTTGTTCCTCCAAACAAAGATGGTGGCCAGGCGTGCGAAACGCTACCTGGCCACCATGGACATATGGAACGACGGCACACAGCATGCATCGTTCTCATCGTCGGACACGGAACACCATTGTCCGCGCCCAACACAAAATCCAATCCCATGGCGAACCGCCCAAGGTTTGCGGGGGATTGGCGTTTGCAGAATGAACCGGAACGGCGCCACGAATGGGGGGGGGCATAACGCCGTTCCGGTATGTGAACCCGGGAAATATCAGAAAAACCCGGGCGAACATCAAAGCGGGACGGACAGAGCGAAGGGGGGTAGGCCTGTCCGTCCCTGGGTTTGGAGGAACCCCGCTCGGTCGCGGCGCCCTCCCTTCTCCCGCGCGAGCACCACCCCGCGCGGCAGGACCTCCGGGAGTCGAACCCGGATATGTGCCCTGCGATCCTCATGCTGCTTTGATCACCAGCTCCAAAACCTCGGCATTTTTGCGCAGCACCAGCACCAAGGCCACGAGGGAGACCAACACCAGCACCGCGATGACACGGCCCATGGTGTCTTTTTTCACAGCGACAATCCCTGTTTTTTCTTCTGTCATTTTGCCACCAGATCCTGTGGTTCAGGGTCGGGAGCCGGAGAAAGACGCGCCTCGGACCACGGACCTCTCCGCACCCACACCCCCAGTGGTAAGATTTCTCGTTCTCCACTGGGATACAAGATCAACCAATCGCCGACCTTTCCCTCCATGCCATCGATCCGAATCGGTGCTCCGTGGGGCAGTGATTCGACCACGATCTGGCAAGCCTGAAAATCTAGAGTCATTGCGTCGTAATTCAGTTCGATTTCAATCGCCATATCAGCTCCTGACTGTCACGATATCCGCGATATCCTGCGGATAGGCACCTACCTGCATCATAATGAGCCGGAACATCCCTGTTATCCATTTATTCAACTGAACAACAGTTGTTGTTCTAACCCACTGGCCATAATCCATCCACATTTCAACGTCACTGCTCATTTCAACACCTGCTGATAGGATTCGAGTCGGAAGGCCATTTCCATAATTTTTGACAACAGCGAGGTTATCACAGGATCGGATGGGATCCTTGGGTCAGCTGCCATATGGAATATTTTCACACCAACAGCACTCGTCCGTATATCTTGCACATTGACTCCGTCAAATACGTCACAGAGTAGGCTCACGAGCGTTTCATAGCTATCCCTGTTATCCATTGGATCCCTCCATCCGTATAATGTTTTTGGCAATTCCATTTACGAGAGCTATCAGGCGCTGCGGCGCATCAATATCCTTCAACTCGCCTAACAGGGCGCGCAATGCGGATTCCTCGTCTCCTGGCCCGCCACCATGCACCAGGATCCATTCCGCTTCGAGTGCTTTTTCCACGAGTGTCCCAGGAAGTTGCCCCTTGATTATCCCCCAGGCGTTAGCCATTGATTCCGCAATGGCGGCATGGCGCTCTTCCGACGTTGTAGTACCTCGACAGGAAAAGCCAATATCGGTCACGATGCCGATCAACCGCATCAAGATCTTTGTGTCGATCATACCCATACCCCCCCCTTGCTGCGCCTTGCCGCGCGCAATGCGAGCAATCCGGCAATTTTTGCGAACTCAACAATCAGATGGTCTTGTCGCTGTTTGTTATTCAGCAAAGACTTGTTGCATAGTGGACAAAATGTACTCTTTGCTATTGGCATCCTTGTTCTACCGATAGCGATATCGAGGTTTTCAGCGGTAATTTCGCAGTTTGACCGCTCAATTTCCTCGCAAACCTCCTGAATCGCAGGCACGTTTCTCATTGGTCCCTCCGTGATTCCACCCCCACCATAGTTGACATAATATATATTCGGCAGACGCGGAAAA
>MGMW01000039.1 GCA_001795035.1 Chloroflexi bacterium RBG_13_53_26
CCTCGTCTACAGCTTTCAAAGCAAGGTGATATATCCCAATGACAGGATCGCCGATATGAAAGTGAGCGTCATCATTATATCAAATGGCACCTACTAGAGACAACGCGCGCGCACAGTGCAGGGAAACTGATATAATATCAAACATGACATATAGGGGGCCGGAGGAAAGACATGAGTGAGATGAAGAGTGCCTTTGAGAAAGCCATGGAGAGAGTAGGCGGCATTGGAGAGCCGTCCAAAGAGGAGATGTTGCAGTGGAAGTACGTCCCTGAAGGGCAGAGATTGGCAGCAGGGTATTTCAAGGACGACATCAACCTAGTGGCTGAACTGAGCAAGTTCAAAGAAGAACAGAAACACTTCGTTGCTAAGGGCATGGAAGAGGTTCTCCTGCGAAACATAACCCTGCCACTGAATGAAACTGCCAAGAAGAACAATAGGAAGGCAATGGAGGCTATCAAGGCTGTCAAGAGAGACAAAGCTAGCCTAGAGAATATTTACACTAAGATCAGACGCATTTTCGACCACCATGCGCAGCAGGGTGAGCAACAGAGGAAACAGGCCTACGAGATGCTGAAACAAGACTTCCAGTTAAGGATACAGCAAGCCATGCAGCAGGGGTTGGCTCCTGGAGCCAAGATCAATATAGAGAGCCAGCCACAATTCCAGGAGGAATGGCGAAGAACCGTCGCTCACCTGGACTCTCAATACAATACACTACTAGATGAGTATAAGCGGGAGATTCAAGCTGTCCGCTAGGACATGGACCTCCACAGATTTATCCCCCTACAAGAGAGAGGAACTCCGCCCTAGTCGCAGCACTGCGGCGGAATAGACCCCTGTTGGCTGACGTGACAATGTTGCTTCCGGGTTTCTTTATACCCCTCATGGTCATGCACAGGTGTTCCGCCCGAACAATCACCGCAACACCATCAGGCTGCAGAGCTTCGACAATAGCTTCGGCGATCTGCGTGGTCATCCGCTCCTGCAGTTGGGGACGATGAGTTACAATTTCTACAACACGGGCTAGCTTGCTAGCACCTACAACTCGGCCATCGGCATTTGGGATGTAGCCCACGTGGGCCACTCCATAGAAGGGAAGCAGGTGATGTTCGCACATAGAATAGAAGGGAATATCCTTTACTACCACCATCTCCCTGTGCCCCTCTTCAAAGCCAACAAATAGCTCCTGTTTGGGGTCTTTATCCATACCATCGAAGATCTCAGCGTACATCTCCGCAATGCGCCGTGGTGTGCCTGTCAAACCCTCACGATTTGGGTCATCTCCAATGGCTTCAATAAGAGCCATTATTGCTTGCTCAATTCTAGCCAGATCAACCATGGTATCCTCCCTGGTGATGTCTATGGGCCTGTGGGCTATCCCACTCCTGCTTGTGAGAGATCTACTAGTCACCTCAACTAGTACCAACCGAGAGCCTTCTCCATCTTACCAAGCTCGGGAGGCAGCTCCAAGAACGGCGGAGTTCCTCTCATGGCGGTATCCGGGTCTTTGAGGCCACTACCAGTCACTATGCAGACCACCTTCTTGTCCGACAAATCGAGGTTACGTGACCACTTGATCAGTCCGGCTACAGAAGCTGCTGAGGCTGGCTCACCAAAGATGCCTTCTTTTGTGGCCATGACGTGGTAGGCTGACCGAATCTCATCATCACTAACGCAGTCAATGGTGCCTCCGGACTCATCGCGGGCACCCACTGCACCCTGCCAGCTGGCTGGATTGCCAATGCGTATCGCTGTAGCTATTGTCTCAGGGTTAGCAACCCGCTCACCTCGAACAATGGGTGCTGCTCCCTCTGCTTCAAATCCCATCATCTTTGGAAGCCGTCCAGCCTTACCCACCCGGTGGTACTCCACAAATCCCTTCCAGTAAGCAGTGATATTGCCTGCATTGCCTACAGGAACGAATAGATAATCGGGAGCCTCACCAAGGACATCCACAATCTCAAAGGCGGCTGTCTTCTGCCCCTCAATACGATAGGGGTTGACCGAATTGACTAAGGTTACGGGACGTTTTTCCACCAACTTGCGTACCATCTCCAGTGCTTGATCAAAGTTACCATTTATAGCAACTATCTTCGCACCATACACTATCGCCTGGGCCAGCTTGCCCAAGGCGATATTCCCCTTAGGAACTACAATAATGGTGTCAAGCCCACATCGCGCCCCGTAGGCTGCTGCCGAGGCACTGGTGTTTCCTGTAGAGGCACAGATGATAGCAGGGCTCTTCGCCTCCAGAGCCTTGGCCACTGCCACCACCATGCCCCGATCCTTAAACGATCCGGTGGGGTTACATCCTTCCAGTTTGAAATACAGCTCCCCGCACCCTATCTCCCTCTCCAAATTCTGGGACCTGACCAAGGGAGTATCCCCTTCACCTAGAGTGATCTGAGGAGTAGAAGGTGTGACAGGAAGAAACTCACCGTACTTGATCAATACACCAACGCCCATCGCCGTGCCAACATCCTACAATTTCAAAGAAAGGTCTCCACCTCGCGTCCCTTTTCATCCCTCCTCTTCTTCAGATAGCCCTTTGCGCGGGAGCATTTCTCACAAAGGCGCAAGCGCGGTTTGTCGTCTTCAGTAACATGGGCATATCTTTCAGGATGTCTCATGACTCTGCCACATCCATTGCACTCTATTTCCCCACTGACAATTAGGCCAGCAACCCATGATGCCATTTGATCACCACCTATCTATTCTTCAACTCTGATAAGATTGCATATTTCCTTAACCACAGAGAGCCCCTCCATCTCGCTCACGGACTGTTGCATGAATTGCTCCCGCGCCGGATGGGTCATAATAACTATCTCTGCGGTTTGAGTTACTTCATCAGCCTCTTTCTGGATGACAGAGGCAATGCTAATCGAATGGTCACCCAAGACCCTGGCTATCTGGGCAAGAACGCCAGGACGATCAGCAATACCCATCCTAAGATAGTAACGCGTTTCCAGTTCCGAAACGGGCCTTATCGGCATTCGCTGGGGCGGTCTCGGGCGTACACTACCCTTCCCCTCAGAACATATGACCCGTCCTGTGGCAATAACATCTGCAATAATTGCACTGGCCGTGGGTTGGGCACCGGCCCCCCTCCCATAGAAAATCAACGTACCGACCAAGTCACCATCTATCTGGACAGCGTTGTAGACACCGTCTACCTTAGCCAACAGGAATTCCACGGGAATAAATGCAGGATGCACCCGCACCTCAATAGACCCGTCTCCCTGCTTGGCGATGGCCAGAAGCTTTATCTCGTAACCCAGCTCCTTGGCATAGCGGAAGTCCTGTTTGCACAAGCGAGAAATGCCCTGGCAGTAGATGTCTTCAGGCTGAACAACAGTATGAAAGGCAACAGTAGCCAGGATAGCTAGTTTGTAGGCAGCGTCCTTCCCCTCGATATCGTTGGCAGCATCCGGCTCGGCATATCCCAACTCCTGAGCCTTCTTCAGAGCAACATCGAAGCTCACTCCCTCGTTGGACATCCTGGTAAGAATATAGTTGGTTGTCCCATTAATGATGGCATACATGGTGGTTATCTCATTGGCCAGCAAACCGTGATGGAGAGGGAGTAGCAGCGGGATACCTCCACCCACACTGGCCTCATAGAGTATGGACACACCCCTCTCTTGAGCCATCTTCAAAAGCTCTGCTCCGTGCTTGGCTATTACCTCCTTGTTAGCAGTAACCACGTGCTTACCCCTTAGAAGAGCCTCTTTTGTGTACTCCAGAGCCGGGTGCTCACCACCGATGACCTCGATAACAATATCGATCTCCGAGTCAGCCAAGATCTCCTGAGGATCAAGGCTAAGAAGATGAGAATCCACCAACACTGGACGCGGCTTCCCACGATCGCGTACCAAAACCTTCTTCAGTGCCAGGGGACAGCCTATCTCCTCAGCCAGCGTTCTATTCTTCTCCAAAACAACTCTGGCTACCCCACCACCCACTACTCCTAAGCCCATTAGTCCGATGCCTATGTTCCTCTTCATCCTCATCTTAGTCCCTGCTCAATTCAGACATTCTCCAGAGCCCAGGATATCTTCCCATACCCAGCCTCGCTCTCAAGGTAGTTTATGACCTCATTCACTTCAGGCTTCTTCTCATTATCAAGCCATTCGTTGAACGCCTCCCCAATCAACACATCCCTGTGATCGTAACTCAGAGGCCTGTCCTCTTTCCCCAGCACCTGTATTACCCAAAAGCTGCCCGACTGCTCGCTGTCCTCGATTGGATTGCTGATCCGGCCCAGGTTTTCTTCCTTAGACCCCTCGCCAAAAACATAGTCATCCAACGCGGAACTTTCAAGGCCCATTGACACCCACTCAACATTGTCCGTGGTTGGATAGTAGCTCGAAGCAGAGAAGGCCTCAGCCAATTGCTCAATACCTTCACTCCATCTCTCCCTTACCGCCGTGGCATTGTCTGACCCCACCACAAGTATGGCATGGATATGCACATGCGGGAATACCTCATCCACAGGGTACTTCGTCTCTCCAAAACGATTCAGTAGCTCTGTACGTATTACCTCTGATTCCACATACTTCCGCTTGAAGTCTCCTTCGGACAGCCCACCCTCAGCAAGACCTGCAACTACTTCCTTGTACTTCTGCTCAAACTCTTTGTCGGTCATTTCTGAGCCGAAAATCTCCCGTATTTTCCCGTTCACAGCCTCCTCGCTGACAACGATACCAAACTGTTCCTCGGCACCCCACCTCATCAACTCATTGCTTATCATCGTCACAGCAATCGATTGAGCCGATTCCACATCTGTATAGGGATCCTGCCCCACCCCCCACAGACGAAGCATCCTCACGAAATAGTCCATATCAAGCACTCTATCATTCACTCTGACAATAGGCTGATGCCACGGCTTGATGCGGGTTGCGTAGTAGCCATAGCCAATTATGGCCAAGGCAGAAACAATAGTTAATGAGATGATTACTAGGACAATGTGTCGCCGCCGCCTCTCTACATCCCACTTGGAACGCCCGCGCTTAGACTCTGCCTTCCGAGCCAACCCACCAACCCCTACCTTCTTGTCCAAGTCTCACTCCCACAGAAAGACAAGAACTCCGCTTCACACATGACATGGAGTAATAAGATACGCACAACTAAAGAGGATGCAACTCCCGCAGAGTAGCAGTTCCTATTCTGCGCATCTGAGTCGGCACAAATGGCAGCAAAGCCAAGTGACGAGCCCTCTTGATCGCCAGGGCCATAGCCCGCTGATGCTTAGCACAATTGCCACTTCTTCGTCGCGGTTCTATCTTACATCGGTCCGAGATGTAGCGCCTTAACGAAGCTGGCTCTTTGTAGGTGATATCCTTTCCCTTGTCAGCACAGAAAACACACGCCCTTCGCCTAGGAACATACTTGGGCTTGCCTGTCCTCCTTGTTGTCTTTGGTGGTGCTCGCTTTGTATATGCCATCTTTCCTCTCAACCTCTAGAACGGTAAGTCGTCCTCCGTTGTCACATCTTCGAGTTTCTCGAGCTTCGATTCCTCCGGGAGCGGTGCAGTGGCCTGTCTGCCAAGAAAGAGGACTCGTTCTGCCACTATCTCTACACGGCTTCGCTTCTGACCATCCTGGCCTTCCCAAGACCGTGTTCGCAGCCTTCCTTCCACATAGACTTGCCTCCCTTTGCCCAAGTGCTGATTACAGCTCTCCGCCAACTTGTTCCATGTAATCACGGTAAACCACTCCGTTTCCTGCTTGCGCTCATTTTCAGGGGTGGTGAAAACCCTGTTGGTGGCAACACTAAAACTGGTCACCGGGTTTCCATTGGGAGTGTAGCGCATCTCTGGATCAGTCCCCACGTTGCCAATGATCATCACCTTGTTCAGATTAGCCATTTCTCCCCTTACCTCTCACAGAGATACTATCCTACTCTCACCAGCAAGTATCGAAGTATCTGCTCTAAGCCCTGCAAGTTCTTCTCTAGCTCTGGTGCCACATCAGGCTGGAGTCTAAGTGGAGTCAGTACGTAGTTCCCCTCCCGATGCTTCTTTATCGGATATGCCAGCCTTTTCCTGCCCCATCTATTCACCTCACCAACAACGCCGCCCTTTTGGGTAATCAAATCGTTCACCCTATCGATTTCAGCAGGCAGATCTTCCTCAGTAATCTCCGGGCTGAAAACCACCGTCAATTCGTAGTCGCGCAACTTCTTGCTCCCTCCGATACCAGTAGGAACTCCTTTTTATCGAACCAAACTATAGCATACAAATGGCTAGCCCACAAGCTTAAGGTGGGGGAAAGAGACGGGAGATTTCCGCAACCTCTCGAGAGACCTCCGATTTCGTCTTTTCGTTACCAATATCCGTCAACACCTTGCGAATCAGTACGGCAATCTGCTTCATTTCCTGCGGACCGAGCCCCCTCGTAGTGGCAGCCGGTGTACCAAGCCTCAGCCCGCTGGTAGTCTGTGCCGGAAGAGGATCGAAGGGGATACCGTTTCGGTTGGCGCATATGCCTACACTGTCTAGAGTTTCCTCTGCCAATCTCCCTGTTATCCCCATTCCACGCAGGTCGATCAGTACAAGATGACTGTCTGTACCCCCGGTAACAAGGCGAAAACCTAGCCTCTCCAGCTCAGAGGCTAGAACCTTGGCATTTTCCACTAATCTCCGCTGATAACTGACGAAGTCGGGCTGCATCGCTTCATGGAAACAAACTGCCTTTGCAGCGATAACGTGCATTAGAGGCCCCCCCTGCACCCCCGGGAAGACAGCAGCATCCAACGCCCTAGCAAATTCCTGCTTCGCCAGAACAAAACCGCCCCGAGGTCCTCGCAGAGTCTTGTGTGTAGTGGCAGTAACCACCTGTGCCCAAGGCAGCGGCGAAGGGTGCACCCCACCAGCCACCATGCCGGCTATATGCGCAATATCCACCATGAGTTGCGCACCCACACCTTCAGCAACATGATGAAACTTTTCAAAATCGATGATTCTGGGATAGGAACTGGCACCAGCCACTATCACCTTCGGTTTATGCTCTTTGGCCAGCCGCTCTACCTCATCGTAGTCAATCCTCTCCGTTTCCCTATTCACCCCATAATGGACAAACTCATAACATTTACCAGAGAAGCTTACCGGGCTCCCATGGCTGAGATGTCCCCCGTGAGCCAAACTCATACTCATCACCTTGTCCCCATGATTTAGCAGGGCAAGATAGACGGCCGCGTTAGCCTGGGTCCCACTGTGCGGCTGGACATTAGCATACTCAGCCTGATAAAGCTGCTTTGCCCTAAGTATGGCTATCTTCTCTACTTCGTCAATTTCCTGACAACCACCATAATAGCGGTGCCCTGGATAACCCTCAGCGTATTTGTTAGTGAGGACAGAGCCTTGTGCCTCTAGCACCGCGCGGCTGGTGTAGTTCTCGGCAGCAATGAACACCAATTTGCATCGCTGTCGTTCCTCTTCCTTTCCAATTGTCGATGCGATTTCTGGATCTTTTTTCAATAGCTCTTTCATACTTCCCTTGCCAAGGCCAATCCCCAAACCGAACTGGCGCCAGCTTTCTTCAGGGCTATGGCACAAGAATTCAAAGTAGCTCCTGTAGTGCAAACGTCGTCAATGAGGAGGATCCGCCCTCCTTTCAACTTCTCATCTCGGCAATCGAAAGCACCTAGTACATTGCTCTGGCGCTCCTCTGAATCAAAGGTCTTGACCTGAGCACGGCTATTCCGGTGTCTGAACAGCGCGTCTTCCACCACTGGAATCGCGGTAAGCCGGCAAAGCTCCTGAGCCAAGAGTCCAGACTGATTGTAGCCCCGTTCCCGCAACCTACGGGGATGAAGAGGAACAGGAACCAGAACCTCCACAGGCAGGGGCTTGTTCTCCAGTTGCTGAGTCAGCAACTGAGCCAGAGGAAGGGCCAACGCCTTAAATCCCCCGTACTTGAACCGATGAATAGCCTGACGCAATACTCCCTGAAAAGCAAAGGGTGTACAGATAGCATCGATGTCCAGTTTCAATCTCCGACAGGAAGAACACCATTCCTCCTGGACCAGTGGCCTACCGCAGGTGGGGCAGAGCGGCGGCAAGAGGCGCGGCAAACCCCCACGGCACGGCGCACAAATGTAGTTCCCTTCTTTCCCACAACCAACACAGCGCGGTGGAAAAAGAAGATCAAGCAACTTACCCTTGACTTCATCCAGACGAGCCTGCAGAACTACATTCTGCGTCAACCAAGAGACTTTAACGCGCTCGCGAATTGTGCATTGATCCACTAATGACCGGCTCGTTTATGTAAACGTCACCATTCCTTATCTTCAAGTTAAACCCGCAATTGGGGTTGGTGCACACCCATGCCTTATAGTGTATAGGTGCTCCCTGGCTACCGAAATCGGACAGAGGCACCAGATCACCGCTACCGCACTTCTGGCATTTGGGTAACATAGTAGACTCCACAGAACCACCTCCCAGTAGAAATCAAGCATAGTATATACCGACTAAGTATGAGTTGCCAATTCTGCAATTCGTTTGACACGCAGAAGATCGCCTCGGTCGCTCTAACCAGACACCAAGCGACAGGAGAATTACTACTGACCCATATGCGCTGCTACTTTCGCCAATTCCCAAGCGTGCTCATACAGATGTAGCCCACTACTGACTACAAAGCAGTATTGTCAGTGTCTTCAGCTCAGAGAGTGTATTAAAGAATTCAGTCACCGGTCGATCCGAATCCTGATGGGCCTCTTGCCGTTTGTCCGATGTCAGCCACAATACTGATCTCGGCATCCACAACCGGCAATATCACAAGTTGTGCAATGCGGTCTCCCTCGTTCACCTGGTAGGGCTTTGAGCTGAAGTTCTTCAATTCAACCATAACTGTACCACGGTAGTCACAGTCAACCCACCCGGCTCCTGCCTCTATGTTTGCCTTGACTGAAAGCCCCGAACGTGATGCTATCCTGCCAACCGTGCCCTGGGGCAGTTCTATCACGATACCGGTGGATACCAGAGCTCTACCAATTTCGGCAGAACCTTGAGGCTCGCAGTGTGTAGGCGGTATCTCTACACTTTCCGCTGCGTGGAGATCAAAGCCAGCACTACCAGCGGTCATTTTTTGGGGCAGTATAGCAGCAGGATGGACCAGTTTAACTCTAAGCCTGGGCATGGTCATCAATCAGCTCCTATACAACCCATTCTTGATGATATACGTCTCCACGGATTGAGGCACCAGGTGGCTAATGGAAGCTCCCAGCACCACCAGACGGCGAATCTCAGTCGCACTGATATCTACCTGGGGGACTTCGACAAAGGTTACGTGTTTGGAAATCCCTGTAATGGCAGTTTCGAGACGATCCAACGAGGGTAAGGCAAAGCCGGGTCTGCTAAAAGCCACCAATTGGCAAATCTGCATCAGGCGGGAAGGCTCCTTCCACCGCGGCAAATCTGAGAGCGCATCGCTGCCGAGAAGGAACGACAGCTTTGCTTCAGCCCCTAGCTCTCTCTGTAGTATATCAATGGTATCCACGGTGTAGGAAGGACCAGGTCTATCAACTTCTGCAGTCGAGATTTCAAAGTATCTTTCACTAGCCACAGCAAGCCGCACCATATTCAGTCGGTGCTGCGCTGCTGAAATTGGGAGATCAGCCTTGAGCCACGGCTGTCCTGCGGGGACAAAAAAAATCTTGGCAAAACCTAGGGCATCTCTCATCGCCTCCGCTGCCGTAAGATGCCCAAAATGAATGGGGTCGAAGGTCCCTCCAAACACACCTACATCCATGCCGGCCCTAACTCTGGGCTGTAATATACATCGTCTGGATACAGGAACAGGGTGTCGTTGCTATCGAGATCAATCCCAGCTGCTTTATACGCCCTCCACACAACTTCTGCACAATGTTGGTTTTCCTCATTGATTTTCAGTGGTATTGTCGCTGTTGCAGTGAAGTCGAACTGCCTGCCGATCTGTGCCACGGCATACTCTATCGCTTTCTGGATAATCTCATCCCGACCAGGCATATCGTTGAGCCTCCTCACAGATATCTTCGCAGGGAGATCACGGGCAAGAAATGAAGGCAACGGGGTGTAGCAGATACCCTCATTGTATGTAGCTTCCACAACCCCTGCATAAGGTTGATTTCCCACAAAGAGGGCCATGTGGTCCCAGCGTCCGACGTGACACCAACCCTCATAGATATCGACAAAGATGATATCACCCGGCTCAAGTATCTCTTCTCGCACCAAAGAGTCAGCAGCGGATGGCGCATAGCTCTCCACTGCAACCATTGATACTACCACCAGCAGAAGCACGCCGGCTATAATCACTCTGGCAACAGCTTGGCTACTCATCAGTGGCTAATAGAATATCTACACAAATCGTGCGGAATATACATAGTCCCTAATCATAAATCACTGAACTCAAGTATATCTAACAGGGAGGTTATACCCTAAATAATAATGAATAGTAATAAGGCCTATGCATGAAGTGCAGTCGCAATGTGGTTCACGTTGCCGCGCACTGTGGTATCAGTGTTCACTGTAGTGGCTATTTTGTGGTAGCTACGAAGAATGGTGGAGTGATCTCGCCCACCCAACAATCTTCCGATATCCTGCAGAGGGCAGTTTGTCTTCTCTCGGACAAGGTAAATAGCAATCTGGCGTGCTAAGGCCAGTCTATGGTCTCTCTTGCGGCCCTTCAGTGTTTCCAGACTCACCTGAAAGTGGTCGGCGACCGCCTTCAGTATTGATGCTGGTGTAATGGCAGATGATCCTGCGTTGGCTGGAGGTAAGTCTTGCAGAGCTTGCTGTGCAAGCTGCAATGTGGGGCGCTCGCGTAGCAAGTTTGCATGAGCTACAACAGCATTCAGGGCGCCTTCGAGCTCTCGCACATTCGCATTCTCGCGGCAACGTTGGGCAATGAACTGGAATATAGATTCGTCGATGACAAACTGCTTCTCTTCAGACCTTGCTTGAAGAATAGCTAATCGCGTCTGCAAATCAGGAGATTGGACCTGCGTAACAAGCCCACATGAGAAGCGGGAGCAGAGGCTGGAGTCTACGGTAGTCATAGCTTTCGGGGGACGATCGCCGGTGATCACCAACTGGCCGTTAGTATTATGGAGGGCATTGAAGGTGTGAAAGAGGGTCTCTTGCGTTTGCGGTTTACCAATCATGAACTGGATATCCTCCATAATGAAAACATCGGCATTCCTGAATCTACCGCGGAACTCCTCTGTTTTCTTCTCTCTGATCGAAGTTATGAACTCGTTGGTGAATTGCTCGCTGCTGACGTAAACCACCTGGAACCCGTTTTCAGAAGCTTCATTTCCTATGGCCTGTGCAAGATGGGTTTTCCCCAGGCCAGACCCGCCGTGGATGAAAAGCGGATTGTAGTGCTGGCCCGGTTCCTCCGCTGCTCCTAAGGAAGCAGCATAAGCCAAGCGATTGGATCCACCAACAACGAAGTTTCCGAAGGTGTATCTCGGGTTGGTTGTTGATGATGGCAGTCTTTTCTGTGGCGCCTCGGGGACTTGGTGGACGGGTATCTGACTAGGGCAAACCCGGAATTGAACTTCTAGCTCTTGCCCTGTAATACCCATCAGCACCTTTGTGATCAAAGAGTGCAGACGTTTCTCCAGCCATTCCTTGGCAAAGGTGCTGGGTGTTCCAACAACAAATCGAGTCCCTTGGTGGCTAATACCTGCGGTATCCTTGAGCCACGTTTCGAAGTTCGATTTGCTGACCTGAACCTGAAGGGTGCCTTTACAGGCTTCCCAAGTCTCCTTAGCTGTTCTCATACCCCCCTTTGAGAGCTAGAAGGCCTTGCTACATAGCGCAAGATATTCAAAAATCAAAACGAAAAATGCACGAAATTATAGGTCCGGATATTCCCCCAGAGATTTTTTGAGGCTAGGTAGTCCTAAGTATAACGCTGCCCCTTCTCGGGCTGGTCAAGGGTGTATCTTCATGTTGAATTGTCTTCTCAGAATTTGACCTGGTCTTATCCATAATTGAATAGCTCTTCAGCTCAAGACTCAAGACAGTGACACCGAAAGTTTACAACCCGCGCCCATGTCCCAGTCAAGAGTTTTGCGTTATGTTCTCTTGTAAGGAATGGTAGGCAGTGAATGTCTTGGGACTATTATGCAAAAAGACTGTGCGAGGCCCTCTGAAATGTTAGGGGTGTTAGCAAAAAGGCGAAATTGTGGTAATATACGACATGATTTTGATGAGAGTTGGCTTTGAAATCTGGCGCGCCTAGAGGGATTCGAACCCTCGACCCTCGGTTCCGAAGACCGATGCTCTGATCCGCTGAGCTATAGGCGCTTGGGGTGGACGGAGGGATTCGAACCCTCGATCTCCAGGGCCACAACCTGGCGCCTTAAGCCTCTGGGCTACGCCCACCACAAGCCAGATTCTAGCACTTGGATGAACGGGATATCAAGATGAAGGAGTTTTCACGGGAGAGAGTGGGTGCTGTTGTTGTTGCTGCCGGTGGCAGCCAGCGAATGGGTGGTGTGGATAAGATCTTTGCCATCGTAGCTGGCAAGCCTGTCCTGGCGCACGTGCTCAGCGTGTTCGAGAGATGTAGTCTGGTGGATCAGGTGGTTGTAGTCTTGAATGCTGCTGGGCTGGAGCGGGGGCGGGAGATTGTGGAGAGCAATGGGTTTTCGAAAGTGGTGGCATTGTGTCGTGGCGGGGAACGGCGTCAGGATTCGGTAGCCGAGGGGCTCAAGAGGCTGGAAGGTTGCTACTGGGTGATAGTTCATGACGGGGCTCGCCCCTGCGTGACCTCTGAGCTGGTTGAGCGCGGGTTGGATGAGGTACGCCAAACCGGGGCGGCTATTGCTGCGGTGCCCGTCAAGGAAACTGTGAAAGTGATTGATGTTGAGCGAATAGTGCAGAATACGCCTTACCGTGGAAACCTCTGGGTGGCGCAGACTCCGCAGATATTTCGCTTTGATATAATAGTGAAGGCTTATCGGCAAACGGGTGAAGAGGTGACCGATGATGCTGCTGCGGTGGAGGCATTGGGGCATAAGGTCAAGGTCTACATGGGCTTGTACGAGAATATCAAGGTGACAACCCAAGAGGACTTGACTCTGGTAGAGATTATCATGAGGGGGAGGGATGAGGGTAGGCATTGGCTATGACGTTCACCCTTTAACGCGAGGGAGAAGGCTGGTATTAGGAGGAGTAGAGATACCCTTTGATAAGGGACTTGATGGCCATAGCGATGCTGATGTTGTGGTGCATTCTATTATTGATGCTTTGCTTGGTGCGGCTGGATTGGGGGATATCGGAACCCGTTTCCCTTCCTCTGAGCCGAACTACAAGGGTATCTCTAGCATTGTCCTTCTTCGGCGGGTGGCCACCATGCTCAAAGAGGAAGGCTGGCGGATATACAATGTTGATGCCACTGTTGTGGCTGAACAGCCGCGCCTGGCACCGTTTATTCCTCGGATGCGGGAGCTGATCAGCCAGACCTTGGAAGTCAGCATAGACCGGGTGGGAGTAAAATGCACCACCTCCAAGAGACTCGGCTTTGTGGGAGAGGGGCAAGCAATAGCTGTCCATGCGGTCGCCTTGGTGGGCGAAGCTGTTGACGAGGCTGAAGGTTGAAGATGCTGAAAACCAGATTGCTGTTGAAGTAAAGGAGTAAGTGTGAGGATATATAACACCCTTTCAGGGGGAGAAGAAGAGTTTCTGCCTCAAAGTGAAGTCGTTAGAATGTACGTCTGCGGCATTACCCCCTATGCAGAATGTCACCTGGGCCATGCCATGAGCTATATAGTCTTTGATGTAGTCAGGCGCTATCTGGAGTTTAGAGGCTACAAGGTGAAGCATGTGCAGAACTTCACCGATATTGATGACAAGATCATCAATCGAGCGCAGAAACTAAGTATACCGCCTGGCGAGGTGGCCGAAAGATTTATTGCCCAGTACTTTGCTGACATGGATACCCTGAACATCAAGAGAGCCCATGTGTATCCCAGGGCTACGGAGGAGATACCCAAGATCACTGAGGTGATACAGGGCTTGATTGATAAGGGATATGCCTATGAGGCAAAGGGCGATGTCTATTTCAGGGTGAGCAGCGATCCGGACTACG
Source organism: Chloroflexi bacterium RBG_13_53_26 (assembly GCA_001795035.1). Classification (GTDB taxonomy): domain Bacteria; phylum Chloroflexota; class Dehalococcoidia; order UBA2247; family RBG-13-53-26; genus RBG-13-53-26. The sequence continues at coordinate 14,080 of MGMW01000039.1, forward strand.
GAAAGCTCAGCCACCAGAGCTTGGATTCTTTGCAGGCGGGAGCACGGATAGAAATAGGAATTGATAAGGAGCATCCTCTGGATTTTGCCCTATGGAAGGCGACAAAGCCCGGCGAACCGTGGTGGGAGAGTCCCTGGGGTAGGGGCAGACCTGGCTGGCATATTGAATGCAGTGCCATGTCCCTGAGACATCTCGGGGACACAGTCGATATCCATGGTGGGGGGCAGGACTTGATCTTTCCCCACCATGAGAATGAGATAGCCCAGTCCGAAAGCTTCACTGAGATCACCCCCTTTGTCAGGTATTGGATGCATAATGGACTGGTCCAACTTGAAGGGGAGAAGATGAGCAAGTCCCTCGGAGTCTTGGTTACTATAAAAAAGGCTCTGGAGCGCTTCAGCCCTGATACGATAAGGCTGTTTGTTTTGAGTTCACATTACCGTAGCCCGATAAGTTTCAGTGAAGAGGGTTTGAAGGCTGCCGAGAAAGGCATGGAGAGGCTTCGTCAGGCAGGTTTTGCTGACGGTCAGCATGCGATGGCTGAAGAGACTGGAACAATCGACGCCGGAGTGTTTCGCCAGAAATTTATCGATGCCATGGATGCAGATTTCAATTCGGCCCAGGCATTGGCGGTCCTGTTCGATTTGGCCAGGGAGATCAACCGCGCAGTCAGTCAGGGTGTTGGTGTGCAAGAGGCGCAACAGTTGTTGCGAGAATTGGGCCACGTTTTGGGGTTTACTTTTGAAGAAAGGGAAATCAGGTTGGTCGCAGATCCCTTTATCGAACTACTTATCTCGATTCGTGCTGATCTAAGAAAAGAGAAGCAGTGGCAACTGGCTGACGAGATTCGCTTTCGGTTGAATGAATTGGGGGTAGTTCTTGAGGATGTGCCTCAGGGAACTACTTGGAAATACGAAAGACCAGATGGGTGAGTGGTAGCCGGGGGGCCGGTTTCGTTCTCCTCATTTACACCTGGATTATCCTACAGTGTCAAAAGCAGTTTGACATAGTTCCCATGGGATGTTACAATTTTATAAAATAATTCAGTGATGGAGGCTTGCCTCCATAGAGACTGGGCAAGCTGAAAAAGAGACAAACCGAAGAAGGAGGACAAGGTGCATAATTGGGAGACCGGTGATCTGTATCTAACTACTTGGGTTCGGCTGCGCCAGTCAGCTGAAGCTGCAATCAGAGCTGTGGAAATAGAGCTCGGCAAGCGGCAAACGACACTTGCTCAGACGGATGTTCTGCTAATCCTAAGCATGAGCAAGAATCCTCTGAGCCCTGGAGAGATATCGTCTTACGTATTTCGGGAGAAGCACAGTGTTTCTGCGCTGTTATCTCGAATGCAGAGAGCTGGTTATGTGAAGAAGGTCAGAAGTCGGAAGGATCAAAGGGTGGTAAAAATCCAGATACAGCCCAAGGGAAAAGAGCTTCTTGAGCAGGCAATACCGGTCATTATCGGACACGCCCGGGATATGCTGGCCGCGCGCTTCTCAGAGAAAGAGATCAGACAATTCGACAGGCATCTGAAGGGTCTCCGGGACCTTGCTCTTCGGGAACTGGGCACGGAGGCCAGACCTCTTCCTTCTACGATTGAGTGGGGGCCTGATCTGGTGAGCCATTGGCGGGGCTTGGTCAAGGGTTAGCAAGGATTCACTACCAGGTATCGTGAAGCGGCTCGTCGTTGGGTCCATCGGTCAGGGGCGGCGGAGACTATGAGCGTTTGGTTCCAGTATGGATAGCGACTACGCCTAGCGTCAGAGTGTGGAAGTGAACATCCTTGAGGTCGATGTTCTGCATGATGCGCTGCAGTTGAACCGGCTCGTAGAACTCCATAATGGAACAGGGAAGATAGAGATAAGCCTCTTTGTCTCCTGATATGAGCCACCCCATAAAGGGCAGGATGATAAAGAGATAAAGCCTGTAAATCTTCTGGAGGACATGATGGCGGGGTCGGGAGAACTCCAGGCAAACCACCTTGCCTCCCATCTTAACTACCCTGGTTGTTTCGAGGAGCATCCTCTCAACGTCAGGAACATTTCTCAGAGCAAAGCCTATGGTGGCACAGTCAAAGGTGTTGTCCGGGAAAGGAGCTTTCTCTGAGGTTGCCAGCACAAGCTCCACGTCGCTTGCCTTGGCCTTGGCTTCATAGAGCATCTTCTTGCAGAAGTCTATCCCCACAACTTTGCCCTTTCTACCAATCCTCCGGTGCAGTTCCTGAGCCAGCTTGCCCGTGCCTGTTGCTACATCGAGCACCATCTCATCACCTCTAAGCCCGAGGCTGGAAACGGTGAATGTGCGCCAGTACTTGTCTCTGTGGAAGCTGAGCAACGTATTAAGCAGGTCATATCTACTGGCTATGGCTGAAAACATCCTGTGGACGTACGCTGCCTTATCTTTCATTGTTTCTCAGTTGACCTCGTATGCTTTTTGCACATGATATGCACATTCTGTGCACACTATACACCGTCCCTTCACACAGGGACCGCATGGTTGGAGCCACGCGGCACTTTATGTCACGGATACCTATAATCCTCTTCTTATCCTCACCTCATCACCAATCCTGGTGCCGAGGAAACGGGCGGCGCTGCTGTTTTTCAGGGCTATTTCCAGATATCCGCTGCTGCCGACAAGGGCCAGCAGGCCATTCGCTTCATCGTACGTTTGGCTCAAGGATTCGATTTGCCGCCCTGCAACTTCAAGGTAGAACTTCTCTGGGGAGATGTCTTCCCTTTGCACGTCTGTGATGATGTTGCCAAAATGGTCAATATGAAGGACATGTCCTATCAGGTCTCCACTTTCGAGGGCTTCTGGCTGAGGGATGGGGAAGAGATTAATGGAGTCTGTGACCTTGCCGAATTCCTCGAAAGGGACGCCTGTGGAGATATAGGCGGCTATCGGAGCGAATATGTCGAGACCGTGGAAAGTCGAGCTCACCGGATGGCGCCAGAATCCTGGATTGGTGATCTCAAATACCTCCAACCCAGCAGGCCATTCTTCAAGTGCTGTGCTACCACGGCATCCTTTCAGTGAAGCATGATGGGCAACATAACTAAGTACCCCATTATCTGGGGCGACAAAGACAGCCCTCTTGGTCTTGAGGATGATGGATCTGCGCTGACTGCCTACCCCCGGATCTACAACCACGATATGTATTGTGCCGTCGGGGAAGTAGGGATACGCAGTGCTCAGCACAAAGGCTCCCTGAGTAACATCCTGGGGGTCAATGGAGTGTGAGATATCAACTATGATGGCTCGGGGGTTAATGCCTATGATAACGCCTTTCATGGCTGCTACATAGGCGTCTTCAATGCCAAAATCGGTGGTCAGGGTTATGATCGTTTCCACGTCTACCTGGGACTGAGGAGGGTTAGCCAAACCTGAGGCTGAGTATGGAAAGGGCCACAAACAGCACCACTAGAGCGATGGTGAACTGAAACAGGGCTTTTTCGACGCCTCTTCTGGTGCGAAAGGTACTATCGGGTTGTCCGAAGATGCCTCCCAGACCTCCACCTCTTACCTGAAGCAAGATCACAGCAATCAATACTACAGCGACTATTATTTGAGCGACGTTAAAGTATGTTTGCACTAGCTCGTCTCAAGCTCCCTTCTCAGTATCTCACTCACCACCTTAGGATTCGTTCGCCCCTTGGTCTCCTTCATAACTTGTCCTACAAGGAAGGTCAGGGCTTGTTCTTTGCCCGCCTTGAAGTCTACCACTGCCTGGGTGTTCGTTGCAATGACTCTCTTGACTGCCGCCTCGATTGCCGAGATATCGCTGATTTGACTCAGCCCAAGTTGGGCTGCTATTTCCCTGGCAGGCTTGCCGGTGTGAAACATCTCCTCGAAAACCTGTTTTATAGCTGGTCCGGTGAGGGTACCCTGATCGGTCATGTCGAGTAGCTCCACAAGCTGCTTGGGGGTAACCTTGGATTGATGGACCTCGATGCCCTCTGAGTTGAGCCATCGGGAAAAGTCCCCCAAGAGCCAGTTGCTCACTGTCTTGGCTCTCTTCTTCAGAGGCACACCTTTGGAGGTGTTCACAGAGGTTTCGAAGTAGTCCGCCAGTGGCTTGGAGTTGGTAAGGAGGGTGGCGTCATAAAGGGGCAGGCCATATTGAGACACAAAGCTGTCGCGCCTTGCCTCAGGGAGTTGTGGGAGTTTTGCCTTGATCTCCTGCACCCAGGCGGAACTTAATGACAGTGGAGGGAGGTCCGGCTCGGGGAAATAGCGATAGTCATGGGCATATTCCTTGCTGCGCTGTGGCAGGGTTATTCCCTTATCATCTGCCCATCCTCTGGTCTCCTGGTGAAGTTGTCCTCCTTCCTCGATCACTCTTCTCTGGCGGTTGGCCTCGAATTCGAGGGCACGATAGACTGCCTTGAAACTATTCATGTTCTTGACTTCGACCTTGGCGAAGGTTTCAGAAGAGTCTGTCGGCCGTATGCTGATATTGGCATCGCACCTGAAGCTGCCCTCCTCCATGTTTCCGGTGGATACGCCCAGGTACTGGAGCATTGTGCGCAACTTCATGAGGAACTGTCTGGCCTCTTCAGGTGAGCGAAGATCAGGTTCCGTGACTATCTCCATGAGAGGCATGCCGGAACGGTTGACATCAATCAGGCTGTAGGATTCTCCGACTGGGTTGGTACGATGGAGGAGTTTGGCCACATCTTCTTCCAGATGTACCCGTCTGACGTTGACTCGCCTTCGGACACCTTCGGTTTCGGTGAGTATCCATCCCTGAACCCCAATGGGGGCATCATATTGAGAGATCTGGTATCCCTTCATTAGGTCGGGGTATGGGTAGTTCTTGCGGTCGAACTTGGTGAATTGTGGGATAGTACACTCGAGAGCTAACGCCGTCATCACGGTGTACTCGATCGCCTTCTTGTTGATGGCAGGCAATACTCCTGGCATGCCCAAACAGATAGGGCAGACATGGGAATTCGGCGGAGCATTGGCATAGTCTGCGGAGCAACGGCAAAACATCTTGCTGCGGGTCAGGAGCTGAGTGTGTACCTCTAACCCGATTATGGTTTCATATGTCATGGCGGATTCCAATATAGCATGGACGAAGCAAGAGTGTCTATTCACGGGGATGCATCGACAAATCGAGGGCTGTAAAGGTGGAGCTCCGCCTCAGGGCTGGTTAGCCCTGGGGTCAATCTACGCTGTCAGAGCCTACCGCCGTTCACGCTGAGAGTCTGACCGGTTATGAAACTGGCCCGATCGGATGCCAGGAACAATATCGCGTCAGCAACCTCGCTTGCTTCTGCCAGACGGCCCAGGGGGTAGTTCCCCCTGAAAGCCTCCTCTATTCCTGCTCCGGCACCGGGTCCCCTGACCAACGCTGCGTTTACCACATTGATTCTTACGCCGTATGGTCCGATTTCCTTGGACAGGCTACTGGCGAACGTCATGATGGCCGCCTTGGATGAGGCGTACATTGTTTCCATCGCCGGCCCCATCTTAGCTGAATCCGAACCCATACATACAATGCTGCCGCTCCTCTGCCTGGTCATCGCGTCAACCACGGCTTTGACAGAGTTCACTGTTCCCCAGAACGTCACGTCTGTCTGCTGGCGTAGCTCCTCCGGGGTGCAGCGGGCAAAATCCTTGTATATCATCAAAGCTGGTATTGTTACCAGGATGTCGACCCTGCCGAACTCGGCCAGGGTCTTATCGACCATGTCACGGCAGTCACTCATGGAGGTTACATTGCCACAAGTTGGTATCGATTTGATACCCAAAGCTCTGAGTTGCTTTGCTATGCTATCTGCCCGCGACCGATCGACATCATTGGCGACTACAGAAGCGCCTTCATGGGCCAACCCCATACAAACTGCGGTGCCGATTCCGTTCCCACCGGCACCAGTTACTATCGCTACCTTGTCCTTCAGATTCAGGTCCATTTCACCCATGATATCAAAATCTCTACCGGATATCATATATTTCACCAGCTGCCACATCTCGGCGGTGGTATAATCCTTGTAGGCTACCAGCGCAGATACTTATTCAGGAGGGGAGCAATGGTGAGTCAGGCAGGAAGGAAGATTGGCTATGCTCTCGGGGGTGGTGGGGCGCGGGGACTTTCTCACATTGGCGTGCTGAAGGTACTGGAAGAACATGGCTTCTATCCGGATGCTATCGCAGGGACCAGCATCGGAGCACTGGTGGGGGTCCTCTATGCTGGTGGACTCAAAGCTGCCGAGATAGAAAAGGTGGCTTTGCGGGTAAACTGGAGACGAATGGCGCTGCTGGTTGATCCCACTGTGTCTCTGGCTGGCTTTGTCCAGGGGAAGCGGGTCGCTGCACTGCTGAAGTCTATCCTGGGTGACTTGAGTTTTCCAGACCTGAAACTGAAGTTCGCTGCTGTGGCAACGGACATCGTCAGCGGTGAGCAGGTGATCTTGACTGGCGGATCGGTGATTGACGCTGTACGGGCGAGCATTTCTGTACCAGGTATTCTCACGCCGGTCAGGGTAGGGGGAAGATATCTTGTCGATGGCGGTCTGGTCAACGAGGTTCCTGTAAGCGTGTGTCATCAACTGGGTGCCGAATATGTTGTTGGGGTGAATGTCATTCCTGACCCATCTCAAATGCTTCAGAAGCCCCGGACGGGAGGGCGATGGGCTAGGAGGAAGAAGGCGACCGCTGCCACAGAGTCGCAGATGCGAATACCAGAGACAGCCCGACAGCGGCGTCCGAATCTGGTTCAGGTATTGAGTCAGTCTCTGCTCATCCCCGGGTACCGAGTTGCCAAGCAGGATCTGGCAGGGGCGGATTTGGCCATAAGTCCGGCAGTGGGTGGCATAGGTTTCTTCGATTTTGACAGAGGGGCGGAGGCCATTGCGGCTGGTGAAGAAGCAGCTCGACATGCTCTCCGGCAGGGCAGCATTGTTACTTGAAGTGGGCCTGAACCTGTCCTGGATAGACTGGTGATGTTTTCCGTCTGGTGGTGTATCATTGAACTGATCGGATAGGCAGTCAGAGCGATTCCATAAGTCTCTATTTCTATTGATGAGCTAATGGCGATACCGATTGTGAAGCCGCAAGAGGCACGCATGGCTAGGGCATCTATCAGGACAATGCCGCTGACATATCTGCTGGTGGCATTGTCGGTCATCCTGGCCGTGCTTTGGCCGACGAATGCCCGGGCGGGTGATGCTGGCTGGGCGGCGCAGAGCAGCGGTACTTCCAGTGTGCTCTTCGGTGTCTGGGGGAGTTCATCATCCGATGTCCTGGTCTGTGGGGCAGGTGGGACCATCCTTCGGTACAACGGTGCGGCATGGAATTCTGTGAGCAGCGGCACAACCAGGAGCCTCTACGACATCTGGGGGACTTCCTCTGCCGACATCTTTGCTGTGGGAGGGCTGGGTACCATCCTCCATTACAGCGGCGCTTCTTGGAGCTCCATGACCAGTGGTACGACGGAAGAGCTGTACGGAGTCTGGGGTAGTTCCGAGTCCGACGTCTTCGCTGTCGGGAACAACGGGACAATCCTGCATTATGATAGCTCGGCTTGGAGTCAGATGGTCAGTGGTGTGACCCAGAATCTCTTTTCCGTTTGGGGCAATGCTGCCGACGATGTCTATGCGGTGGGGAGTGGCAGCGTGGTAGCGCACTACGACGGGACAGTTTGGACCAGTACGTCGGTGGCTGGTCTAGTCAACCTGTGGGGTGTCTGGGGCAGTGCCGCCGACGATGTGTTCGCTGTGGGCGACTCGGGCACCATCCTCCATTACAACGGCGCTTCTTGGAGTTCCATGACCAGTGGTACGGCGAACCAGCTTATGGGTGTCTGGGGCACGTCCTCCAGTGACGTTTTCGCGGTGGGAGTCGGTGGGAGGATACTTCACTACGACAGCGTTGGCTGGAGTGCGATGGACAGCGGGAGTACGGCAAATCTGAGAGGCGTCTGGGGAGCAGCGCCATTTGATGTTTATGCTATAGGTGACAATGGCCTTATCCTTCATTACGATGAGGATGCGCCGATAGTAACTTCAGTGAACCCCAATGTGGGCAACCAGGGAGCGATATTGAGTGCAGTCATACAGGGGGTTAATCTCAGTGGGACGACGGCAGTGAACTTCGGGTCGGGCATAACGGTGACTGGGTATACGGTGAACAGTGCCACGCAGATAACGGCCAGCATCACCATCAGCGGTTCAGCGACTACAGGGGCCAGGGATGTCTCAGTGACCACGCCCGTTGGCACGGCCATCAAGACTGGGGCCTTCACGGTGAATTATGTCCCACCCACCATGCCCACCATCAGTTCAGTCAGCCCCAACAACGGCATTCAGGGGCAGAGCCTGTTTGTGATCATAACGGGGAACTATCTCAGTGGGGCCACAGCGGTGAGCTTTGGATCAGGGATAACGGTGACTGGCTACACGGTGAACAGTGCCACGCAGATAACGGCCAGCATCACTATCAGCGGCTCTGCGACAACCGGGGTCAGGGACGTTTCTGTGACCACGCCCGTTGGCACGGCCACCAAGGTCGGTGTCTTTACGGTGAACCTGGCAGCTGCCACCATAAGCTCTGTGAACCCCAACCAGGGGAGCCAAGGGCAAACGCTGAACGGCGTCATCATAACTGGGACCTATTTCACTGGGGCGACAGCGGTGAGCTTTGGTTCAGGGATAACAGTGACTGGGTACACGGTGAACAGTGCCACCCAGATAACGGCCAGCATCAGCATCAGTGATTCAGCGGCGGCGGGTGCCAGGGATGTCTCGGTGACCACGCCCGTTGGCACGGCCACCAAGACCGGGGCTTTCACCGTGAACCAGGCGGTTCCGACGATAAGCGCGGTCAGCCCAGTCAGTGGCACTCAGGGGCAGAGCCTGTCGGTGACCATAACCGGGACTTACTTGGCCGGGGCTACGGCGGTGGGCTTCGGGTCGGGGATAGTGGTGACTGGGTACACGGTGAACAGTGCCACGCAGATAACAGCCAGCATCACTATCAGCGGCTCTGCTACAGCCGGTGCCAGCAATGTCTCGGTGGCCACTCCTGGAGGTACGGACACGCTGGAAGGTGGTTTTGAGGTAGTGTCGGTGCCACCTGCTGGTCCATTGGTGAGCGGGGTAACCCCTGGGGTGGGGTCCTGTGGTGAGGGCCTGGAGGTGGTGATCAGTGGCCGCAACCTGGTCGGGGCGAGCGAGGTCAGTTTCGGGGACGGGATAGTGGTGAGCTGGTACACGGTGAACAGTGCCACGCAGATAACAGCCAGCATCACTATCAGCGGCTCTGCTACAGCCGGTGCCAGCAATGTCTCGGTGGCCACTCCTGGAGGTACGGACACGCTGGAAGGTGGTTTTGAGGTAGTGTCGGTGCCACCTGCTGGTCCATTGGTGAGCGGGGTAACCCCTGGGGTGGGGTCCTGTGGTGAGGGCCTGGAGGTGGTGATCAGTGGCACCAACCTGGGTGAGGCCAGTGAGGTTGATTTCGGGGCTGGGATAGTGGTGAGCTATGTGTATGTGGGTGACAGCGAGACGCAGATAACGGCAGGCATTGTCGTAGCCGATGACGCGGCGATAGGGGCCAGGGATGTCACGGTGACCACCGCTGGGGGCACGGACATACTGGCAGGTGGTTTTGAGGTAGTGGCCGGGTCACCTCGGCCTCCGGAGGTAACCAACGTATCACCTGGGACAGGGGTTTGTGGGGATGATCTGGAGGTAGTGATCAGTGGCAGCAACCTAGGTGGGGCTAGTGAGGTCAGTTTCGGGGACGGGATAGTGGTGAGCTATGTGGCGGAGAGTGCCACGCAGATAACGGTGAAGATCGTCATAGCTGGCGACGCGGTGACGGGAACCAGGGATGTTGTGGTCACCACGCCTGATGGGAATGATGTGCTGCAAGGTGGTTTTGAGGTAATGTCTGAGTCGCGGCAGGGGTTTACTCCATTCACGCCGTGGTTCTGGATCGGGATCATCCTGTTTGGGGTCTTAGTGGCGTTCTTTCTGATCGCCACCAGGGAGAAGAAGCCGGAGGCCAAGAGGTGGTCCCTGCTGCCCCCTTCCTACGGGGGCTAATGGGCATCCTCTGCAACCGGATGGCGGTGCCGACAGGCCAGCCACTCGACTGTAATCGCGTCACTATTCATGCCATCCCCTTCTCCCAGGATCGCCTTGCTAACCCCTTTTCCAGAACTCCCACCAATGCTTCTTCTTGGACGGCTCCGGGGTTTTGTGCTGCTCCTGACTGAGCAGGATGTGGGCTTCCTTGATCCGTTCATTCAATTCGCTGATCTGCTGGTCCTTGTGTGCGACCTGGGTCTTCAAGAGGATGATCTCTTCCCTCAATTGGATCTCTTGGGCAGATATCCTTTCTTCGTACTGGTTCTTCAGCATGTCCAGTTCATCTTCATAGAGCTGCTCAATGACCTCCAGCTCTTGTTGAATGGCGCGCACCAGGACTTCCTGCTCAGGCGGATGAACCTTCTGTTCATTACTGGGCTTGAGGTGCTGCAGAGCCTGCTCTCGAGCCTCCTTGGGGTGTTCATGCCACATGTGCTTGAAGAGGGCGCCTCTCCCCTGGCAATCGATGCCACACAGTTTGCATTTCGCCATCTGCCTGTTCCTCCTTCAGATGTCAGCAGCTATTATGCTACCTTCGTCAGACTTATGCCGAATTACCGGCGGCTATATGCCAACCTATTGATGCACATTATAGTGCAT
>MGMW01000040.1 GCA_001795035.1 Chloroflexi bacterium RBG_13_53_26
ATTCACCCTGGCCGGGAAGGATGTTCCAATGATCGAAACCCGTTGGATCGCTCTGAAGATGCCACTTGCCGATGAGGGCCGTCTCGTATCCCGCCGCCTGAAGAAGCTTGGGGAAGGTCTCCTGCGACCCGTCGAAAGCTTGGGTGTTGTCGCGAACCCCGTTGAGATGGCTGTACTTCCCAGTGAGGATGGTGGCCCGGCTGGGCGCGCATATCCCGTTGGTGCAAAAGCACCTATCAAACCGCACGCCTTCCCGGGCGATCCGGTCGATGTGCGGGGTCCGGTTGAGGCGGCCTCCATAGCAGCTGATGGCCTGCGCGGCGTGGTCGTCCGCCATGATGAAAACGATGTTGGGCGGGGGAGCGGAGGGGGCTTTCTCGCGCGAGAATTCATGCCGGCGGAGAGGGCCGGCCAGCGAGGCCCAGCCGATGGACTTAACGAATTCGCGTCTTTTCATCAGCGTCCTCCCCCGGGCTTATAGCACAGGGCCGGGAATGGGTCAAACGCGGAGTCCGGCCGCTATCGAGAAGCTCTGAATGAGGCATAAGAATTTCCTTTTAATCGGTAAGGTCGATCCCTTTCCGCCCGGAGCCTGGGGCGCGTTCGGAATCGGCTTGCATCCCCATCCTGACCTCGTCAACGAGGGTATTCGGTCCCGGAATTGATAATAATTTCCTCTTCAGATGCGCCGGCTGAGTGAGCGTCCATGGCACCGATTTTGCCTCATCCCATTGGTGGGGATGGAAAATCAGGGATTTGCCTCTTGTCAAATTGGGTTGAAACAGGCGGAAAGGGGCCGGAAAGCCGCTGGTAGGGGAAAGGCAGCCCGGCAGGCCTTCTTGACCTTCCCTCTGTGGGCATTGGCGTAGAGGCCGTAATATCTGACCGTGACCTGGCCTTTGTCAGGGATATGGGAAGTCACCCTGGCGATGAACTCGAGGTCGTCCATCCGCTCTACCTCTTTGGCATTTTTGCCATACTGGTAGCAGACCTGGCCTGTGTGTTCATCGAGGGAGAGGCGTTCCAGAGAGAGCAACGGCCGGATCATATGCTTTCCCACGCGCTCAGCCTCCTTTTTAGTCTTGGCTCTGACCAGGCTATGGACGTTGAACCCCGTATGCCGCCAGGAGAGAAGGCGTTCTGCCCATTCCGGACTCAGGAGTTCCATGTGGACAAAAAACCCAAGAACCTCCCGAGCGAAGAGCTCCACCAAGCGCGAATCATCAATCCGGGAGACTTTGTGGAAGATACCGGCCTCGTCCACTCCTCCCTCGGTCACCAAGAAATGGATGTGCGGGTGGAGATTGATCCGGTCGCCGAATGTCTGGATGGCCGCAATCACTCCGGGCATGAGCTCGCTTGCGGTGAGAGCCTCAAAATAGCTGATCAGGGATTGGAGGGCCAGGCGGCAGAGTGAGCCCAGGAGCTTCGTTGTAAGGTATTTGCTTCACACTGACCGGACTGGCATCGTTGCCGTTGTTGTCCTTAACCCAAAATATTCCGGCCAGGGAAATACTGATGGTACCACCCCACTGGTCCATTGTTTCGACAGCCTTGGCATACTGGGTTTTGGCATCCATATGCGTGTGCATATCCACAATAGGCACGGTGGATAGCGGGTAGATCACCTGCTGGTCGGTCGGTTTGGTGACGACGGAGGCGTTGCCCAGGGTGGTTAATCCAAATAGCAGTTGGCCTGTAAGAGAAAGGGCGGAAAGATATTTCGTGAACATGGCCAGTGGTTTTTTGTATTGAATATTGATGGTGCCTGGTTCCATATCCCCGGCCCGGCACTGAACAGATATACTGCCTTTCCCTTTAGTGCGAATGTTCAGCAGCAATCTCCCCTCGTATGCCTGGCGTTTATTTTGTTTGTACCCTTCATGACTGAACCGGTTTCCTTAGGGAAGATACCCGCCTCCGGTTATTGGGTAATGGTGAACCAAACCCGAATGTTACACGGTGGTTGCCAGGTGCTTTCACTGATTGGTCTCATAACCACAGGATATTTCCCGAACATGTCAGAATGAATATGCTGCATGACCAAATAGGTATTCTTTAAGTTTGAACCCGATGGTGCCAATTCAGGAGCGAATTTCAGCTCATCCTGCAGTTCAATATAATTGCTGTAGTTAGGCTCCGAATCAAAGAAAGGTTGAAAGTTGCTATCAACTGACATCAGGTAAGGACCATAAAACAGTGCTGCCTGCATTTTACCGGAAATCGGAAATGCAATCTCCCTCTTGTCATTATTGACCCATTTCACTTTATAGTCCAATTCAACATCAATCTGGTCGCCGGTTTGAAGGATTTGATCCAGTACCAGGTAATCACCTTTCTGCTCTGTTCGCAACTTTTTCCCGGCGAAAGTTAACTCAACCTGCCTGGCCCAGCTGGGTTTTCGTATCGCCAAAACTGAATTTATCCCGGCTTTAACAACACGCATCTTAAATTGGTTAGAGTGGTTGTTTGCTTGTTCTGCTGTTAAATGGAGCTCGTTATCGTTATATTCTCCGTCGAGGAACAGGTTGAAGTGAATCGTGTTATCCTTTCTGGTAAAAATGATTTCTTTCGTTTCATAAAGGGCACGGAGGGCATGAAAATTACAGCACCACCATGACCGGGCAACATCTTTATCTATTCCAATGCCCATTCCCGAGTCAATTGTCCTATGCCCGAAATCGCCCGTTTGATATTGGTTGATAAACAGATGGTTGATAAGGCAGTGCTCTGATTTTTCAAGGTATTTTGTTTCTCCTGTAGTTTCCCATAGGCGAAGCGACAGCATGACGAAATCAGCTTCTGAACAACCTTCATCCCGTGCATCTTTTGAAATACCAACAGTTCCAAAATATTCGGGAACACCGCCAAAAATCATATATTCCGGCGAGCTGATCAATTCATTGTACCGGTCGGTCACAAATTTCAGTTGTTCTGTTTTGCCCGTCCGGTCGTAAAGCATCAGGGTGCCCAATAACGTATTAAGGTAGCCATGACTGTGTTGCTTGCCGGGAGGAGGAAGCAATGTGAATACTCTTGAGGCCGTTTGCATATATTTTTCATCTTTGGTTTCATCCCAAAGCAATACCAGTCCTTCCATCAATTGGGTGAAACAAATGTAACCCATGAAATCTTTATCCTTCAGTCGCTCCACCACTTGCGGATTGGTACAATTATCAGCAATTCCATTGATGAAATCTCCAAGTTTTTTAGCTGCAGCAAGCACTCTGGGTTGACAATCCATTTGATAATATTTCATCAGGCCAACCAACAAACGACCGTTTCCCCAAAGCAAGGCCATTTGCGGTCCAGCCAGTTTTTCAGCATCAAACAAAAGATCAGGATTTCCAAAACGACCATCCTGATGTTGGTACTGAAGAGCTTCATTCATCAGCTCATGCAAGTTAACCGGATTGTTTTCAGCCGGGTAGGAGGAAAAAACATCGAAATAACGCCCGGAAATATCCCCGCTGAAATCCGTAAACCGACGCTTAAATTCCGGTTTGAGCGAGATATCTGCCAAAATAAAATCAGAAGACATTTCAGGTATCTTACCAAACATGATCCGGTCGCTTACCATCTTTATCCGTTGATTAATTTCTCCGACCGTAATTTCGTCAGTATGGATTGCTGCACCAGGGCCGATTCCTTCGGCACGGGATACAACTAAAACTGCCAGTAGAAAAAGGATATGTTTCATGGCTTATCTTGTTTGATACACACTTGACTATTTCTTTACTCCCTGCCGTGTGACAATCGGAACATATCCCACCTCCATGCCTTTTGGTGGGGTAACGATCAGGGCCGGGTCGATTTCCGCCACTTTCCCGATCAGGGGTGCGGGAAGATACTCCCGGTCCTTTGTCCAGTGGCGGTGCAGCAATTCAACACGCCTTTGCATTTCTTCACGCTCCTCCCTGGTCAGGTCCGCATTGAGCAATGCGGGCTGGTCGGCAAACCGGTACCAGTAATAGGTTATCGTACTGCCGTCACCCAGTTTAGCCGTGAATGGTCCTGCAACCGGACCCGGAGTTTTCCAGCAACTCTCTTTTTCTTCAGGAGTTACATAGGCTACGGGGGTTTTTTCTTCAGGATTACTGAAGTCAACCTTGTGCAACCCGGTTTCGGCCGGTACCTCTTTGTGCGATACGGCAACCCACTGGCCTATGTCGTCATTTTTGGCTTTGACCAGTTTATAGTACTCAGGCAGAGTCACTACAGAGCCATTGCCTGTTTTTCTGCTTGTGATCAGATCACCTTCCCAACGAACCCTCAAAGTTGCCGAATCAGTGACATTTGCATCCATATAAGAAGCAATATTCAATAAGGCACGCTTATTCTTGGGGATGTGATCGCCATAAAAACTCCAGTTTGACCGGACTCCCTTCTGGAACTTCTGCATGAAAGCCCCTGCGAGGTCAATAATACCATCGGCCGGGGGACCTCCCTTAAACCAGGCTTCCACCTTGTCCCAGAGTGCCTTCTTATTATAGACCATCAGGCGGTGCAACAGATCAGAATTGCCATCAGGCCCAAGCGGATACTGGGTCGGAGTAAGCCTTGCGTAGGTCTGTCCCCTGGAATCGGTAGCTTCAGCTGACCGGATGTCCTGGGTTTCCATTTGAAACGCCTTGTTGGCATCCGATGGGCGCTGATCCAAAAACAGGCCACTCAGCCTGGGATCTTCGACGGTAGCCCGGGTCCAGAAATAAGGGGTGAAAAACGCAACGGGTCCCTTGAAATTCCCGGTGTTAAGAAACAGGGTCCAGCACTGATTTCCGCTAGGAACGGCTTTCCCTGCAGTGTTGGTCTTCGGCTCAGTGAGCGGCAAAGGAAGGTAACCGCTGCCAAACCATTCTCCGCATGTGCCCTGTTTCAGGTTTAGTCCGTCGGGGGGCCACAACACCCATGGAGTCAGTTGAGCTACACCATAATGACCTTTCGGGTCGTTCCAGTCCCTGCCCTGCCCGGCGCCAGGCCCGTTGGCCCATCCGATAAAGTTGAGCTGCACGCCACCCATAATGAATTTGGGTGTCTCAGTGGCATACTCGGTATCGCGCCACCACCCTAGCCCACCTTCAACATCCGTATAGAAATCCTTCACAGGCAATGGCTTATCGTTAAGCGGAAACATCCACGTGCCGAACAGGCCCGATTGAAAGCTCCTACCGGGATATTGCCTCACCAAGGGCCAGGCGGCTGCGTACATCGAGTATCCTGCATTATAGGATTGATCAACTTTCTCCACCTTTGTAATCATATACCCGCCGACATTGCCATTACGGATCGCTTTTTCTCCGGGGGTTCCATCCTGAGCCAAAACAGAGGATACAGGCAGAGTGCAGAGAATTAAGGCTGTTAATGGATTCAGGATGCTTTTTTTTGTGATTTGTTTCATGATTATTTCTTAATGATAATATTTATCGGAACTTCTTTATTCACTGATAAATTGATAGGTAACATGATGATGTGATGCACCTCCTCGGGGAGTTTGATAGACTCCCCGTTGAGAACTATTAACTAGGAGGTGCACAGATGAATTATGTCGGGATTGACCATCATCGTCAATACTCTCATCTGACGGTGATGGATCAAGAGGGTCAGGTGCTTCGATCCGGGCGGGTACCCAACGTCCGGGTTGAGATCAAGAAGTTCCTTGAAGGTTTGGAGCAGGTTGAAGCCGTCATCGAGACAGGACGCTCGAGCTATACGATGGTGGATGTACTGGAGGAGGTGGGCGTGGGGGTTAAGATTGCCCGCCCGAATGAAGTGAAAGCGATCGCTCGGGCAAAGATCAAGAGGGACAATCGGGACTCGGAGGTGTTGGCCCATCTTTTACGGATGAAGATGATCCCGGAGGTGTATCGGCGGTCTCAGGAGAACCGGCAAGCCCAACGGGTCTTGCGGCAGCGGGCCTTTTATGTGAGCGCGATGACGGCGTTGAAGAATCGGGTTCATGCGTTGCTCGCTCAGCAGAGAGAGGAGGTCCGGGAGGAGGTGGCCAGGGAGACGAATATCTTTTCGGAGAAAGGGAGGAAGATGCTCTTGGGACTGGATCTGGCTCGGGGTGAGAAGAGGTTGTTGGAGGCGCTGCTGAAAACATATCGCCATTTGGAAACACGGATCGGGGAGTCGACCTCCTTTGTAGAGAAGCTCTATGAGGAGAGCCGGGAGGCTCAGTTCATCCGGACCATTCCTGGATTTGGGAAATATTTAGCGGTGCTGGTGGCGGTTGAGATCGCCGACGTCAACCGGTTTGCTGATGCGGCTCATCTTCATGCTTATGCGGGGGTGATTCCTTCCACTCACAGTTCCGGCGACAGGACCCATCATGGGAAGAGCTTGCGGGCTGGCAACCGCTGGTTGCGCTGGGCGGCGGTGGAGGCAGTCTGGCCTGGGGTCCGGGCCGACTTTGATCTCCGCTGCTTGTTTGAACGGCTGGCCCGCAACAAAGGCGCCAATAAAGCCAAAGTGGCCACAGCCAGGCGACTTCTGACGACTATCTACAACGTCTTAAAAGAGGGACGGAATTACGTTGCGTATCGGAGATAACTCGGCCGCCTTGGGAAATTATTTAATGGGCCGGAGAAGGCTGCATTGTTTGATAGGTTAAGGGGCCGGGATCTGATGTTAGAGTGTGTGCGGACGTAGCCTTCGGGCTAAGGGCACGGATAGAAGGATGGTCCACCAGACCTCAAGAGAAAAGAAAGGAGAAGAAAAGAAAATTAGTCCTTGCATCACATCATCATAGAAATAATTTCCTTTTCTGCTGAGCCGGATGAGTGAGCGTCCATGGCACCGATTTTGCCTCATCCCATCGGTCGGGATGGAAAATCAGGGATCCGCCTCTTGTCAAATTGGGTTGAAACAGGCGGAAAGGGGCCGGAAAGCCGCCGACAGGCCAAAAAGCACCGAAATCGGCCAGACCGACGCGGAGCGGCACCGGGACGAACACCTGTTTGGGCGTCACGAGGCGAAGCTCGGCCCGGGCCCCGTCCGTCCCGTCGCCGAACATCATGACCCGGAATTCCACGGTCTTGCCCTTCCAGGTTCGGTTGATCGGGAGCCGGAAGGTCATGCCGGCAAGCTTCGGCGCCCCCGAGTTCCACTCGTAATTGTGATAGGGATAGCTGGGGGCGCGGTGCCGAGGAACGACGGGCCGCCCGTCGACAAGGGCCACGACGTAGACGCCGTCCACCGGATCGAACTTCGCCGGGCCGGCAGTGACGGCGACGGCATATTCGCGGCCGGGCAAGTCCTCGGCCGGGACATGGATCGCGCTCAGGACCCGGTGGGGCGAGGGCGTCTCCCCTAGGAAGTTCGTGGCCCGCCACCCGCTCCGGTCCAGGAGCCGGCCCGCGCCGTCGTAACCCAGGATCTCCGAGACGCTGAAGTTGCGACCCCGGATCCGGACGTAGCGCC
>MGMW01000041.1 GCA_001795035.1 Chloroflexi bacterium RBG_13_53_26
ACTGTAGAAGACGGCCTCGATATGGCTGAGCCGCTGACAGTAGCACTCCTTCTGACAGCTTTTGCTGCCGCGGCAACAATGGCTACCGTAGGGAACAACATTGCTGAGTCAGCCAAGGCCAACTCCGCCGTGATCACTTGGTTAGATAATCTGAATAAGCCCTTGATCTGACAGATGAAGGGGCCAATCATTCCTGGATCGTCATGGCCTTTCCAACAAGTCAGTGAATTGCTTTCGGACTAGCTAAGACCCGGAAGCGTCAGCTCATTGACCAGGGCCTGCGGATTCGTTGAGAGTACTTGCTCTAACTCCGTCTCATTCAAACCGCTACCCTTCAATACCGCAACTGCAAACGCCTGTGTGAGCAAATCCGGGCTGTCATGGGCATCGGAATTAAGTACCAGCTTGACACCAGCAGCCAGGGCTAGTTGAGCCACGTGACCGTTAGTCAGACAATGGCCTTTTCGAGCACTTATCTCCACATGCACACTGTTGGCCGCTGCCAGTCTCGCCTCCTCCAAAGTTAGCAACCCGGGATGGGCCAGGATGTCGACATCAGGTGATTGAACTGCCGCCAGGTTGGTTCCCTTCTCCACCGGCTCAGTTATGGTTTCGCCATGGACCACCACTATGCAAGCCCCCAACTTCTTGGCTTGTCTGGATACCTCTCTAATGGCTGGAGCAGGTACATGGGTAAGTTCAACGCCAGGGATGGCTACGATATCCCAATGGCACCGGGCTAACCTGCAATCCTCAACGATCTCGCGGATCACCCTCTCAAGAGAACCCATACCAACGTGGTCGGTGAGAGCAATACCACGATACCCTTTCTCGGCTGCTCGGCGTATGAGCTCAAGCGGCGAGAGAGTCCCATCACTCAAGTACGTGTGCGTATGGAAATCGTAGATGCTATCTTGCCTCAGAACGGGGTTTAGTATATAACTATAGCATTATAAAGAAATAGCAGACAAGCAGGTGGAAGACCATGCAACAGAAGAAGCATAGTTTTAGAAGGATACTGGTCCCCCTGGACGGCACAAAACTGGGAGAGGCGGCCTTACCCTATGTGGAAGAGCTGGCCTCGATCACAAAGGCAGAAGTGATTCTGCTTCAGGTGGTGAAACCGGATTATGACATCGCCATTGCCGGCCCGTATTCTTCCCCTTTGGACAAAATATCGAAAGAATACATAATGCATGCCTCAGCCGCTGCCAGTGAATACCTCAATTCCATCAAGGAAGGCCTTACCAAGAAGGGCATAGCAGCCCAGGCCATAGTGGATGTGGGTTCCCCTGCGGAGAAGGTCATGGCCTGCGCCCGAGAAAAAAAAATCGATTTGATCGCTCTCTCCTCTCATGGACACCCCGGTGTCGGCCAGCGGACACTCGGCAGTGTGACCTACAAAATACTGCATTACGCAGATAGACCCGTGTTTATCGTCACACCGTCCACCAAGCCCGCGACTCGTGAATAAAATCAGAAAAGGAGGCGTACGTAACTTGGGAAAGATAAATGTAGCTATAATAGGCGTTGGCAACTGTGCTTCCTCTCTGGTTCAGGGTGTCCATTATTATCGGAACGTGCAGGAAGATGCGTTCATACCAGGTGTACGACGCCCGAACCTGGGGGGATATCATATTGGAGATATCCAGTTCGTAGCTGCCTTTGACATTGATAAGAACAAGGTAGGCAAAGATCTAGCGGAGGCCATATATACCTCCCCAAACAACACCTACAAGTTTTGCGAAGTGCCTCAAACAGGAGTGAAGGTTCATCGAGGAATGACCCACGACGGGCTAGGCAAGTATCTATCGCAAATCATCACCAAAGCGCCAGGATCCACTGCAAATATCGTCAATATTCTGAAGGAAACGAAAACTGACGTCGTTATCAGCTACTTGCCGGTTGGTAGTGAGGCAGCCACCAAGTGGTACGTGGAACAGATACTTGATGCCGGCTGTGGCCTTATCAATTGCATCCCTGTATTCATCGCCCGAGAGAACTACTGGCAAGAACGCTTCGCCGAAAGAGGATTGCCAGTCATAGGAGATGACATAAAGTCGCAGGTCGGCGCGACTATTACCCATCGTGTACTGACCCGGCTCTTTCGGGAGCAAGGCGTCAAGTTGGAGCGGACCTACCAACTTAATTTTGGAGGCAACACAGACTTCTACAACATGCTGGAACGCGAGCGGCTGGAATCAAAGAAGATAAGCAAGACAAACGCAGTTACATCGCAGCTAGACTACAACCTTGGACCAGATAACATCCATGTGGGGCCGAGCGACTACGTCCCTTGGCTAACTGACCGAAAGTTCTGCTACATACGTATGGAGGGCACAACCTTTGGTAATGTTCCCCTGAATCTCGAGCTTAAGCTCGAGGTATGGGATAGCCCCAACTCCGCAGGGATAGTAATCGATGCTATACGATGCTGCAAGTTAGCTCTAGAAAGGGGGCTCGCCGGCTCGGTGGTTGCCCCTTGCGCCTGCTTTATGAAATCACCTCCCATTCAACATACAGATGACGCAGCGCGCCGGATGCTGGATGAATTCATCGCTGGCAACATTAACGAGACCCTGCCGTCAAAGAAACAAGTAGCAAGACATGTCCGCTCTCCCAAGAAATGAATATAGGATTGGTTTCACCATACGACTACGCCTACCCTGGTGGGGTCAACAACCATATCTCGAATCTTGCCATCAACATGGCAAGGATTGGGCATCAGGTAAGGATACTAGCCCCCTGCTCAAACAAGGAAGCTCTCCCTAACACAACCAGTATCATCCCACTGGGCAAAACAATCCCCTATCCTTCAAATGGTTCCGTAGCCCGACTGACGCTATCCTACTGGCTGATGCCCAAGATCAAGACAATACTGGACGAGGAGAAGTTCGACATACTTCACTTCCACGAACCACTCTTCCCGTCGCTGCCCTGGATGGTGCTTCCCCTATCCCACTCCATAAATGTGGCCACCTTTCACGCCTACTACCGCCGCTCCATCGGCTACTCGCTGTGGAAACCGCTCTTGAAGAAATTCTACAACAAGCTCGATGGCAGGATCACCGTTTCTGAACCAGCAAAAAAGTTCGTCTCCAGGTACTTCCCCGGGGATTACCGTGTGATCCCGCATGGGGTTGACTTGGAGCGTTTCTCCGCAGATGTGCCACCCATCGAAGATTTCTGCGACGGCAAGTTGAACCTCCTGTTTGTCAGCCGACTTGAGGAAAGAAAGGGCGTACGGTACCTTCTCAAGGCATACAAGATAGTGAAGGAGTGTTTCCCTCAATCGAGGCTTATTCTGGTGGGTCCAGGTGATAGATCACGGCATAAATATGAACGGTGGGTCAGGGCAGTTAAACTGGAGGATGTTGTCTTCAAAGGACACATGCCTTATGCAGATTTGCCACGTTACTACCGTACAGCAGACATCTTCTGCATGCCGGCCGTTGGTCAGGAAAGCTTCGGCCTTGTACTGCTCGAGGCGATGGCCGCTGGCAAACCTATTGTGGCCTCAAATATCGAGGGCTACGCCAGCGTGGTAAATAATGGCACTGACGGAATACTTGTGAAACCCAGAGATGAGAAGGCTCTGGCTACTGCAATAGTCTCCCTGGCCAATGATGAGAACCTGCGTCAGCGAATGAGCGCCAATGGGAGAGAGAAGGCAAGAGCGCACACCTGGGAGTCGATCGCTCAGAGGACACTGAACTACTACACGGAGTTGTCCGGGGCAAACTAGTTGTGATCAACCTCTCGGAAATACGCCACAAGCTGGCAGAGCGTTTCACCACGCCATTGGCAAAGATTCTCGCCAAGACGGGGGCGACGCCCAATGAATTGACCATAGTCGGCTTCCTGGTGAGCGTCGGCTCGGCTGTAACTCTGGCAAAGGGATATTTCCTGACGGGCGGACTCCTGGTTATCTTCGCTGGCACCTTCGACCTCCTTGATGGGCCACTCGCCCGAGCCAAAGGGCAAAGCACAAAATTTGGCGCCATGCTCGATTCCACGCTCGACCGCCTCTCCGAGGCAGCGGTATTTCTCGGAATCGTGATCTACTATGCGAACCATAACAGTACCTGGGAGACCTCTCTTCCATACATCACCTTTGTGGGGTCGGTCATGGTCAGCTATCTCAGGGCAAGAGCCGAGGGGTTGGGCCTAAGATGTGAAGTTGGGGTATTTACCCGAGTTGAAAGAGTCATCGTTCTGGCGGTGGGACTCATCATCGGTCAATGGGTGGGAGACGCCGTACTCATCACGCTAGGTATCCTGGCTGCACTCGCCTTCTTAACAGTTGTTCAGCGCCTTATTCATGTGCGGCAACTTACAAAAAAGCAATCAGGTATATGAGCGATCAGATCCTCCAATGCATCTTTATCGGGGTGGTTCTTATAGCCATCGCCCTTGGCATCACAGCAGCGATTGGATTGATATCACGCTGGTTCATACCCGTTGCCATTGTACGTGGACTTGCTACGGATGTCTTCTTGCTCTACTATTGGGGTAGGGGTTACATGCGTCAGCATTAGTCTGCAGGTTACCACCAAACTATCTCTATTTGCGAGGTTTCATGTCAGTAATTGCGGTTGTCGGTGCCCAGTGGGGTGACGAGGGGAAAGGGAAAATCGTTGACATGCTTGCTGAGAAAGCAAGCATGGTGATCCGTTTTTCTGGCGGCCCCAATGCAGGACACACTGTACATAACCCCTATGGCGAATTCAGCTTGCACTTGGTCCCTTCAGGTATTTTCTACCCTCATACAGCCTGCATCATCGGTAGCGGTGTGGTTGTTTCTCCCTCCGTGCTCCTTGACGAACTGGAGCAACTCTGGAAGAAGGGTGTTAATACTTCAAAACTACTGGTCAGCACTCGGGCTCACCTCATCATGCCATATCACATCATCCTGGATAGGCTGGAGGAGCAAGCGAAGGGTGCCGGTGCTTTAGGTACCACGCGTAGCGGTGTCGGTCCTGCGTATGCAGACAAGGTAGCTCGCCTGGGCATTAGAGCCGGAGACCTTGCCGACAAAGAAGGGCTACTTCGCAGACTCCGTTTTGTTCTGGAACAAAAAAACCTGATCTTGACGCGAATACATGGAGCGCCACCACTCTCCGTCGAGGAAGTCTACGATCAGCTCTGCCAGTATGCAGATCGTCTGGCTGCCTTCATCCGTGAAACCGAACCGATTATCAGCCAAGCTGTAGAAAGAAATGAGCCAATTTTGTTGGAAGGGGCTCAGGGTACCCTGCTCGACATCGACTTCGGCACCTACCCCTATGTTACCTCATCATCAGTCATCGCTGCCGGAGCCTTTGCGGGAGCGGGCCTGCATCCGGTCAAGATGGATCACATCCTGGGCATAATGAAGGCATACACTACCAGAGTAGGAGCAGGACCAATGCCTACAGAGCTAGGGGATGAAACTGGAGAGCGCATCCGACAGATAGCTCAAGAATATGGGGTTACAACAGGACGACCGCGCCGCTGTGGCTGGTTCGATGCAGTAGCCACGCGCTACAGTGCCTTGATTAACGGCTTTAGCGGGGTTGCTCTTACTCGCCTAGACGTTCTGGACGCCTTCGATTCCATCAAGGTATGTACCAAGTACAAGGCAGATGGCAAGATTATCGACCAATTCCCCAGTAGCACATTACAGCTCGAAAGATGCCAGCCTGTTTATGATGAAGTACCGGGTTGGCAATCTCCCACAGCCCACCTGCGACGCTTCCAGGATCTGCCACCATTGGCCCAGTCATATGTAAGGAAGCTGGAACATCTTGTCGGTTGTCCCATCAATATCATTTCCGTTGGTCCTCACAGGGAACAGACCATAGTGACCAAAGCCATCCTGTAACAGAGAAACAAACCGCAATTCGCACTTGACTTCTGACAGCCAGCCTCATCTGAACGCCGAAGATCGCAGATCGGAATACCTTCTGTAGCCTCCGTACAGAACTAATCAGTAGCCAAAGAGCCTCGCAAAAGAGGTCTCTACCTTGAAAAGTGGCTATAATAGTGTCGGTCAGAAATCAGATGGCATGATGGAGCGGATAATTTCGGGAAAACCCAAAGAAGAGGACGTAGCACTCGATACCAATCTCCGTCCCAGGCGTCTTGCTGACTATGTAGGCCAAGACAAGGTCAAAGAGAATACCAAGATAGCTATCGCGGCCGCCCAAGCAAGGGGCGAACCATTGGATCACATCCTGATTTACGGGCCGCCGGGCTTAGGGAAAACCACGCTAGCTCACATTATTGCTGCCGAGAAAGGCGCCAGTATCAGAATTACCTCTGGCCCAGCTATAGAGCGCCCGGGAGATTTGGCCGCCATCATAACCAACCTTCACGAAGATGATATCCTCTTCATCGACGAAATCCATCGCCTTTCCAGAGTGGTCGAAGAGGTGCTTTACCCGGCAATGGAAGACTTTGCTCTCGATATAGTCATTGGAAAGGGCCCTGGGGCAAAAAACCTGCGCCTGCACCTTCCCCGCTTCACGCTCATCGGAGCCACTACCCGCTTCGCTATGCTCAGCCCTCCTCTAAGAGACAGGTTTGGATCCATATACAGGCTCGACTTCTATGACCTGCAGGCTATGGAAGCAATAGTAGGTCGTTCCGCCAGCATCCTCAGGATAGAAACGGATCAGGGTGGAATAAAGGAGATTGCCTGTCGGGCCCGGGGAACCCCCAGAGTAGCCAACAGGTTACTAAAACGGGTGCGAGATTATGCCCAGGTAATGGCAAAGGGCGTGATTACCGAGCCTATAGCCATCGAGGCACTGACTAGACTCGAGGTGGACAAGATCGGCCTGGACGAGGTAGATCATAAAGTACTGCGGACTATCGTGGAGAAGTTCGATGGTGGGCCGGTGGGCCTGGAGACAATCGCTGCCTCTATCAGCGAGGAAGCAGACACTATTATGGATGTCTACGAACCATATCTGCTGCAACTCGGCTTTCTGGAACGAACACCGCGGGGGAGGGTCGCCACACGCCTCGCCTATAAGCACCTGGGCTTGCCAGGCAGAAAGAGGCAGCCACCCCAGGGACAATTATTGTAGCGATCATGGCTTCCCTGCTTCTCCACACTTGTTGTGCTCCCTGCGCCACCGGTTGTCTCGAGCACTGGCGGCAAGAAAATATAGAGACCACCCTTTTTTGGCACAACCCCAATATCCATCCATTCACGGAGCATCAGCAACGTCTAAAGACACTGCAAGACTATGCCCAGAAAATGGCTATCCCTTTGATCGTCTCTGAAGGATACGACGTCGTTGACTATTTCAGGGCCGTGGTGGGGCATGAGAGAGAACGCTGTGGTTATTGCTTTCGCCTCCGCCTTTCTATGACAGCCGCAGTAGCAAAGTTGAGGGGTTTTGACGTTTTCAGCACCACGCTGCTCATCAGTCCATACCAGGAACAGAAGCTGTTGAAGGAGGTCGGCGAGGATATCGCCCAAAAAGAGAGTATCAGGTTCGCTTTCGAAGACCTAAGGCCCTGCTATGACGAAAGCCGAAGGGTCAGCAAAGAACTTGACCTCTACAGACAGAAGTACTGCGGCTGCATCTACAGTGAGTGGGAGAGATTCAGCAAAACCAAAAAGCCCTAAGGCGGGGACGCGCTGGATTCGGAATACAGAAATTAGGAACGGTTCACCCAGGCGATAGTATTTCACACAGGCCATCCCAGCCAGTCAAAAGCGCCTATCATACTCAGACCTACAAATAGCATCACAACAGCGAAAACAGTTTTGAGCATCTCAGCACGGAGCCTGTGTGCCATCCAGGCGCCAGCCTGCGTTATCACCATGCTGGTTGATACTAGACAGATCCATGCCGGCAGGTTGAAATAGCCTAGAGATTGAGTAGGCAATCCGGACACGCTCAGGCCATTCACGATGTAACCCAAAGCCCCTGCTCCGCTGGTGAACAGCATCACTGCCGTCGATGTACCCACGGCCCGATGCATCCTGAATTTGAGTATGGTAACCATCAGGGGAACCATCAGTATCCCTCCCCCAACCCCAAGGAGACCGACAAACAATCCCAGAGGGAAACCCCAGCCAGCCCATACAAGAGGGTTATCCTCCGGCTCTTCCTCAACTTCCGAAGGCTTCCAAACAATCATCCTGACGGCCCCAGGCATAGCCGCTGCTCCAAAGATAATCTTCGCTGTGCTCCCGCCGAGAAACTGTGAGGTCAATGTGGCCCCCAGAAATGCCCCAGCCGCACCAACAGATCCAAGCACGATTGCCGCTTTCCACCAGACTGCTCCTCTGCGGTGGTGAGCAAATGAACTGAAAACAGCAGTGGGGAACACGACCAGCAGACTGGTGCCGAAGGCCAGCTTCACCGCTGCATCCGTAGGGATATCCATACCATTGAATACCACCACCATCACCGGAACCATGATGAAGGCACCGCCGACACCCAGAAGCCCCTGCGACAGACCAACTATCACGCCGGTCATCGCCAAGACAACAATAGAGACAAGTTCCATGGGTTCCTTTCAGTTGACATGTGCAGGGCTAGGGTTTGTCGCCTCTGTGCACCGTTCCCGAATAGATGGGCTCTAGCGAGGAGAATATCTCGACACAATCACGAGACTGACAACATCAGACACCAATACACATTTCAAAGCTCGTAAAACGGCTAGCCCCGAACACAACTGTGAACAAGAAACACTTCCCTCCACAGTCAGCTATCGCTTCTTCCTGCTGACTGCGGACATGACTGCCTTCTCGATTTCAGCCGAAGTCAGGCCGTAGCGTTGCAGCAATTCCTCGGATGTTCCAGAGCTGGCAAAAGCATCTTTGAGCGCCACAAAAGCCATGGGGACAGCTTGATGCCGGGCAACTACCTGAGCCACTCTGGCTCCCAAACCACCATGCTCCAGATGTTCCTCGGCGGTAACAACAGCCCCGGTATCAGCCGCTGCCTGAACAATAGCCTCGACATCCAAAGGCTTGACAGTAGACATATTCAACACCCGGCAATCGATCCCTTGTTGCGAGAGGCTCTCTGCCGCTTCCAGTGCTCTGGATACCATAATACCAATAGCAACGATAGTGGCGTCGAAGCCCTGCCTCAAAGTGGCCGCTTTGCCCAACACAAACCGATAATCATGGCTTAGAACCCGGGGGACTTTGGGGCGACCCAACCGTACGTAGAAGGGCCCAGGTGTGGCTGCTGCTGCTCTGATTACCTGAGTAGTTTCCACAGCATCCGCCGGCACAATGACAGCAAATCCTGGCAGAGCACAGGAAAGTGCCAGGTCTTCAATCGACTGATGTGACAAGCCATCCTCCCCAACAGTAATGCCTCCGTGAGTAGCCACCACCTTGACATTGAGGTGAGGTTGAGCAACGCACATGCGAAGCTGATCATAGCAACGGGCAGTGGCAAATACGGCAAAGGTGCTGGCGAAGGCGATTTTGCCTGAAGAAGCCAGGCCAGCAGCAATGCCAACCATATTCTGCTCTGCAATGCCACAATCGAAGAAACGCTGTGGGAACCCCTTGGCAAAGAACTGGGTCATGGTTGACTTTGAAAGGTCAGCATCGAGAACAACGATATCCGGGTTCTCTCTCCCCAGAGCTAGTAGGGTCTTGCCGTAGGCTTCCCTGGTAGAGGAAAGTTCCTTCACTTCTGTTTCTATGCCAACTCCTTCAATGCTCGATCCGCTTCCTCAGGGGTAGGAGCCTTGCCATGGAAGTCCACATTGTTTTCCATGAAGCTAACCCCCTTACCCTTGATGGTGTGGGCGATGATAGCCGTCGGTCGCCCCTTCATCTGCTTCGCCTCTCCAAAGGCAGCTAGGAGTTGCAGAATGTCGTGACCATTCACTTCGACAACATGCCAGCCAAAGGCATGCCATTTGTCAGGAAAGGGCTCTAGGTTCATTACCTCTCGGTTCCAGCCATCGATCTGCAGCTTGTTGTGATCGATGATGGCCACCAGATTGTCGATTCTGAAATGGGCTGCCGACATGGTTGCCTCCCATACTTGTCCCTCATCACATTCCCCGTCGCCCAGAAGGACATAAACCCGATAGTCTAGCGAATTGAGCCGAGCAGCTAGAGCAACACCGATACCGAAGGACAATCCCTGACCGAGAGAGCCACATGTCATTTCCACCCCAGGGGTGCACGTCTTGTCAGGGTGGCCCTGGAGTCTACTGTTCATCTCCCTCAGAGTGCATAGCTCTCCCACAGGTAGATACCCCGTCTCAGCAAGAGCAGCATAGAGTAGAGGTGCGGCATGCCCTTTACTCAGAATGAAGCGATCGCGTTCAACCCATTCAGGATCAGAGGCTCGACAACGGAGTACCTGGAAGAAAAGGCAGGTAATTATCTCTACAGCTGAAAGGGAACCACCGGGGTGTCCACTGCCCGCTGTAGCCGTCATGCTGATGATATGACGGCGCAGAGTTCTGGCTATTCTCTCAAGGTTCTTACTCGGAGATTCACCTGTGTCCACAGAAGAGCGTGCCTCAGCCGAAGCAGTAGCACCCGAGGTAGAAGGATCGCTCGCTGGAGTTCTCTGTTGGTCCGCCGTTGTCAGAATTACCTCGCGGGGCAAATTATACATCAATCGTTAATGGAGAGGCAATTGTTTGTACTCGTATTTCTGCAGACCAACACTGGACCCTTTCATACGCATAGCAAAGTGATGGCAAAGTGGTTAAAATTAGGGCTATCTGCCAAGGTAGAAAAGCAGCATGAGTTTCATTGTCCGTCCCATGGAACTTGATGATGTTCCCCACGTAAGCCAGATCGATAGGGAAGCCTTCCCAACCGATTGGCCACCTCCCTCTTTCAGGAAAGAACTCAACAGTCCCATAATCCGCTATATAGTCGTTTTGGACGATACTGAAAGTCGTTGCGATCATGTCGAGGCTGTAGAGCATAACGCCCACAGCAAATGGCACATCTTGGTATCCCGAGTAGGTCACCTGCTGAACAAAGGTCTATTCTCCAATAGGGCAAGTGTAGCTCAGGACAATAAGAAGATCGTGGGCTATGCTGCTGTTTGGCTCATGGCAGATGAAGCTCACCTGACTTCCATCGCAGTCAGGCAAATGTACCGCCGACAGGGCATTGGCGAACTGCTGCTCATCTCCATCACAAAAGTGGCTCTGCAAATGAAGGCTCAGGTAGTGACCCTGGAGACAAGAGTTTCCAATGTGGGGGCCCAAGCACTCTACGAAAAGTATGGCTTCAACAAAGTGGGGATGCGCCGCCGCTACTATTCAGACAATGGTGAAGATGCAGTCATCATGACCACCGATAACATAGCTTTGCCGTCTTATCAA
>MGMW01000042.1 GCA_001795035.1 Chloroflexi bacterium RBG_13_53_26
GAACCCCCGTTTTCAGGATGTCTTCACAGCGGAAACCAGCCCAAAATCTATTTGGTTTTCAAACAATCAGGTTGACACTGGCACATCAAATCAGATTGACAACCTGCCATGGTTGAGAGTTCGGGCTTCCACAACAACCAGATGAGGTTACAATAGGCAGAACCGAATCCCCCGCGCTATGTTGAGGTCTTGGAGCGAGCCACTCACTAATTTGGCTCTCCAGCATTGCCATGGGTGTGGTTGCCATTCCGGCTACCTGCTGGATTCGTTCCTATGTCCCTCGAAAAGACTGCGATGTCATCCCGCTTTCTCCACGAGACTCTCGCCCAGAACCCCATTCCACTTTCGTTGTCGTTGAAGATGAAGACATGGCACTTCTGAATTCCCTCGTTCTTGAGACCATCCAGGCAGGCATTGACCAGTTCTCTCCCCAACCCTCGCAGTCGGAGCCCCTCTTCGACACAGAGATGGTATAGGTAGCCTCTTCTTCCGTCATGGCCACAGAGCACTGCACCCACTAGGCCAGTGTTAGAAATCGCCACTTTGCTCAAGCCCCGATTCCGCAGAAGGAACACCTTGATGGCCTCCCTGCCATCGGCAGAACTCAAACCGATCTGCTTGCTTCGTTCCCAGAGTACAACCGCAGCATCGTAGTGTTCGATTTCAAAAGGGCAGATTCGTACATCTGTAGGAAGTATGGACTTCACCTCCCTGATGACATCTCCTGCAGTGTCTCTATGGTCGTCCGCAGCAGTTGATCTTGGTTCAATTTCGAAAGGTTGCCCAGAACAACTACATAGTAGTCCTTTCGGAGCCTCTAATCTGCAGTCTGTCGTTGATTGTGCACTGCTCTACCATCCACTTTTCGGAGCATTAGCTTTGACGGTCAAACGCCGAAGCTATACCACACCGTTGGACAATCTGATGAATCATGCAGTGAAGCAGTGAACATGAGCAGCCACACACGACTCAGCGGCCCTCTCATAACGGATAGAGCGCCCCCTGTATGATTGGAGTGATGTATGCTCCCTGCGACAAGCTCAGATATGTGCCGGCAGGTCCTCCCATCCGACGACGATATTTCCGGGCGTGCTCTTCTGACCAGAAGAAGACGCACTTCTCTCAGAATCCGTCGATAATACTCGGGGCTCCCCTACGGACCACAACCAGCGGGGCGAAAATCAGTGGCTTGGCGTCTGTCTCTGGGACTCTGTAGTTCATCTCGCTGTCCACTTCGATATGGAGTGGTTGTTGACAATGGGCGCATTCGGTTGTGACGATACCTGTTAAGCGCTCTCCGCGTAGTCGCCCTTGCACGAAGGGCATCGCTATAGCGTCAGCCGCTCAGGCAGCGTACGCTTCCTCGCCGCTACTGAGCGCCACGTGATGTGGAGTCTTGTCAACGGTCATGGGATAGGCCCAAGTGACTGCTCCATGTTTATCCCTGAACAGAAAGGTCTTGTGCTCCTCCAGATCGTCCAGAATGGATTTGACTTGAGCAATGGGCAACTTCACGCTCTGCGCGATGGACTCGGGAGACATCGGCTTCCCCACGCGCGGGAGTTCTCTAACCACGTGGTTGCGAACCTGATGGTGTTCCGCTGACATGAAGCAGAGATCGTTGCTCAGGTGTCGCGCCTTTCCGGGCACCTGCCCACGCCAGATCAGGCGGGGAACTGGAATCATGAACCGGGAAATCCCGAGCAGTATGTTATCGCCCATGGCCACACCTCCTCAAGACAAGTCGATTGAACCTGTGTGAGCTGCTCAACATGGTATTTTATCTTGCTGCAATAGTCGCATGAATCGTATCGAACGTTTGTGGAGGATGTCAAGTCTACGAACCATCATGTCGCCGACAAGAACGGACAGGATGCAGTAGTAGGATCACAATTCGCTAGGATGTACAATCGGAGCGACTTCTGCCAAGATGCGCCGAGGCTAAACGGAACCGAGGATTGTGCAGTTAACTCCCTGAAATCCTAGATCTGTCGATACAAGGAAATCCTCGGCAGCACATTGGACCTATGGTCTCCGGCTCCACCAGATCACTTCAGCCACTTGCTGGGAAGTGCCCCATTCAAGTTAATGATACTGTGAGCTACGCTACCCCTGGCAAACTCGGCGCTGATATCAGGGCAACCCTCGAGGTGACTGGGGAAGTCGTCACCAAGAAGATACGGCAGAAATGGCTCTGCGCCCTCGTGGAATTGGGCCTCAATGGCAGTCATCTCAAATTCCGGCACGAGCTCTATAGAAATAGACAATACCTCGCCTGTCCACTTCAACAGGTCGCCGAGCTTCGGAGGATTTGGGTGAGTGAGCCAGAATTTGCCGGACACCGTGGTCTTCACAATAAAGTCGCTCACTATATCAACAGGCACCAGGTTGAGCTTGGCATCAGGCATGCCCTTGACTCTGAATTTTAGCTCTTGGATAGGCGACTGCAGGGTGCCTGCCAGACGCTTTTTGACCACCTCATCACGGTCATGAATCATACATATGGCACGGGCAAGCAGATACGGTGCCTCTGTCGAAGCCTTGCTAGCCTCTTCGAGGCTCGGCACAAGAATGCCGATCTTGAAGATCGTTTTCCTCTCAATCTGACTGGACTCCACGAGTTGCTCGGCTGCTTTCTTCGACTTCTCATAAGCGTTCCTGCACTTTTCGGTATAGGCAGTGCCTGCATAAGAGAGATATGGGATAGAGTTTCGCTCGCAGAAGCGAACCACATTGGCTGTACCTTCATAGTTTATTGCCCACACCCTGTCGTCATGCTTCGTGCCCAAGTTGATGTCGGCAGCCAGGTGATAGACGGCATCCGGCTTCAGCGGCTCTGTAATACCCAGATCGTCCCGAACAATATCTCCTTGAATGAGATCGCAGTCAGGAAACATTCTGCCAGCTTTGGCCACATCACGAACAAGCAGTTTGAGGTGATCTCCTCTCTTGAGAAGACGAGGTACTACCTCTCTCCCAAGTTGCCCTGTTGCTCCTGTGATCAAGATTTCCATTTCTTCTACTCCGAGACTCTCGGAATACCGTGGCCAGCCATCTATCCGAGTGACTAGTTGTCCAGAGCCACTCTCAGCCCCTTTGATATTGACAGCCACCTACTCGCTCTAGGACAGAGTAGAGTCTACCCCCTCAGTCAGAGGTGAAACGGGAGTAGTCAATGAGTCGTCTAGGCCATCTGAACAGGGATTGTATGGGCACTGTTCCTGCTGGTCTTGCTGCCCTGTTGTTTCGGTTCCTGTCTTGGTTCTTGCTTCGGTACTTTGTCTTCAGCCATGTTCTCAACAAAGCATGAGGTGAAGCTGGAAGCCCCAGTCGTAGTGATGGGCCACTCGCAGGGTCACCTCTGCCCCCCCTTCAAGGTTGACTACCTGCTATCCCTCGCAGTGAGGGATGTTATTCTAAGCAGATTCTCGGGATTCTGTCAAGCGGCAGTATAATGAACCAGTTAGTGCAGCGTAGGTGCTAGCACTAGCAAATGTTTGCAGCAAAGTGCGGTCGAACATGCTGTAGGCACACAATCTGACGGAGTGTTCGGTCTTCCTGAGTTTAACTCCCACTTGGCGCACAAGTTAGCGCTCCAAGACAGGTGTATTGATCCGTGGTACCACCGTGACGCACAAACACCCGCCCAGAAAGGACTTCTTCACGGTGCGCCTGCATAACGTTTACTTGGTTGCCTTCGCAGTCATATTCTCGCCGGGCATCAGTCCGAAATCTCCTCCCCTTTCCCCAATCGGCCATGTCGAAGGTACGCGGCCAGGCGCTCTTCTCGCGCTTTTGCGATCTGCGCCTGTCTTGTCGCTATCAACCGTTGCTCCAGTCTCTTACTCTTGAAGAGCAGCCTCATGAGCACATTCACACCGCCTGGGGATGGAGCATCAAACATCCGGTGCTCTTTGTGAAACCTGTAATCCGCCCGGAGTACCATCCCCCTTGTCGCTACCAAGTCGCGGAACGTCCAGGTGACGCCACGGGTACTGAACCGATCGGCAATTTGCCATTTCTCGTCAAGCGCCCGGTCCAGGTCTTCGATCGTCCGGCGCACGGCGGCGGCAAAGACAGGGGCGTCCGCCGCGCTTTGAGTCAGCGCAGCGATGCAGCGCGTGCCGGTCTTGTCTAAGACACCCCGCAAGTACCAGGCGGCCTCTGCCTCCAGCGGCCCGCCGCCGGTGGCGACTACGAAACCATATTTGCCCTCCAGCGAGGGGCGATGGGCGATGCCCCAGCAGCGGTCGAGAAAAACCTTCAGGTGACAGTCCACCATCCCGGAGGCACAGGTGCCGACGTAGACAATGCCATCGACCTGGTGCAGGTGCTGCTTGATCGCCTCGTACTCATCCTTGAGAACACAGACTCCATCCCCGTGGAAGTCGCAGAGGTAACACCCCACACAGGGGCCGACATGGCGTTCCTGCAGCTCGATCACTTCCACCCTGTTCCGGGAATAGCGGCGGATGGATTCTATGACCGACGCATTGGCCGAGTCTTCCGACAAGCGATTGCCGGTGAGAACCAAGATGGTCTTGTCGCCGGTTTTCGGCGCCGGGGGGTCGTCCACGGCAAACCCTGGACCCCGGTAGGTGGGCGAGAGATACCTGCGCTCCACCACGGGATAGTGTCTGGCGGGCACATACCCGTCGGCCAGCGTGCGGTTGAGCTGCCCAGCCAGGATGCGACAACTGTCCTCCGTCACCTCTTCGTCGTCCACGTAGCCAAAGAAGGGACTGCCCACGGCAGACACATCCCCAGCATAGCTAAAGCCCAACTGCTCACTGACAAAGCGCACCCGGTCGAGGATGAAATCGTCGTGGGCGCGGACTGAGGTCATCACTGCCGCCGCGATCTTGCCGCGGAAATCATATCCCTGTGCAAACAGCTTATCGAGGAGATACTGCATCTGCATCGGAACGAACAAAACCCATGCGCCGAAGGTCCAGACGACGACGTCGGCCGTCTGCATCTTTTCCACGATCTTCAAGAAAGCTGGCTCGGCTTCGCTGGGGTCGGTGGACAGCTTGGCCTTGGCAACGTCTACGAATTCGTAGTCGTAATCGAGAAAACGGGCCAGGTACTCCGCCGTACACAGGCTGGCGCTTCGTTTACGGCGGGGGCTGCCGCATAGAAAGAGTGCTCTCTTCGTCGTCATCATCTTATCCTCCTGACATTGGATGGAAAATCGACTGATACCGTAGTTCACTTGTCAGCTTTGATACACGCCTCCTTATTTTATCAATGACTTCAGCATCCTGTTGTTAAGCGGACAGCCACAGCATCGGCAGAACAGCTCTCGGGCCAAGGTGCCTCAGTCCCATCAGAATCAACCTGCTGTGCCAATCGAAGGAGAAATCAGCCGAATTCAACAACGCTTCGCTGAAGCCTTGCCTTTGCACCATTTCAAAGAGACGATCGATCTGCCTGTCGTTGAGCCTCTCGAAGAGCCAGCGGGCCCATCGGCCAATCCGCAACTCCCTGGAGAGCAATCTTCGCCATCTCCTGTCATACTCACTGAGAACCCCGGTGGAGAAGTCATTGATGCTAATCGCCTGATGCAGGACATCTGCCGCTATTTCAGAACAGAGCAGCCCGTAGTATATCCCCCCGCCGGTAGTGGGTTTAACCTGGCCTGCCGCATCTCCCACCACAACCATTCTTGCAGCCGAGGTCCTGGGTAAGGGTTTGAGAGGGA
The DNA here is from genome assembly GCA_001795035.1 of Chloroflexi bacterium RBG_13_53_26. Classification (GTDB taxonomy): domain Bacteria; phylum Chloroflexota; class Dehalococcoidia; order UBA2247; family RBG-13-53-26; genus RBG-13-53-26. The sequence goes on from MGMW01000042.1 coordinate 5,705, forward strand.
TACCCCCATAGACTATCCCTGCCTGTGAAGAATCCACCTTACCCTGACTTGCCAGGCTATTGAGGAAGCTCTTGAGACGCAGGCCAGTATGTTGGCGAGAGAGCAAGCCTGCCAGGGCTCTTCCTGAAGACGTGGGCACAAGCCAGGCAAAAAACCCTGGCGCAACTTGACTGCCGAAATAGACTTCAACTTCGTCCACTCCGGAGGCATTCACCTCTGCCTGGGCGCCCATGACAAAGTCAGCGTTTCTGCCAAACCCCAGTCGCTGCGGCAGCTTTGAGCCAAACCCGGAGGCAATAACCACTGCCTTGCCCTCCAGATTCATGGTTTGTCCTCTAACCTCAACTTCGACGCGAACAGAGTGCTCTGTTGAAGTAATATTTCTGACCTTGCTACTCAGATGGTATTCCGCACCGTCGTCCTGTGCCCGTCTCGTCATTGCTGCATCGAAAGCTGGGCGATCCAATACATAGGCTTGAGGTGTCTCCTTCTCAAGACAGAAGGCTTCCCCCGAAGGAGGAAAGAACCTGGCCGATTTCGCTTCCCTCAGAACAGTATCTCTGGCAACAGGGAACGCATCCAGGCACTCCTTACCCACAATGCCGGTGCAACAGGCCACCTTCCCAATCCTATCATGCTGCTCAAGGACGACCACCCTATGCCCCCAGTTGGCCAGCTTGCCAGCAACATGACTGCCAACCGGACCAGCTCCAACTACTATTGTGTCGTACAAGTCTCTTTTCTCAACCTTCCTGAATCCTCAATTCAATTCCAAGACAACCCAAGATACCAGTTGTAACCTCACCTGTTCAAGCCTATACTGGCGGTTGGAGGCACTTAGAGGAGTAGCATGAGGGAGATCAAGATCCTGTGCTGGAACGTCAATGGAATAAGAGCGGTGGCCGGAAAGGGATTCCTGGAATGGCTGAACAAAGAAAGCCCTGATATCCTCTGTCTGCAGGAAACGAAGGCACAGCCGGATCAGCTCAACAAAGACATCCGGGAACCAAATAATTACAGCGCATATTGGAACTATCCTACCCAAAAAGGTTACAGCGGCGTGGCCACCCTCACCAGAGAAAAGCCACTCAGCGTCCGAACCGGTTTTGGCATGCCACAATTCGATACCGAGGGGAGGACAATTGTCGCAGAATTCCCCGGATTCACCATCATAAACATATACTTCCCCAACGGGAAGAAGGACGAGCAGCGACTGAAATACAAGATGGACTTCTATGAAGCTTTCCTCCAGTTTGTAGAACCTTTGAGAGCGCAAGATAAGAAGGTTATCATCTGCGGCGATTTCAACACTGCCCACAAGGAAATAGACCTCGCCCGCCCGAAAGAGAATGAGAAGGTCTCCGGCTTCCTGCCCGTTGAAAGGGCATGGATGGACAAGTTCGTCTCCCACGGCTACGTCGACACGTTCCGTCAGTTCAACAGGGAGCCCGGGCAGTATACGTGGTGGGATTTGAAGTCGAGAGCCAGAGAAAGGAATGTGGGCTGGAGGATTGACTACTTTTTCGTAACTGAGAACCTGCTGCCCTCGGTTTCTAGCGCGTACATAATGCCTGGGGTGACTGGCTCCGATCACTGCCCAGTGGGGATCAGGCTTACAACAAAAGAGTAGAAGTGTTTCACAAAGCATGCCCTTAAATAGTCTGTTATTTGCATAGCCTTCAGCTTACCTGATATAATGCCACCCAAATTCACCCGAATCATCGGGGGAAAAGAAGAAAGGGGGGTTCCTGTATGAAGAAATGGATCGGTGTACTGTTGGTCGTATTCCTGTTATGTGCAGCAATTCCTTTGATGGGCTGTGCGGAAGAGAAGGAAGATTACGTCGTGGGGGCAATATTCTCAACGAGCGGTAGCGCATCAGATCTGGGTGTACCGGAAGAGCGAACGGTGAATATGATGGTGGACCAGATCAATGCCGATGGCGGTATCAATGGGCATAAATTGAGAGTCATAATATACGACGATGCCAGTGACTCAACAAAGTGCGTGACAATGGCCAACAAGCTCATCGACGATGACAATGTGCTGGCTATCATAGGACCTACAACCAGCGGGAACAGTATGGCCATCATAGAAACCGTCACGGCAGCAGAGGTTCCGCTGGTTTCCTGCGCTGCCAGTATTGACATTGTGACCCCGGTGGAGGAGAGATACTGGGTGTTTAAGACCCCTCAAACCGAGGTCCAGGCAATCCGAGAAATCTACAGATACCTTGAAGCACAGGAAATCACCAAAATTGCCATTCTCACCTCCACCAGCGGTTTTGGAACCGCGGGCAGGAAATATCTTCTAAGTGAAAAGGACAGCTACGGAATCACGGTTGTGGATGATCAAACATTCAGTGACGGTGACACCAGCATGCAATCCCAACTTACCCACATCAAGGGCACAGCCGCCGAAGCAGTGGTGAGTTGGGGCATCAACAAAGAATCGGCCATCATCGCCCAGGACATGGTAACACTGGGCATGACCATTCCTTTGTTCTGCAGCCACGGAATTGCCAACCAGGCATTCATTGATCAGGCTGGGGATGCCGCTAACGGAGTCATCTTCCCTGCAGGTAAACTGCTGGTCATCGCTGATGTTCCAGAGGCAGATCCACAGAAAGAGGTACTGACCCAATACAAGGAAGACTACGAAACTATCCACGGCGAAGGCACTGTCAATACATTCGGAGGGCATGCCTACGATGCTCTGATGATGGTAGTCATGGCGCTGGAGGAGATTGAGGGAGGCCTGGATACGGCAGAGGCCAGGCAGGCGATCAGGGATCAGATAGAGCAGATCAGCGACTTTGCCGGGACGGGGGGTGTTTTCACCATGTCCTCCACAGATCATCTTGGGATGGCACCCGGTTCTCTCGCTCTGATAGAAATCAAGGATGGAGAGTGGACCTGGCTCCAATAGAGATCTGCCCGATCGTCAGTTTCCAAGCATCAAATAGAGGGGGGAAAGGTGATTCCCCCCTCTATTTCTGATCTCGAGACTACGAGAGTCTAAAGATGTCGGCGGACCAGTTTCTTCAGTACCTCGTATCTGGGCTTACGCAGGGTAGCATCTATGCCCTGGTTGGGCTGGGATTTACCATTATCTATGCAGTAACCAGGATCATTAACTTCGCTCAAGGCGAGTTTGTGATGCTGGGCGGCATGCTTTCATTCACACTCATCGCTTCCGTCGGGATTCCGATCGTCCCTGCCCTCGTTCTATCAGTGCTGGTGGCAGCCGCAGTTGGAGGGGTTCTCTACCTGCTGGCTATTCGCCCGGCGCGCAGGGCTTCAGTGGCAAGCCTGATCATAATCACCATCGGGGCGGCAATATTCATCCGCGGTATTGCCAGTGAGCTTTGGGGTGTTGATGCAGTGCGCCCTCCATCTTTCACCGGTGACTCATCTATTCAATTCCTCGGTGCCTATATCCATCCTCAGGCTCTCTGGATAATCGGGACCACAGTGGTAGTAACAGTGATCTTGCAACTCTTCCTTTCCTACACCATCGTGGGCAAGGCCTTGAATGCATGCGCCATAAACCCCGCAGCAGCCAGACTGGTTGGCATAAATCCAGCAGCAATGGGGCTGGTTGCTTTCATTCTGGCAGCCTCACTGGGAGGAATCGCAGGCGTAGTCATGGCCCCCCTGACACTGACATCCTACCATGTGGGTGTCATGCTGGGCCTCAAGGGTTTTGTGGCAGCTTCTATCGGGGGCTTCAAGAGCCCACTGGCTGCTGTCGTCGGAGGTATCACCCTAGGAATTGTTGAATCGCTTGCGGTGGGCCTCGATTGGGGGCCATTCACTTCGGCTTACAAGGATGCCATTGCCCTGGTGGTCCTTCTTGTCATCCTGCTAGCCAGGGCTGGCAAACTCGCGGCGGAGGAAAGAGTCAGCTGATGTTTGTTCGGATGCAAAGCAAAGCGGGCTATCTGATTGCTGCTGCATTGATCGTGCTACTTCTCCTGATACCCTTTGACTGGTTCCTCGTTCGCTACACAACTCTGATGATATTCATTGGCATCAACACAATGGTCACAGTTGGCCTGTGTCTCCTCATGGGCTACACCGGACAGGTCTCCCTGGGACAGGCAGCCTTCTTCGGTATGGGAGCCTATTTCTCTGCCATCCTGAGCAAGAGCTACGATGTCAACCCCTGGCTGGCGATGCTGATAGGAGCCATAGCCACAGGTGCCTTTGCCTACGTCATAGGCTATCCCATATTCAGGCTGCGAGGTAACTACCTGGCCATGGCCACCCTCGGGTTAGGCATAATCATGTATATCCTGTTCAGGCAGCTTTCACAATACACGGGCGGCCCAGATGGGATGGCCGGGATTCCGTACCTGTGCATTGGCGGTTTCGATTTCGATACCAAATTCAGGCGCTATTTTCTGGTTTGGTTCTTCTGCCTCGCCATCCTGCTGGTATCTCAAAACATAGTGAGATCCAGAGCAGGCAGAGCACTAAGGGCTATTCACGGAAGCGAGGCTGCAGCAGATTCTCTGGGCATCAACGTAGCCCAGTTCAAAGTGAAGATATTTGTCCTGAGCGCTGTTTATGCCTCTCTGGCCGGTAGCCTCTTTGTCCACCATCTCCGTTTCGTAAGCCCTCAGCCCTTCGACTTCATCGCCTCAGTGATGATAGTGGTGATGGCAGTGATCGGAGGATTGGCCAGCATCTGGGGCGCGATTTTCGGTGCCGCCACGGTCCGAATACTGAGCGATGAACTGTTACTCCAGTTCGGTAGCTGGGATGTTATCATCTATGGCCTTATACTAATGCTGGTGATGATTTTCATGCCACAAGGTCTGTTTGTCGGTCTGAAAGAAGCCTACGAACGCTTGCGCCTGAAGTATACACAGAGAGGTGCTGAGCCTTGAGCCAGAGCATGTTAGAGACCAAGAAATTGTGCAAGACCTTTGGCGGGTTGGTTGCTCTGGATAATCTGGACCTGGCCATAGAAGCAGGCAGGATCACCGCGATCATAGGCCCTAACGGCGCTGGTAAGACCACTCTGTTCAACCTTGTAGCCGGTGTCTATCCCGTGAGCAAGGGTGAGATCCTCTTTCGAGGAACTCCCCTGAACAACATGGCAACCCACAAAAGAACTGCGATGGGTATTGCCCGCACATTTCAAAATGTTCTCCTCTTTGGCAACATGACTGCCCTGGAGAATGTCATGACAGGACAACATGTCCGGAGCCAGTACGGCTTCTTCGAGGCCGCACTGCGACTACCAAAGGCCCATCGAGAGGAAGAGACTGTCTCCCTCAAAGCCACGAAATACCTGAACCTGGTTGGGCTAGGTATGTATGCCCAGCAGAATGCCCTTGATCTACCCTTGGGCCAGCAGAAGCTCCTGACCATCGCCCGGGCCCTGGCTACCGAGCCCCATTTCCTCATGCTGGATGAGCCCGGTGCCGGCTTGAATACCCTGGAGAAACGGGCCCTCGGTGACCTGGTCAGACGTATTCGTGACATGGGAATCAGTGTGCTGTTGGTGGAACATGATATGGACCTGGTCATGGGCCTTGCGGAGAGGGTCGTTGTCCTCGACAGCGGGCAGAAGATAGCCGAGGGCACCGCTGCAGAGATTCAAAGGAACCAGAGGGTCATTGCGGCTTACCTTGGCGAAGAAGAGGAAGTGGAATAACTGATGTTGAAGATTGAAAAGGCGTCGGTGGCCTACGGCCGAGCTACAGCGCTACGAGATGTGTCCCTGTTGGTAAACGCCGGGGAGATCGTTACCCTCATAGGGGCGAATGGGGCCGGCAAGACCACTCTGCTTAACGCTGTATCAGGGATGGTGCCTCTCAAAAGCGGCAACATCTGGCTCAATGATGTCAAGCTATCCGGCCATCCGCCTCACAAGACAGTGAGATTGGGGATGGGCTACGTCCCCGAAGGAAGACAAGTATTCGGCTCTATGACAGTGATGGATAATCTGACGATGGGCAGCTATACTCTGTTCTCCAGGACCTGGTTTGGCGCACTACGATATTCGGGATGGGCTCTCCGTAGTGACCGCACCAGGTCCAATCTGGAAATGGTCTTCAAGCTCTTTCCTGTGCTCAAGGAGCGAAAGAGTCAACAGGCGGGCAGCCTCAGCGGCGGTGAGCAGCAGATGCTGGCCATCGGACGGGCACTCATGTCATCGCCCAAGATCCTGTTGCTTGACGAGCCGTCTCTCGGCCTGGCTCCCAATCTGGTGAAGGATATCCTGCGGCTCCTGGCCAGACTCAGGGACGAGGGGCTCACCATGCTGCTCATCGAGCAGGATGCTGCTGCTGCCCTCAAGATTGCCGACAGAGGCTATGTCATGGAAAGGGGGCGCATCGTGGTAGAGGGCAGCTCTCGAGAATTACTCAGGAATGACGAGGTGAGACAAGCGTATCTGGGCAAGACCAGAGCCTAAAGCCGCATCGAAGAAGGATTCATGAAGAAACTACTTAGTGGCAACGAAGCCATGGCACTGGGGGCCTATCACGCTGGTTTGAGTTTGGCTGCCGCCTACCCGGGAACTCCCAGCACCGAGATAATGGAGAATCTGGCCAAATTCCAGGGTATTTATGTTGAGTGGTCTACCAATGAGAAAGTGGCCCTGGAAGTAGCTATGGGGGCCTCCTACGGCGGGGTGAGAGCCCTGGCCTCCATGAAACACGTAGGCTTGAATGTCGCCGCAGACCCGTTCTTCGCCGTCTCTGTGACAGGAGTGCGGGGAGGACTGGTAGTGATATGCTGCGATGATCCCGGCATGCACAGTTCGCAGAACGAGCAGGACAACCGCCACTACGCCCGCTTCGCCAAAGTCCCCATGTTGGAGCCAAGTGACAGTCAAGAGGCCTATAGCCTCATGGAGTGGGCTTTCAAGATCAGCGAAGAGTTCGATACTCCGGTTCTCTTCCGCAGCACTACACGGATATCTCACTGTAAGACGGTGGCGAAGATAGCTGACTCTCCGGAGATGAAGAGGAAGCAGCCCAGGTTTGTCAGGGATCTTCACAAATTCGTTATGGTTCCATCCAACGCACGGCCCAGACATCCCCTCATGGAGGAGCGCGTACAGAAGCTGTCCTCCTACTTTGAGACTTTCCCCCTCAATGAGATGATTCTCAGAGATCGGAACACGGGTATCATATCGGCTGGGGTTGCCTATCAATACGCTAGAGAGGTATTTCGCGACGCCAGTTTCCTCAAGCTGGTGACGACCTACCCCCTCCCTGAGAATCTCATACGCAGATTCGCTTCAGAGGTAAAGAGGGTGGTAGTGGTCGAAGAACTGGATCCGTTCATCGAAGACCATCTCAAAGCCATGGGGATAAATGTTATCGGCAAGCAACTGGTGCCCATTGTCGGAGAACTCAATCCCCAGATGCTGGAGGAGAGTGCCACAAATCTTCGTCTTCTGCCTCAGCCTGATACACCTCCATCGGCAAGAACGGCAGAGCATGAACTCCCCCCACGTCCACCCCTGCTATGTCCCGGCTGCCCACATGCTGCCACATCCTACGCGCTCAGGAGACTGGGGTTCTACCATATTGTGCCGCAGGATGACCCGGAATCACAGAAGCAACCGGCGGCGCACCTCAAGCGCCAGGGAATCATAGCCACCAGTGACATTGGATGCTACACTTTGGCAGTCTACCCACCGCTTCTAGCCCTGGATACGTGCGCTTGTATGGGGGCCAGCATCGGACAGGCTCACGGGCTGGAAAAAGCCGGAGTGACCAACAAGATAGTCAGCGTCATCGGCGATTCCACCTTCCTTCACTCAGGCATTACCAGCCTCGTGAATGTTGTGTATAATGAAGGACGTGGCACAGTGATCATCCTGGACAACAACACTACCGCCATGACGGGTCACCAAGGACATCCGGGCACAGGCATATCAGCCAGAGGTGAGAAGGCACAAAGAGTAGTAATAGAAGACCTCTCCAGAGGAATCGGCGTTCGGGACGTGAATGTCATAGGCGCCTTCGACCTGCCCGCGATCGAAGCCACCATAAGGCGATGTGTGGAGACAGATGAACCCTCGGTGATAGTTGTCCGCGGAGACTGCCCCCTCAGAGTCAGGGAGAAAGGCAAACCACTGGTGGTGAACCTGGAAGAATGCGACAGGTGCTACAACTGCCTCCGAGTCGGCTGCCCTGCCATATCCAGGGACAATGACGATGTAAGGATAGATACCCTCATGTGCGTGGGCGACAGGTGTTCGCTCTGCCTGCAAGTATGCCATCGCCAGGCCATCAAAGTGAGTGACAGATGATCAACGCTGACATATTGATGACCGGGGTCGGCGGCCAGGGCGTGATCCTGGCCAGCGATGCTCTGGCAGAGATAGCCATGAAGGCTGGTTACGACGTGAAGAAATCAGACTCCCTAGGCATGTCCCAGAGAGGGGGCAGCGTCGTAAGCCATCTAAGAATAGGTGAACGAATCTTCTCCCCCATGATCAAGAAGGGAGACGCTGACTTCATACTGGGATTCGAGCGCCTGGAAGGTGCCAGATGGGTGGATTACCTCAGGAAAGACGGTGTCGCCATCATCAATAACCTGGCAATTCCGCCCCTCTCTGTGGTGGGTGGCGCTTCAAAATACCCCAGTGTGAGCGAGGTGGAGGACGCCGTTCGCCAACGCACTGACCAGATTCACTTCATCCCCGGAACGGAAATCGCTACGGAACTGGGCAATCCCCAGGCTCTAAATGTGCTGTTGGTCGGTTTTCTCTCTTTTTTTCTTGGGATAGATGAGAAGGCGTATGTTGAGGATCTTTCCCAGCGAGTGCCGCCGAAATTCCTTGAGATCAATCTGAAAGCCTTTGCCCGAGGCAGGGAAGAGGCACTGCGCAGAAAACAAACCGGACACCACTGATTCAGGAGGCGTGTACATGATCTGGAATTCCAAGTATGAAACAATGCCCAGAGGAGAACTGGAGACGCTACAACTGGAGCGGCTCAAGGCACAATTGGCCCGAGTCTATGAGAAAGTCCCTTTCTACCGGCATGCCTTTCAACAGGGCGGCATCACCCCTGACAGCATCAGCTCCCTGGCTGACATTTCGAGGATACCCTTTACAACCAAACAGGATTTTCGAGACAACTATCCCTTCGGCCTGCTCACAGTCCCCATGGCTCAGGTATGCAGGATACACGCTTCCAGCGGCACCACTGGAAAGCCAGTAGTTGCCCCCTACACAGCCAACGACCTGAGAATGTGGACCGAGGTCATGGCCAGGACTCTCACCAGCGCCGGAGTGACAAAGGATGACGTAATGCAGAATGCATACGGCTATGGACTGTTCACCGGCGGGTTGGGGTTCCACTACGGGGGTGAGAGAGTCGGCGCTACCGTCATACCCACCTCAACAGGCAACACCAAGAGACAGCTCATGCTCATTCAGGACATAGGCACTACTGTGATCACCTGTACTCCCTCCTACTCGCTCATTCTGGCGGAAGCGGCAGCGGAGATAGGAATGGACCTGAAGCTCACCAAGCTCAGATTGGGGATATGCGGTGCAGAACCATGGTCAGAGCAGATGAGATCGGAGATAGAGGCCAAGCTGCCCATCAAGGCCGTGGACATATACGGCCTCACTGAAGTGGTGGGCCCCGGGGTTTCCGTAGAATGCCCCCGCAGATGTGGCCTGCATATCTTCGAGGATCATTTTCTGCCTGAAGTCGTTGACCCCCAGACAGGGAAACCACTTCCATACGGGCAGAAGGGAGAGTTGGTATTGACCACGCTGACCAAAGAAGCATTGCCTGTCATCCGCTTCCGCACCAGAGACATCGTCTCCCTTGCCCCGGAGCCATGCGAGTGTGGAAGAACTCTAGTGCGCATGACCAAGGTAACAGGCAGAACAGACGACATGCTCAAGATTCGCGGCGTCAACGTCTTCCCATCGCAAATAGAGAGTATCCTCCTGCAAGTGGAAGGGGTAGAGCCCCACTACCTCATCATCGTCGACCGTGAGCGCCACCTTGACGACCTGGAGATCTGGGTAGAAGTATCTGAAGCAGTCTTTTCGGACGAGATGCGCAAGATGGAGGCACTGCAAAAGAGAGTCAAAGATGAGGTGGAGAGTACCCTGGGCATCGGCGTCCGCATAAAACTGGTGGAGCCAAAATCCATAGCCCGAGCCGAAGGCAAAGCCAAGAGAGTTGTTGATCGACGGGAGCTTTGAGGCTCCATACAGGGAGGAAATAGGAAATGAAAACAAAACAAGTGTCTGTTTTTGTAGAGAACAAACCAGGAAGACTGGTGGCCATGCTGGAGGTGCTGATAGCACAGAAGGTCAATATACGGGCTCTTTGCATTGCTGAAGGCGCCGACTTCGGAATTGTGCGCCTGATCTTGTCCGATCCCGCTAAAGGCGCTGAAGCCATACGGAAAGCTGGCTTCACCATTACTGAGACTACTGTGCTCCAGGCAGAAATGCCCGACCAGCCGGGTGGTCTCTTGGAGACT
>MGMW01000043.1 GCA_001795035.1 Chloroflexi bacterium RBG_13_53_26
GTGGGGCGGTATCCCTGCCCCTGGGATGCTGCCCAAACCTCTGCATTTCGGACAAAGGACGAATCCCTTCAGCGGCGCTTCGCATTGTGCACAAAGGCCAACAACCACCCATGATTCATTACGTTTTTCGCCGGTACCTTTGCACTGCGGGCAGATCACATAGCCCCTTCCGCTACATCGAGGACAGGTTTCATTGTCACCCGGCAGAGGCATCGTCCCCCCCTGACCCGCCCTTGTTAAATTCATCCACTGGCCGCATTGGAATACGCCTTCGGGTCATCAGTGTACGACAAATCGGTTCTGGATACAAAAATAACCGGCGTACCCGGTACCGGTTCAGTGGGTTTCGAGAACGGTCCGAGGTTCTGCAAACCAGCGCCGGGATGAAGGGAAGATGAGGAACTGCACGATGGTTCGGACAGTCGTGCCATGGCGAGACACTAGATAAGCCTGACCAGAAAGTACATGCCGCACACAGGAGTGCAGTCTATTTCGCTGCCTCTTCAACCAGTGGTTTGGTTGGCTTTCGAGACAGACGGAATCTGAAGCGCGGTTCCTCTTCGGGGAAAACCTTGACCGCACCGCACTTCTTGCACTTGGCGTGGTACGTACCGGCTGAGGGCAGAGTGTCTATGAGCCAGTGGTGGATATGTGCGTACGAACGCATAGGATATTCTATCACAGACCATTCCAAAAGCGCAAGCCCTGCCTTGATATCAAGGGCGACGGGTTCGAGATGCCCCGGGCCAGTGATACGTGGAGGGCAGGTAAGATTCTCCGGGATTCTCCGGTTTTTCGCCGCTATGCCAGCTTTACATCAGGGATAGCCCTTGCTTGGAGAAGGAACTGCCTCAGGACTCTGCTCTTCAACTGGTTGCGCTCTCGCACCGAAGTCACAAACTTGCCCTTGATCCAGATGCACTGCTGTTCCAAGTGAACTGAGACCCGGGGATCGCTCATGGCTTCTTCCAGAAACCTGGGGTAGCCGTCCTGGAATAATGCCCGAACCTCTTCAAGATAAGCCTTGTCTTGAGACCTGAGGATTCCATCCATGAGCTCGGTCGCTTTCTTCACATTGCTGTCAAAGCTGATGGGAATGCGCGCTTCATCGAACATGTAGTCAGAAGCAATTGTCTTATGATGAACCGAGTACTCCTTGGAATAGTTGAGCACCGCATGGTCCAGAATGACCAGGTTGGGTACGTGCATTATCCTGCCGGTCAGTTCCCCACCCAGTTTCTCATCCTCCCCCACTTCCGCCAGGGTGGTGTGGATCAGGCCCACCCAGCGCACATCGCCCTTGATGTCGCCAATTCGGATTCTGTCCCCCGCACGGTAGATTCCGGAGATAAGAATGTCGAAATAGGCAAAGAAACTTCCAATATACCTCTGAAGCGCGAATGTCAGGCCAAATGTCATAATAGGAACAGCAATAGCTACCTTGGTCGAATACGTCATCGCCACGACAAGTCCGGCAATAAAACCAAGAACCATGGCCACGGCGAGAATCATCTGAACCAATCTCATTACTCAAATCACCCCAATGGAACTTGGCATGGATCGACGGACGATCTTTCGATCAGCGGTCGGCTTGACGGGCCGTACACCTCAACCTATAATGTTGCGCCATCACCCATGTTGACTTGACCATGTCTGATGTAACATGCATATCATCACACAACACAGCGCAGATTTCAACGTTAGTGACTTCACACCCTCGTGCCCTCCACAAGACGGACTCACAGCCACCGCCCATCGAATCAACTCACACTGAAGGAGGCCAGAATGCCAAAAGCACATAGCTATGCAGCCAGAAGAGCTGCTTCACATAGTGGAAAGAGAAGGAACAAGAGGAAACCCGGTGGCATCAGATCAACTGTACCCGGCCCGCAGAGGGTACTGCCTCAGAAAAGCGTTACCAGCCAATCCGCAGCATCCTCGACTGAACCACGTTCCCGCGTTCAACAAGTTGTCCCAAAGTTCGACTATGTACGCAGTGACTTGATTAGAATTGGGATACTAACCGCAGCCATGCTCCTTATTCTTGCCATTCTCTGGCTGGTACTGTGAAACCGCATGGGACGACTGACAACAGGAGATGAATAGATGGACATAACACTCTTCAATGGTTTCAGCGAGGCCAGTTCCTTTGAGAAAGGCGCTTTGATCGCCGTCGTGATCGTGGCTTTCATCGGCCTGTCCTACGCAGCTTTCCTGGCCCGCCAGATCATGAGGGAACCCGAAGGCAACGAAAAGATGAAGCACATCGCCAAAGCGATACGCGACGGCGGCAACGCCTATCTGAAGCGACAGTTTCGGACCATAATCTCGATCATCTTCATCCTGGCAGCCTTCGTATTTGCCACCGGATGGTTCGCCGGCGGCGAATCTAAGTACGACAATCCCACGTGGTTGATCGGTCTTGGTCGCGCCGGCGGCTTCCTGATGGGTGCTTTGTTCTCCGCATTAGTAGGCTACATTGGTATGAATATGGCAATGCGAGGCAACATCCGGGTGGCGCAGGCCGCTCGTACCAGCTTTACCAAGGCTCTCCAGATAGCCTATCGCACGGGTACCATTACCGGTATGCTCACCGATGGCCTTGGGCTGCTGGGCGGTACCGTAATCTTCCTCATCTTCTTCAGAGACGCTCCGCTGGTACTTCTGGGATTTGGCTTCGGCGGAACTCTGATCGCCCTCTTTATGAGGGTCGGTGGTGGCATCTATACCAAGGCCGCCGATGTGGGCGCCGACCTTGTAGGCAAAGTGGAGAAGAACATCCCCGAGGATGATCCCCGGAATGCCGCGGTAATTGCCGACCTGGTGGGTGACAACGTGGGTGACTGCGCCGGAATGGCAGCCGATATTTTTGAGTCCTACGAGGTCACCATCGTTTCCGCCATGATTCTCGGTCTTTTCCTCACCGACGCGACCGGTCAACTCATCTGGATCGTCTTCCCCCTGCTGGTACGCGCCGCCGGTGTGCTCTCTTCCATCATCAGTACCTACTCTGTACGAGCGCTGCGTGAAGGCGAGAACGCCATGAAAGCCATACACCGTGGCTTCATGCTGGCAGCAGTAATGTCAGTGTTGTCCTTCTTTCTCTTTGGTCAGTTCTATTGCCATGATCTCCGATTCTTCTGGGCTACGTCCATCGGGGTTGTTCTGGCCGTGTCAATCAACTACATCACCGAGTACTACACGGGTACCGACAGGGGCCCGGTGAAAGAGATCGCCAAGTCCACCAAAACAGGACCGGCGACCACCATCCTGAGCGGTTTGAGCGCCGGACTGGAAAGCTCCGTCACAGCCATAGTTGTCATCGCACTATCCATAATGGCCTCAGCATTGATTTGGCGAAATGGTGGTGCAGCCCCGGACGGTACACAAATTGAGACACTGCTATTCATCTTCTACGGTGTAGCCCTCTGTGGAATCGGGCAGCTCACGCTGACGGGCAACAACATTTCAATGGACGCCTTTGGGCCAGTGTCTGACAATGCCAATGGAATCGGGGAAATGGCGGGGTTGGAGCCGGAGGCCCGACAGACTCTGGCCGACCTCGATGCCGTAGGGAATACCACAAAAGCTATCACCAAGGGTATTGCCATCGCATCAGCAGTGTTGGCCGCTGTGGCCCTGTTTGCCTCTTTCTACTTCGAGTACGGCGTTGAAAAGATCGACATGATCCAGTGGAAGGTCTTCGTGGCCTTCCTCATCGGCGGTGCCATACCATTCCTGTTCAGCTCCCTCACAATCTCCGCAGTGGGCAGAGCAGCCTACTATGTGGTCAACGAGGTACGGTGGCAGTTCGCCAATATCAAAGGGCTCTGGGAGGGCAAGGTTGACCCCGACTATGGCAAAGTTGTCTCCATCGTAACCGGCGCCGCCCAGAAGGAACTGCTTACCCCAGCGCTCCTGGCCATCGTGTCACCTATAGTTATTGGTTTCCTCTTTGGCTTGCAGGCACTGGGCGGATTCCTGGCTGGTGTGATTCTGGTGGGACAGCTCATGGCAGTGTTCCAGGCAAACGCAGGCGGTGCCTGGGATAATGCCAAGAAGACCATCGAAGATGGCCTCTACGGGGGCAAAGGCTCCGATGCTCACAAAGCCAGCGTGGTCGGTGATACTGTGGGCGATCCTCTCAAGGATACCGCCGGACCGGCCCTGAACCCGCTCATCAAAGTGATCAACCTGGTATCACTCATCGCGGCCTCAATGATGGTGGTTAAGACCGCCGATGGCACATTCGTCGACAGGGCCAAGTCTCCTGCAGTAATTGCGGCCATAGTCATCGGGATCCTCGTCATTGCCGTGTCCCTCTACTTCTCCAAGAGACAGACAGCATTCGGGCGCGATACCACAGAAGCGGTGCCTGAGACGGTGAAACCTGCCCCAGCACCGACTGGCTCCAAGAGAAAGAAACCTTAGCCAAGGTCAGTACAGCACGGATTCTGCAGACAGGCGAAGAATAGCAGAGAGCCTGAGAGGCAACAGCCTCTCGGGCTTGGGACTGGCAATCCCGATGTCAGCATCTTGCCTCGATCCGCAACCTCTTGTCGTTGGTGCTCATGGCTGGCGAACAGGATGATATCGCTAACAGTACTACTGATCGTTTTCCTCCTCATTGCAGTTCGTCAAATAGGAAAGATAAGGCTACAGATATGGCACATCATGCTACTGGGTGCCATCGCAGTCCTGGCAACCGCGCAAATTTCCCCACAGGCCGCTTTCAAGGCAATCAATCTCGATGTCATGCTGTTCCTGTTCGGGATGTTTGTCGTTGGGCAAGCCCTCGAGGAGAGCGGATATCTATCTCACCTGTCGTATCGTCTCTTTGGGAGAGCCAAGTCATTGGACGGGATAGTGCTCCTGATCCTCTTTGGCCTGGGTTCGTTATCGGCATTCCTGATGAACGACACCCTGGCTATCATCGGAACACCCGTTGTCCTGGCGTTTGCCAAGAGGTTCAATGTGAACCACAAAATTCTCCTGCTGGCCCTGGCCTTCGCAGTGACCATAGGCAGCGTGATGAGTCCCATAGGGAACCCCCAGAATCTGCTTATTGCCATGAATGGCAACGTGGCTAATCCCTTTGTCACCTTCATCAGGTTCCTGTTCCTGCCAACAATGGTGTGCCTCTTCCTGGCTTATCTCTTGCTCCGACTGAACTACAGGAAGGATTTCAGTGCCAAGATTCTGTCCTGGCGCGAAGAGGCGATATCCGACCACAGGCTGGCACTGCTTTCCAAGGTTTCTCTGGTTCTGCTCATCATACTGGTATTGGCCAAGATAGCCACCGTACTCGCCGGTCTGGACATAGATTTCAGATTGACCTATATTGCGCTGGCATGTGCCCTGCCTATTCTCCTCTTCAGCCCAGGAAGACTTGGAATAGTCAGGAGAATAGACTGGCCTACGCTTATCTTCTTTGCTGCCATGTTTGTCCTCATGGAGAGCGTCTGGGACTCCGGTCTCCTGCAACGCGCCATGGATTC
>MGMW01000044.1 GCA_001795035.1 Chloroflexi bacterium RBG_13_53_26
AGAACAAGAGGATAGAGTGGGATCGGTACAGAGTTCAGGTGACTGAGTATGAGATGAAGAGATACCTTCCAATACTCTAACCCGAGGAAGGCCAGTTAGGTACGGATGTCAACATAACACAACGTGATAGGGATACAGGTATTCACCGGAGCGAGTCAGCGAGATTTGCTGCCTGCCTCTGCTGAGTTCCTGGATTCTCTTGCTGTTTTGCGGTGTTTGGATTCAGGCAGGGAGGTGCTATAATTGCCCCAGTTTGCTTCGATAGTCAGGGAGTCTTATGCTGCAGAGCGCCGGTTCCGACACCGAAAAGAAGATACTGTCAATCCTGAAGGTACTCAGTGAGTCTTCCGATCCGCTGGGATCTATAACCATAGCTCGACAACTGGAACGCTATGGGGTCTCTTTGAGTGAAAGGGCAATCAGGTACCACTTGAGGATAACTGATGAGCGTGGTTACACGCGGCCTGCAGGGCGCGATGGCAGGATGATTACTCCCAAGGGGCTTGATGAATTACAGATGGCCCTGGCACCCGATCAGGTTGGCTTCATCCTGGATAGACTCCAGCTGCTGGCTTTCCAGACCTCGTTCAATCCAAGAACTCGAACAGGGGAAGTGGCTATCAACACATCGGTCTTCAGCGAGGGCAAGTTCAAGAAAGCCCTGGCAGCAATGAGAGGGGTATTCAAGGCTGGTCTCTGCGTCAGTGATCTTGTAGCAGTGGCGTCTGAAGGAGAGAAACTGGGCGATGTTGTCATTCCCAGTGGGAAAGTAGGCTTGGCTTCAATATGTAGCGTGACTGTCAATGGGGTGTTGCTGAAGGCGGGTGTTCCGGTGGAGTCTAGATTTGGTGGAGTGCTCGAGGTCATGGATTTGAAGCCAAAGCGCTTCGTTGCCGTGATCAACTATGCTGGCACCTCCATCGATCCCTCTGAGCAATACATTCGTGCCGGGATGGCCAGAGTGAGTGAGGCAGCGAGAACTGGCAATGGTAGGGTACTGGCTAATTTTCGGGAAATCCCTTCTGCAGCCAGGTCTCTTGTCGCAGAAACTACTGAAGTGCTAAAGGAAACCGGTATCAATGGGGTCTACGTTCTGGGCAACACAGGCGAGCCTGTTTGCCAGATTGCCATAGGCCTGAACCGGGTGGGTATAGTACTTCTCGGGGGACTCAACCCGGTAGCGGCGGCGGTGGAGGCAGGGATCGAGGTTGACAACATCTCTGAAAGCGGAATGATTGAGTATCAGCGATTGGTCAGCTTTTGGGATCTCTAGTACCACCAGTTGGACAAGTCATTGGCCATCACCTGTTTTATCTTCTCAAGTACTCCCTCAATGGCTGAACATTGAAGAGACGGTTCCTGCTTGCTAAAGCTTCCGAGGCCGCTCGGATTGTGTCCAAAGAAGTGAAACATGGGATACGTTTCTCTGCAGCAGCTCGGCGTATGGCAAAGCCGTCCCTCAACGGAGCACGTTCCCCGGTGATGGTATTGACTACACCGTCCACCCAGCCGTTCTTGATTACATCCAGCACATTGGGATGACCCTCTGTCAATTTCTTGGTGATAAGCTGAACGGGCAGTCCTTCTTTCTCGATCATCATCGCTGTGCCCTCAGTGGCAAAAAGCCTATAGTCAATCGAGGCGAGTCTTCGTATGATGGGTAAGGCCTCGGGCTTGTCTCTGTCGGCAATGCTCAGAAGCAGTGTTCCTTGCGGAGGCAGCATAAGACCTGCTGCCATGAGCGACTTCGTAAGAGCAGCCTCAAAGGTGTAGTCAATACCCATTACTTCTCCAGTGGATTTCATCTCGGGACCAAGATATGTGTCAACCCCTGCCAGCTTCCACATGGAAAAGACAGGAGCTTTTATGGCCACCAGATGCCGTCTTTCCCATAGCCCTGTTTCATAGTGTTGTTCCCTAAGCGATATGCCTGCCAGAACCTTGGTGGCTATTTTCACCATGGGCACCCCGGTAACCTTTGAGATGAATGGGACAGTGCGGCTCGAACGGGGATTTACCTCCAAGACATAGACTGTGGACCGGTAAGACTCACGCAGGATGACGAACTGTATGTTCATCAAACCCTTGACCTGGAGACCAAGACCAATGCGTACCGTGTAGTCTACCATGGTATTGATCTCCGATTCCTTCAGTCCCAGTGCTGGATATACTGCCATGGAATCACCACTGTGTACCCCTGCCCTCTCAATGTGTTCCATGATACCGGGAATGAGCACCCGTTCCCCATCACAGACGGCGTCTGCTTCCACTTCCCTCCCTACCAGATATTTGTCGACAAGGATGGGGTGCTTGGTTTCCAACTGCATGGCTTCGGACATGTAAAGGGCGAGTTCGTTGTCGTCGTGAACGATTTCCATCGCTCTGCCTCCGAGGACATAGCTTGGACGCACCAGGACGGGATAGTTGATCTGTTGAGCGATACCCCGCGCTTCTTCGAGGGAAGTAGCTGCGCCGCCTGGGGGTTGGGGGATGCCCAGACGATCGAGGAAATCTTCGAAGCGGCGACGATCCTCAGCCATATCTATGGTGTCGGCGCTCGATCCAATTATGGGCATTCCGCTGCGAGCCAGTGGTTCGCTCAAGTTGATCGCTGTTTGCCCACCAAACTGCAGAATAGATGGTGTGCGCTCATCGCAGCTAGACCCATCTACAATTCTTCCATCGATGTTCACCGCATTCTCATTCTCCAGAATGTCCCGCACACTCTCCTCATCCAGTGCCTCGAAGTAAAGGCGGTCGCTGGTATCGAAGTCAGTAGAGACAGTCTCTGGATTGGAGTTCACCATGATGCTGGCAAATCCTGCCTCCTGAAGAGCCCAGGCTGAATGCACGCTGCAATAGTCGAACTCGATGCCCTGCCCTATACGGATCGGCCCGCTGCCAATAACAACTGCTTTTCGTCCTTCCAGGGGCATGGCTTCGTTTTCCTTGTCATAGGTGCTGTAGAAATATGGGGTTGAAGCTTCAAACTCGGCAGCGCAAGTATCAACCATCTTGAAAACAGGTGAGATATGCCAGTCATGGCGCAATTCGCGCACCTGCTCCGGCAACCTATCTGCGAGGGTTCCAATCTGTACGTCTGAAAAACCCAGCCTCTTCGCCTCCCAGAGCATCTTGGCTGATAGTGGTTGAGAGAGAAGCCGTTTCTCCATTTCCACTAGGTTATGCATCTTGTACATGAACCAGGGATCGATTCCAGTGCGCTGGGCCAGCGCTTCAGGAGTGGCCCCCCGACGCAATGCTGCCATGATCACCCAAAGCCTCAAGTCATGTGGGTGCAGCGGGTAGTTGTCAGTGTTCTCGCCCCAACGACGGTCCTCCCAGAGAAGAGAGCGGCCACCGAATTCGAGCGAGCGCATTGCCTTCTGCAGTGCTGCTTCGAAGCATCGATCAATAGCCATAACCTCGCCAGTGGCCTTCATCTGACTGCCCAGGGCGCGATCTCCGGCCGCAAACTTGTCGAAGGGAAATCGGGGAATCTTCACTACACAATAGTCCAAAGCTGGCTCAAAGGCAGATTTGGTCTTCCCGGTCACCATATTGGGTATCTCGTCCAGTCGTTTGCCCACAGCAATCTTGGCAGCCACCCGGGCTATGGGGTAGCCCGTGGCCTTGCTGGCTAAGGCTGAACTGCGGCTAACTCTGGGGTTGACTTCTATCACATGGTAGGTAGCCCCCACTTCGCCAGGCGACCACTTCTCAGCTACCACGGGGCTGGGGGCAAGGGCAAACTGGATGTTGCATCCTCCCTCGATGCCCAGAGTACGAATGATCCTGATGCTGGCCGACCTAAGCATCTGATACTCTTTGTCAGAGAGGGTCTGACTGGGGGCAACTACAATGCTGTCTCCGGTGTGCACTCCCATGGGGTCGATGTTTTCCATGTTGCATATGATGATGCAATTATCTGCGGCATCACGCATCACTTCATATTCGAGTTCCTTCCAACCCAGAAGGCATTTCTCGACCAGCACCTCATGGCTGGGGCTGGCTGCCAGACCAGCAGCCACAATGCTTCTCAGGTCCTTGAGATTGTGAGCAATGCCTCCCCCGCTGCCACCCAGTGTGTAGGAAGGGCGGACTATCAAGGGCAAGCCGGTAGTTTCAAGAAAGCTCTCGGCTTCTTCCACCGAATTCACGGTGGTGCTCGCCGGCACTGGCTCCCCGATATCGATCAACACCTGCTTGAAAAGAGAGCGTTCCTCCGCTTTCTTGATTGTCTCCAATGGAGTCCCCAGCAGACGTACGTTATATTGGTCCAGGATGCCGGTGTCGGCTAGCTCTACAGCCAAGTTCAAGCCTGTCTGTCCCCCCAGGGTGGGGAGAAGCCCATCGGGACGCTCTCTCTCGATAATGCGGGCCAGGACACCTGCCTCCAGGGGCTCAATATAGACGATATCGGCAATGCCCTCATCTGTCATGATAGTAGCCGGGTTGGAGTTGACTAGGATTGACCTCACCCCCTCCTCGCGGAGGGCTTTGCAGGCCTGAGTGCCGGCGTAGTCGAATTCAGCCGCTTGGCCAATAATAATGGGGCCAGAACCGATAACCAGGACTTTTGAAACGTTCGGCATCCTACTCCTCTTCTCCGGAGGCATTCCAGGTAGCTTCAACACAATCATGATTTCGTGTCAGAAAGGGGCTTGTCATTTGTTCACCATTCTGCCGGCTCAACAACACCTTCTTGTCATCTTCAGAAACTGATCAAAGAGATACAGGTTGTCCTGAGGACCAGGGGAGGCTTCTGAGTGGTACTGGATAGAGATGATGGAAAGTTCTCGGTGACAAAGCCCTTCAACAGTACCGTCGTTCAGGTTGATGTGGCTTACCTCCAATCCGTCCTTCAAAGTGTCAGCATCAACTGCATAGCCATGGTTCTGCGCAGTGATATGCACCCTGCCGGTTTTCAGATCTCGCACGGGGTGATTGCCACCGCGATGTCCAAATTTGAGCTTGAAGGTTCTCCCTCCGAAGGCCTGGCCCAAGATCTGCTCTCCCAGGCATATGCCCATGACAGGCTTCACTCCTACCAACTTCCTCACTGTGTCTACTATGTGTTTGAGCAGAGCTGGATCTCCTGGGCCCGGTGAGAGGAGAATACCATCGGGCTCTAGTCCAAGGATCTGCTCTGCAGAATAGGTGCAAGGTACCACAGTCACCGTGCAGCCAAAGCGGCGCAGAATGCGGAGGATGTTGTATTTCAAACCGCAGTCTACAACGATAATATGGGGTCCATCACTACCTCCGTTTGCCGACGGCTCCCACTGGTATGGAGTCTTGGTGCTGACTTCCTTCACAAAATCGATATTGTCGTAGCGGGGCATGCTCTTTAGTTTCATCAGGACTTGATCAGGAGACTGCTCGCAGGCAATAGCTCCCATCATGACTCCATGCGCCCGCAGGTGTCTGGTGATGGCCCGTGTATCCACTCCATAGATAGACGGTATACCGCTGTCTGCCAGGAATTGGTGCGAAGTGGTCTTGCTTTGCCAGTGGCTGGGTTGAACACATTGCTCCCGCACCACAAAGCCACTGACCTGGATACGCTGCGATTCGAAACTGGCGTCATTGATTCCATAGTTCCCAATGAGAGGGTACGTAAGCACCAGTATCTGTCCAGCATAAGAGGGATCTGTAAGCATCTCCTGGTAGCCTGTCATACTGGTGTTGAATACCACTTCGCCAAAAGTGAAGTTGTCCGCTCCGAAAACATAACCTTCATAGACCGAGCCATCTTCGAGTACCAGAACTGCCTTCTTATCCTTCTCCAAGTTCATCCTCTCTTCACTTCTTCGGCAGGCACTATGAATCTCAGACACACAAAAAACCTCCTGCCAAGCTGGCAAGAGGTTTTTAATCTAACTGCCCCTATATTGCCCTTATCTCTGGAGGGCTTGTGGCTCCATATCCCTTGCCAGCCTCGCCGGACTGACTTAAAGGTACAGTTTTAAGGTCTACTGCATTGCCTTGAGATTCAGCGCCTTTTCAGTGTGCCACCCATGCTCCCAAGGTTGCTGAAGCAATGATAGCACACCCAAGATTCCCAGACAACTTCACCGTCCTTTGATGCACACTCACGTGTCATCAGTCACGGGTGTACGGCGGTGGATGCTATTTCCTGGCTGCTATGGCAGCCCTGGCTGTGGCCTTGAATTCTGAAATTGACTGCTTGCCCAGGTCATCGCCCGTGCGCAAACGGATAGAGACTTGGGCAGCCGCCACTTCCTTGTCACCGACCACCAGCATATACGGTACCTTCTGTAACTGAGCCTCACGAATCTTCAGGTTCATCCGCTCAGGACGTTCGTCGACCTGAACACGGAGGCCGTCAGATTTCAGCTCGGCTTCCACCTGCTTGGCGTAGTCGACATGGCGGTCTGATATAGGTATGATCACGGCCTGGATTGGGGCCAGCCATACTGGAAATGCTCCCCCGTAGTGTTCGACTAAGACGCCGAAGAAGCGTTCCAGACTTCCCAGGAGCGCGCGATGAACCATGTAAGGCCGCTGCTCCCTTCCATCCTCGCCAATGAATGTCAGGTCAAACCGCTCAGGTATGTTGAAGTCGAACTGTATGGTTGAACATTGCCACAGTCGCCCCAGAGCATCCATTATCTTGATATCGATCTTGGGCCCGTAGAAAACTGCCTCGCCCTCCTGCCTCTCGTGCGGCAGATTGCGGGCCTCTAGAGCCTTGACCAGTGATGCCTCTGCCTGCCTCCACATGGCATCACTGCCGGCATACTTCTCAGGTTTCTGAGGATCGCGCACGCTCAGTTCTACTTTGTAGTCATCGAATCCGAACCCTCTAAGCATGTTCAGGCTGAAGTCCAGTACTCTGAGGATTTCATCCTCGATCTGCTCCGGTGTGCAGAAAATGTGGGCATCATCCTGGGTGAAACCGCGCACACGCAGAAGACCATGCAGAGTGCCGCTTCGCTCATAGCGATAGACTGTCCCGAGTTCGGCCCAGCGCAGCGGCAACTCGCGGTAGGAGCGAAGCTTCGTCCTGTAAATCATGATGTGAAATGGACAGTTCATTGGCTTTATGTAGTACTCCTGCCCGTCGATCTCCATGGGCGAGTACATGCTGTCCTTGTAGAAGTCCAGATGACCGGAGGTCTCCCACAAATGTGCCCGGCCGATGTGAGGTGTAAACACGATGTCATAGCCACCTTCGTAGTGCTGCTTCCGCCAGTAATCCTCTATCAACACCCGCATCAGCCCGCCCTTTGGATGCCAGTAGGCCAACCCAGCTCCAGCCTCTTCATGAAAACTGATCAGGTCAAGTTGCCTGGCGAGCTTGCGGTGATCACGGGCCTCAATCTCAGTCAGTCTCTTCAGATGTTCATCCAGCCTGGACTGGGTTTCAAAGGCTGTCCCGTAGATCCGCTGCAGCATGGGACGGTGTTCATCTCCACGCCAGTATGCCCCGGCGATATTGAGCAGCTTGAAGGCGCCGATTTGGTCAGTGGAATCCAGGTGCGGTCCCCGACAGAGGTCGGCGAAGGAACCGTGGTGGTAGATACTGAGGGATTCCTCCGGGAGTTCATCGATCAACTCCAGCTTATAGGGCTGTGACTCAAAGACCTGGCGTGCCTTCGCTTTGTCGACTTCTTCCCTGACGAAGGGCCGGTCGGCGGCGATGATCTTCCTCATTTCATCTTCAATTGCAGGCAGGTCTTCGAGCGCCAGTGGACGGGGCAGGTCGAAGTCGTAGTAGAAGCCATCACCGGTGGCCGGGCCTATCCCCAACCTGGCCCCGGGGAAAAGGGTCACCACGGCTTCCGCCATAACATGGGATGCCGAATGGCGCATTGTCTCCAGTCTTATCTCATCATCAGACACTTCATCTCTCCTCGCTCGATATCCAAACTATAACCTCTCAGCGTCTGAGGCGCGAGAGGTTCTGGAAATGCCCTTTCCATACTTGCGCAGGTATCCTGTCTGCATGCACGGGGCTGTATCTGACCGAACTCTCCTGACAACCACATATTGTCAGAGCAGAGACTGGTTTTGTCAACAACTTCTGGATCTGGTTCCGTCGGGGTGTGAGCGAATTGTACTGCCTCCGGACGGCTCTAGTACGGCAATGATCTTAGCCAGGTGTCCCTTGACGGGCCGTTCTACCGTGCTCCATCCCGTACTTGCGTCCCACCTCGAAGGCTTTGAGATTGAATTCCTGAGTTCCCTCGGGGACGGAGGACATGATGGATTTCTTGAGTGCCCCTTCGGAAACCAGATCGCTCACGGCTGCCAGGAATCCCAGCATAATGATATTGGCCACCACTGGCCGGCCCATCTCCCGCGCCATATGGGTAACGGGCACGGAGAGTGACTTTGGTTTGTGAGACGGATCGGGTTTCACCAAGTCGGGGTCTATGATCACAAGGGTTCCCTCAGAAAGGTTGTTGGCGTACTTGTGGTAAGCCTCCTGTGCCAGGATGATCACTACCTCGGGATTGACTACATAGGGGTAGCTGATGGGTTCATCGGAGATTACTACTTCGGCGGTGCACGAGCCACCGCGAGCCTCTGGGCCGTAACTTTGAGTGAGAGTGGCAAATCCCTTGTCATATATTGACGCTGCTTTGCCTACGATCTCTCCTGACAGTACCACACCCTGTCCACCAAATCCAGATATCCTGATTTCCTTTCTCTTGTGCAAGGTTCTCTTCTCTTCCAGCTTAATCCCTCTGCTCTTCAAAGCCGTCGCGAGTCTTGGCAGGCTGTCAGGGTTTGTTGTCGTGTGCCCTGTGAAGCATGCTGTCGATTCGATCTCCGAAGGTGGGCCGTCTTGTATCGACGAACTTGCCGACGACGATAGGACCGTGAAGGCTGATCTCTGTCTCTCTGAGATCAGCCTCATTCTTGACTATACACCTTTTCCTGTAGGAGTGGAGATGGTCCACTGCTTGGCCCAGCTTGTTCATTCGCCCGTATGAGGCATGGCATGGCGCAATCACCTCAATAAAGGTGAATCCGGGCTTGGTAAGGCCGTCGGCTATGGCCTTCTCCAGTTGGCGCACGTGCAGCACCGTCCAGCGGGCAACGTAGGCAGCTCCGCTGGCAGCCACAAGTTGTGGCAAGTTGAAGGGTGGATCGAAGTTGCCGTAGGGCGATGTGGAAGTGCGCGCTCCGAGAGGTGTGGTAGGCCCCATTTGGCCACCAGTCATGCCATAGTTGAAATTGTTTACACAGATGACGGTCATGTCGATATTGCGGCGTCCGGCGTGAATAAGATGGTTACCCCCGATAGCCGCCAGGTCACCATCTCCAGAAAAGACTACTAGCTTCAAATCAGGTTTGGCCAGTTTCAGGCCGGTGGCAAACGGAATTGCCCTGCCGTGAGTGGTGTGGAAAGAGTCCAGCTTGACGTAGCCTGCCGCCCTGCCGGTGCAACCTATTCCTGAGACTACCACTACCTTGTCTGCGTCCAGTTCGGCACGATCAATGGCTCTGAGGAAACACCCCAACGTCGGCCCAATGCCGCACCCAGGGCACCAGATGTGAGGCAAACGGTCCACCCGGAGGTAATGGTCCGTGAATTGACTGTCTGCCATTGCCGTGTCGGTCATTGGATCGCTTCCTTTATCGCCTTGAGAATGTCTTGAGGATGGTGAACCCCACCGCCCATGTGAGGCAGGAGTACAGTATTGGCTTCACCGCAGGCACATCTCTCTACTTCAAGGACGATCTGGCCGTAGTTTATTTCAGGTACCAGGAAAGTCCTCACCTTTTGCGCTAGCTCTCTGATGTGTTCTTCTGGAAACGGCCACACTGTTATCAGCCGCAGCATGCCTGCACGAATACCTTCGCTCCTTGCCATCTGCACTGCGTGACGGGCAACGCGGGCGGTAATCCCATAGGCACACACCACGACCTCAGCATCATCGACCCAGGCCTCTTCGTATTGTATGATATCCTTCTTGTTCAGTCTGATCTTGTCTACCAGACGGCGTGCCAGACGATCCTGTGCTGCAGCGTTCATCGCCGGGTATCCCCTTTCGTCGTGAGTCAGGCCGGTAGCGTGGAAATGGTAACCCTCTCCGGCCAAAGCCATTGGTGGCACCAGTCCCTCATCGGCCTGGAACGGCAGATACTTCTCTGGTGGCACCGTGGGTCGGGGTCGCTCGACCAGCTCTTCTGGAGCTGTTTGTCGTAACACTACCTTCTCGCTCATGTGTCCTACGACCTCATCAGACATGATGAGCACGGGGACACGGTACTTCTCCGAGAGGTTGAATGCCGTGATGGTCAAGTCAAACATCTCCTGCGGTGAGTTGGGAACAATAGCGATTATTTCATAGGTGCCGTGCGAACCCCATCGGGCTTGCATCATGTCCCCTTGCCCGACAGCGGTGGGCAGTCCTGTTGAGGGCCCAGCACGTTGAACATCGACCAACACACAAGGTGTTTCCAGCATTACCCCCAGGCCCAGATTCTCCATCATCAGACTGAATCCAGGACCTGAAGTAGCTGTCATCGCCTTCACTCCTGCCCATGATGCCCCCAATATGGCATTCATGGAGGCGATTTCATCTTCCATCTGAATATATGTGCCTCCCACCTCGGGGAGTCGACTGCTCATCCTTTCAGCCACCTCTGTGGCCGGCGTTATGGGATAGCCGGCGAAGAAGCGACATCCTGCGCTGATGGCTCCTTCAGCACAAGCCTCATCGCCGTTCATGAAGAATTCCCCCTGGATTATGCCGTTTTCACTCATAGGTAGCCTTGTACTACTCTTCTTCGTCTGCGTTTGCTGATATCACCCGAAGAGCGAAATCGGGACAGATTGCCTCGCACAGTCTGCAACCCGAGCATTTGCTCTCGTCTGCTACTTTGGGAAGCAGATAACCTTTCTGATTGGTTTCCTCACTCATCTCAAGGACTTCTTTGGCGCAAAAATACACACAGTAGCTGCAACCCTTGCATCTATCTCTATTGAAGACGATCCTTGAAGGCTCAGTAGCCTTTCTTTCTGATCGAAGAGTATTCTCCATAGCTTTCTGACACCACTGTTCGGAAGTCAAGGCGTTTTGGCAATAATCATTTAATATAGCAGACCCCTGTTGGCGTGACAAATCATGCTCACATCGCCTAGTTATGTCTGGCTGCAAAAAGGGTGGCTCTCCTTTTCTTCTTGGAGGGCAGCGGATACAGGAAGCCAGGACCGCGCATCCAAGTAATTTGACATAAAGTTGGCTGTAGAGATGGACATCAGGCAATGAGCTGACTATTGTTTCAGTTTCGAGATTGCATCTTCAAGCTGTAGCAGCAGGGTCATATCGCCGTCTATCTTCAGCTTGCCGCCTGTCCAGGCATTGAAACGATCCAGTTCTCCCCTCTGGATAGCCGCCCAATCCTCGGCTGACACTGTAAGCGTGCAGTCCGGGTCCATGGCAATACCGTCATGGCGGGTTGCGACACCCTTCTGGCATATGGCATACCAGTCATACCCGCCAAGCCCCGTCAGATGGAATTGGACTGTTGCTACCATCTCCTCGACCCTGGTGGTCTGCCTGGTTGTTGCCCCCGGAGAGGGTAAATCCAGGAGACCTGCCAGTCTCTGGGTGCACACGTTGTTCAGTTCGATGTCTTCTTGGGGCAGTGCCACCCCGAGTTTCTTGAAGTTCTTAAACACCTTGAGCATCACTACGCCAGCTCTGAGGGCAGCAAAAACCTCGTTGTAGAACAGGTTGGCTACTTTCCAGCCGGTCGATTCCTGGTAGCGCCTGACAGTATCTTTGATGCCGGGCGTGCCCTCCAACCGGGGTATTCCGTAGCCTTCGCTGTCCACCCAGTCGAGCAGCAGAAAGAAGGCCAAGTCCGATTCAGGATCTCCCAGGAATGCCATTTCCCAGTCGAGCAGCGCTGCTACGTCACCATTTGGACTAAACATGGTGTTTGGCAATCGGGCGTCTCCCCAGCATAGCGTCACGCGGTCCGGAACGTAGCGGTTCTCCCTTAACCACTTCAGGGCTGCCTCCAGAGTCGGCTGTGGCTCGTTGGGGGACTCCTTGTCCCAATTCAGATATCTCTCAAAGTAGTCGAGTTGCTTGTCAATCGGACCGGTGCCTCCCTTGGGAACACCGAGAAAAGAGAATCCTGCCCCTCTCCAATCGAGTTTGTGTACTTCAGACATTGCCTTTATCGCCGACCACCACATCTTGGACCGGTGCTGAGGGCTAGCGTCGTAGTAAACCCCGAATGAGTGGTAGGGGGGGAACTCTGGAGGAACAATGCCTTCGATCCTACCCATCACGTAGAAGGCGGTACCGAGCAACCCTTCATCTTTTTCCAGCCAGTAAACCTTCGGAACAGGAACCTTGGTCCCCTGCAGACACTCCATGGCGAGGAACTGGATACCCAGATCGTAGTCAGGGTAGACCGGGTAAGACCTGGGCGCGCAGCGAAGCACCATCGCCTCAGACCTCTGCTTTCCAGATTCCTGCCAGGTCAGGTCGAAGAGGAAGGTCTCGTTGGAGATGCCTGCCCCCGATCTCTCCAGCCCCGATATGGACAGGTCTTTGGCACGGGGCATCTTCTTCTGCAGCCAGGATGTGAGCTTTGGCTGTATGTCAGATAGATCTACCTGCCGCGAAAGCATCTGGTACCTCCTCTGCTAGTAGCTCTGGTAGCCGTACTTCGGATACTTACCGACCACCATCAGTTCAGTTGTCCCGTGGCCAACCTCGTTGCTGCACTGGAACTCTGACCCGTAGTCACAGTAGCCCCAGATATCACGCATCACCTCCGGGTTGTTGATGTCGAGTTTGTACCCGTCCATCCAATTTGGTCCCTTCCACGCGCCATGTATGAAGCCCCTGTAATTCCCGCCGTATCCAGCGGGTGCCTGGTAGCAAATGGTGATGGGATGTATGGAGACCTCTTTCTTTGTGCCGTCTATTGCTGTGAGGCTGACACTCCCGCCGGCGAACCGCCGCGGCTGTTCGAGTATATCGTCTCTGAACTTGTAGTTATGCTCCACATTGATCAGCTTGAGCGGTTCCTTGTTGCTTCCAAAGGGATAGAATATGCCGCCGCCGAAGTGCCATCTGTTCACTGCACCAAGCTTGTCGTCCCAGATCTCCCTTATGTGGAAGCTAGCGCCCCATTTCTCGAACTGCATAAGGACGAAGTTAAATAGCATCCCGTCGGGTATCTCAGGAGGCTGGACGCCGGTCTCAATGAAGTCTGCACCGGCCAACCTGATGCCCCATGAGCGGTCCCTCTCGCCAACCCATCCGTCTTTGTCAAGCTTGAAGGTTTTCCCATCCGCCTTGATCCAGCCTGTGGGCCTGACAGACTGCACCATGCGCTTGATGTGCTCTCTGAGCCTGCCGCGGCTTATCTGGAACTGCTCCGGGTCTTCCTCATGGAGTGGGCTGTATCCCTCAACCGTTATGTCATAGCTTAGGCCATGTTCGTTATCGCCCAGCATATACCTTACTTTTTTCAGAGGCTCAGCTACTTCGTAGGAGAAAGGGCCTACCTTGAAGACGTCGATCTCGGGACGCAGTTCACGAGAGGCACGCACTACGTATTCGGTTTGGCCCTGAATGGCAAAAGCAACAAAGGCGTCCATGACGTTGCGGTTTGGATAGTATCCAAAGCCAGCGGCCAGGTGTGCTGTCCCGGAGATGTCATGGACCTGCACCCAGGCCCTCTCAGTCCATTCCCTTGCACTGGTGCCCGGCTGGTCAAACGTAGATACGACTTGGTGGCAGAACATCTCGTCGTATTTGGTTATCACGATTTACCTCCAACTCAGGACTGCATGTCCTGGGCCAAGAGTCCTCTCTTCTCCAGGTCAGAAGCTATGCCCGATAGGCTCAGCCTTTCTAGACTCGCCTTCGTTTGAAGCCCTGTCTCTACATCCCATTGCCTTAGCTTGTAGTATTCATCCTTCATCTTCTCAAATTCGCCCCTATCAACTACGGCGCTTTTGCGTGAGACAACCTCCCCATCTTTCCCCGGTACCAGGCAGTCGGCATTTGCCTGGTCGTATTTGAGCGGGAGGCTATAGAAGTGGTCTGCCAGTATGTCGGACTCCCTGCCGCGGTGACCTTCCCTGACCAGCACAGCTCTCTGCAGATTGAAAACCCGCTCGCCTATCCCGCAAAGCCCCTCTTCGTCTATGTTGATCCCGATAACGGCGGAGACGATCTTGCTTTCCAGCGTTGCATCACCGACACCGTCCTCGGAATGTTCGCAGTCGGTGATGGGCCAGAGGAAGTTGCAGAGGATGAGGCACTCCTCGGCGTACTCGCGGTCCTGAATCTTCTTTGCCGCTAACGCCTTGCCCTCGTAGGTGGAGAAATCGGCCGCCAGTTCACCTCCCCAGAATCTCCTGGCTACCCCGCGAACCGCGTTGGTGGAGATGTTGGTCAGCCCTCTGGTTCCGGCCGACCATTTTGCCATGATCAAGCCTACTTCGTGGAGTTGCTGTATAGGTATCCTTGGTTCCATGGCATAGGGAAGAGCGTTGGTAATATATAGCCTTGGCCCGTATGGATGATAGCCTGGTTCGCAAAGATGACCGGCCAGGCCAACCTGCTCTTTGGCACCGCCTCCCACCGCCTCTGCGGCCGTGTGTATTCCCTGAGCCAGGATATCTCCAAACCCTTCACGAAGGGATATCTTGCTCAGCAGCGATTGTATGAACTCTACGCTTCCTATTTTTGATATCGGGATCCCGATAGCTTTGTCAGTGAGGATACCAGCTTCGTAGCACAGATGAAGCCAACTGATCATGAGATCAATGGCTACCGCGTCAAGCCCGTAGCTGTCGCAGAGCTTGGTGGCATGAAAGGCCACGTCGCTCCAATCGCCGTAGTATTTGTCCACCCACGGCTGATAGAAGAAGGCGGAATGGCATATGAACTTCCCCTTCTTGCCGTCGTCCGATTGATAGACCTTTCTGGCGCATCTGCCGAGGCATCCGTAGCAAGGCTCCTTCTTCATTTCAGGACCTGGCATCACTCTTGGCTCGGAAGTGGGATCCCTTGACCAACGGCTGAGGTACTCCCATCCGTCGAAAGGGAAGCTCCTTCTCAGCTCGCGGTAGTGTCGGATTAACTCTTGAAGCCTGTCAGGCTGAGCGACTTTGACTCTCTCCCTACCAGTCCCCACCACAATCGCCTTCAGATTCTTGGAGCCCATGACTGCGCCCAAACCTCCTGAACCGCTGGCATCATTCTCGGCCAGGAGAGTGGCCATGACGGCCATATTCTCACCGGCAGGACCAGTGGCCACCACCATGGCCGAACCGCCTAGCTCGCCTTTAAGGATTTCTCTGGTCTCGATAGCACCCTTGCCCCAAATGGGGGAAGCGTCCCTGAATTCAACAGTATTGTCATGCAGAAATAGGTAGACCGGCTTCTCCGATCGACCTTGCACTGTGATACCGTCGTAGCCAGCAAACTTCAGAGAGGCTCCCCACCTACCCCCCAGGTTGCCGTAGGAAAATCGTTGCGGTGTGGTAGGTCCTTTCCCGCAAACCTCCCAGCGAGACCCGCCAATCACCGGAATCCCGCACAGTGGACCGGAGGCGAATATCAGTCTGTTCTCTGCATCGAAGGCAGAGGTCTCTGGCAACACTTCATCCCAATATATCTTGGTGGCAACTCCCCTTCCACCGAGGAATCTGTCAGAGTATCCAGACGTGGAGGCAGTTCGTGTGCTGCCTGAAGACAAGTCGATTCGGAGAATCCTCCCTGCATATCCGTAAGCTGACATTTCTCCTCCCCCGAACTGAAGGCAACGACTTGCCCTCGTGCCTTCCGGATGGCCCCTGCTCCTCCTTCGGGACTCAAACGATGGACTTCAGTGAAACTGTGTTCCAGAGAACGAATTCCCTATGTCAGGTGTCGCTCAGTGAGCAAAACCCCCGGGTTCTTAGCCCAGCCTTCGTCATAGGGGCTGATATACTTCCACTTGGTCTTTATGGAGGCAAACTTCCATTTCCCATTCTCTCTGAGATACTCTTCCTCGTATGTTCCTGCCATCCATTGAGCCTTGCCTGTTGTGGTGTCGGTTGTGGGTGCTTCGTAGTACCATTTTCCAGTTGCCCCGTCGCCTTTGACCTCGATGATAGGATTGTGCACCATGTGCATACAGAAAGAGACAGCGCTGGGCACAACCCCACCAAAGAAAATCAGGAGCCCTTCCGGTCCCTCGAACTGGGACTCAGGGCCGAGGCCGAAATCTACCCTGGCGTCTTTGGTGAAATGCGAGATCAGTTCATCCCGGTTACGTGGATCACCTAACCCGGCATCACACAGATAGCAGTAGGTGGCCTTCAGTTTCTTGATCGCCTCGATGTCCTCCAGGACCCTGATCCTGGATTCTAACTCCTTTGGATCCATGGTCAATCAACCCTCCTTTACAGTATTAACAAACATGATACCCATTTTGGGGTTGTCCCTGCTCCGTTGAAAGTCTAAGAGTGAAGTGATTGCTGCTGCCAGAGGATTGCAGCTTCGGAAAACCGTCTGGCCTGCCATCTGACCCTCACTTTGCGGCAATAGTGGCAACGTCGTCCGGCAACCTTGAGCTATAGAATCTCGACATGAGAGGCCCCCAATGTTCATGTTGCTGCAGGTACGCTGGATTTGTGGATAGGATAGTGTCGGCTTCTCTGCTTGTCAATGCGGGATGACAAATGACATGGTGAAATCCTATAATCTAGAATCAAGAGACACAAGCTGGGGGCGTCCATTCCGGGCAGGAATATGACGGGAATACTGGTGAGCAGATTTGCCAAGAATTCCAGAATAGAGTGGAGCCATGATAGATAACAGCAATTTGCTCAAGAAACTGCTCGCAAGGGGTAGAATTCGCCTGCAGGACGGTGAAACACTTCGCGAGATTCCGGCCGCTTTGCCGGAGTCTATCGGCTTTCAGAAGATAGAGGGCATGTTGCTCGGCCTGGCAATCGGTGATTCGTTAGGTGCCGCATCAGAAGGTATGCTCCCAACCGAACGGCGAAGGCGGCACGGTGAAATCAGGAGCTATCTACCTATTCGTACCTCAGAGTATCGCTCGGTGGGGGTACCCACTGGGGACACACAGCTATCCTTCTGGACGCTGGAGCAGCTCATAGTTGACAGGGGGCTCATACCTGAGAACCTGACACGGCGTTTCTGCGAACACCGCATTCGTGGTATGGGCAATACCACCAGAGCTTTCATCAGGAACTGCAAAGGCAGAAATGTACGCTGGTATAGTGCAGGGCTGGACTCGCTCGATAACGGTGCCCTGATGAGAGTGGCACCAGTGATTGTGCCTCACCTTCACCAACAATCACCAGCGCTCTATGCGGATGCGGCAATTGCGGGAATGATAACTCATAACAGCTTTGCCAGCAATGCGAGCTGTGTGGCCCTCGTCAAGATGCTGTGGCATTTGCTGGGCATGGCAGCCACGCCAGAACCCCGATGGTGGATTGACACGTTCTGCGGCACGCTGGAGGAACTAGAGGGAAAGACATGCTATGCTCAACATCGCACTCCGCTCTGGAAATACACCAAGAAACGCGTCGGCAGTGCCCTGAGAAGGAAGCTCACCGTGGTTGAAGCATGCGATGAGTGGGGCTCTGGGCCCAGCCTCTTTGAGACGTTACCCTCCGTTCTGTACAT
Source organism: Chloroflexi bacterium RBG_13_53_26 (assembly GCA_001795035.1). Lineage (GTDB taxonomy): Bacteria > Chloroflexota > Dehalococcoidia > UBA2247 > RBG-13-53-26 > RBG-13-53-26. Next base: position 17,664 of record MGMW01000044.1, read on the forward strand.
TCTGGCCAATCATGCTGCGAATCCGGAGGAAGCCATCGTTCGAGCAGTCAATGATACCAGAGACAGCGATACAATAGGTGCTGTTGTCGGCGCTGCGGTCGGGGCTCTCTATGGGATGAAGGGCCTGCCCCAGCCTTGGATCGATGATCTTCTTGGTCAGACCAGGGTGGAAGTTGCTGATGATGGCCGGGTGTTCAAACTCCTTCTGCAGGCGAAGCGTCACTTCTGGCTCACGGGGTAGCGACTTACACTACAGCTACCATGCCCCAGTTAGAGCGGTGCTCCACACCTTACTATTTACCTTGCATCACAAGGTTCTTCGTCAGGCATAAGGGTGTGAATTGAACGATCGGCTTGCTTCACAATGGTGGATGAAAAGGTGGCCTGTGGTGCTCCGCTCTCCGAAAGCTGGTCCAGGTGAGATGTCGGGCTTTGGGGATAGACTCCATACACGGAGCGTATCAACGCCAGAAAACGAGCAGGAGTCCTGGTTAGCTCGGACTCCTGCTGATGCCTAGTATCCTGACAG
>MGMW01000045.1 GCA_001795035.1 Chloroflexi bacterium RBG_13_53_26
ATTCAGCAAAAGCACCATCCAATCCTTCTCCCGGAACCAGAGGGCTAGGGCACCTGTCTTCTTGATCCTGCTGACACCGATAGCACTTGCCGCAGGGGAGGTACCCGGTTCCGACTATCCGTTCATCCACCCTCAGACCCGTGACAGACTTCCCCACCTCCGCAATTTCACCGCTGAACTCATGCCCCAGCACAGTGGGTTTCTGAGATGTCGATGACCTACCGGCCTTAAAGGTGTGGAGGTCAGTGCCGCATATTCCACATGCCTTCACCTTCACCAGTATCTCGCCTCTTCCGATAGAAGGATTGCTGACAATGTCCACTCTGATGTCGCGCGGGCCGCGGATTGTTGCAACTCTCATCGGTGTATTACTCCTATCGCCTTCACAGGATTTGCACCGTTATGGTTGGTCTTTCAGTGCCTTGCGGTACTGGCAGTTCTTTAGATTGCAGTATTGACAGGGGTGCAGACCTTTTGGTGCTTTCAGATTCCTCCCCATGCCCAAGCAAAACGAGATCGACTTCATAGGGATCATTATGCCCTGTTCATTGAGGTGAACACCTATCCTCTCTGCGGGTACCATGGCGAAGATGACTCTCTGGTCTTCCAAAGGCCACGTACCATATCCCGGGCTCAGTCGGGGCCCTGCCTTCATACCACGTTGTGCTGCACCCTGGCAGATGCGACGGTTAACATGATCAGCTACGCTCTCGACTGCCGCAGAGCCGATGCTATCGAGCACCAGAGCAGCGGTATTGGCTCCCTGAGCGGAGAGCTCTGAGACCCTCTGGCCCAGGACTGGACCGATGGTGCATACAACTGCAACAAGATGATCAGCGTTTTGCCATGCTTTGGCCCCGTCCGGATTGTGCAATACCAAGCCGTTCTCCAGGTTGATGGACTCCTTCGTTACTCTGGCCTCCATCTCGATGAAGGTGGCCTTCGGCTGAAGCAAAGGGTGGAAGTCTTCCATCGCCTTTTCCAGAATCTCCTGGATGGCCGCGCTCGGTTTCTCATTCTTGTGGTGCCCCTGAATACGGAGGATCTCTTGTTTGTCGATGGCGACTGGGATTCCCTCTAGAATCTCGATGGTCATCTCACCCGATCCTGATATCTGGTATATCGGGGCAATTCCAGGTTGGTCAGGTATCCTAAGTGACGTGATTTTTGCTGTCGATCGTACCGTACCAGAGGATACCTGGAAACGATGCCATCATTCAACTCTTTGGCAGAAATGGAAGCGTTGACTGTGGCAGAGCTCATCCCAAATATGCGTGGACGGTTGCCTGGTTCTGGAGGGTCTTCTATCCACCGGCGAAGGCCAGGAGGACAAAGAGGTTGGCACCATCTTCAAGCGGCCTCGTGAATTCATCGGCCAGGAGTTTCTCCCCATTGACGAAGAACATAGTCGAAGGCAGCAACTTGCCTTCCTTATCGTAGACCCACTGTCTCATGGATGGGAATCGGTTTACCAACACTCGAAGGCATTCCAGTGCATCGGGTGCCGACACCTCGATTGTATCTGGCTCCTTGGTGATGTCACTGAATTGGCGAAGCAAGGAAGACAACCTGACCCTAACTTTCATTCTTCTCTCCCACATCGAATGGCCGGCTTGACCCGCATGCTTCACAATTGGGGTCTTTCTTCACTCTTGCCTCACTGAACCTCATACTGAGACCATCGTAAACTAAGAGCCTACCGGTGAGCAATTCACCCATACCTATGAGGTATTTTATCACTTCGGTGGCTTGAACACAGCCAATAACTGCCGGGGTAACGCCGACTACAGGGATTTCCCCGGGTAGGACGCCTTGGTAGAGGCATCTCAGACATGGCGTTTGAGTGGGCATTATGGTGGTGGCGCTCCCCTCGAATCCGTAGACTGCGCCGTGAAAGAGCGGCAGTTGCCTGCTGACAGCAACTTGATTCAGCAGGTATCTTGTTGGCAGATTATCCATGGCATCGACAATGGGATAGTGGGCCACAAGGTCAAAGACGTTCTTCTCGGTGATCAATTCCGCCAGGGCTTCTATCTCAATGTCAGGGTTCAGCAGTGCCAGCCTGTCCTTAGCTGCGATTGCCTTTTCCTTGCCTATATCGTTAATCGAATATAGTGTCTGTCGGTTCAGGTTGCTGAGTTCCACTCTATCGGAGTCGATTATCCTTATCTTTCCCACCCCGGCTGCTGCCAGATGGATCAAGATGGCGGAACCAAGCCCCCCGGCACCGGCCACCAGCACCTCTGCTTTCTTGAGCCTCTCCTGGCCTTTCTTCCCCCATCCTGCTATCAGTAGTTGTCTCTCGTATCTAGATAACTCCTGCCCGCTGAGCATCCTGACCTCCCCTGCCATCAAGCTTCTAGCCAGCAACTGTATGTGACAATCTTACATCACTTCTCCCACCAGCCCAAAAAACAACCTCTCCCCTATCACAGGGGAGAGGTTGTTTCGATCGTCGGGAACCAGAAACCCTCAAATGCCTTAGTAAAGCTTTGCTGCCAGATCAGACAATCCCAGCCTGTTGAGTGTCTCTTTGGATGGACGTCCATCGGGATTAAGTCCCCTTGCCGGGTAGTATTCCTTCAGCATGAGCTCAAGGTCTATCTTGAAACCGGCAGCGGCGCCCTCGGTGGTGGGTGTGAGTATCCGCTTGGGCAACTTGTCGTCGGCTGCGGTGATACCCATGAGATTGCTCACCCCTCTCTTCATATGCCATATCCTCTCCCCGCACTCTACCAGTTCACTGAAGGTGTAGTCGAAGCCGCTGGAATATGCCAGGAGTTCAGTGACATCCCCAGCATTCATCACAGGACCGAGCATGTAGCAGAACACGCCTGCATTGATGATCTGGCCGAGGTCCTGGGAGTTCTTTATGACTGTCCCCCATACCTTGCTCTCTTTGACCTGGGCTGCCAAAAGCGGGGTCAGGCCGAGTTCCGGCCAGTCAAAAATCCCTGAACCGATGGTGTAGGCCGGGTCGTTGGTATGGCATGCCCCGCGTGCCCCTGTGGCATAGGACAGTCCCAGACCGTGGTGTGCACGGGGGTCATGCATGGGAACCTCAAGGCCCTTGACCTCTATGGCGTATTCTGAGGCACCTTTGCCGATCTTCTGTGCTGCTCTCTTGACGCCCTCAGCTAGAGTAGCGCCAAGGCCCTCGCGACGAGCAATCATGGGGATCATCTTGACGACAGCATCGACATTCCCCCATTTGAGATCGATGCCGCCAGTATCCTTGGTGGTCAGGATGCCACGTTCCATACATTCCATAGCCATGGCTATGGCTGAGCCAGCGGAGATCACGTCAAGGCCGAAGTCATTGCACATGTCATTCATCTTGATGATGGCGGCCATATCGTCGATCATCAAGTTGCTTCCCAGACTGACCACGCCTTCGTATTCCGGGCCAGGTCCTGCCCAGCCCGCAAACGGGCCCTCGGTTATCTTATTTATCCTCTTGCAGCCGACCATACACCCAAAGCACGACTCGGTTCCAGTCAAGAACTGCTGGCCGCTCAAAACGGGACCGCCTGTTTTGGCAGCAATGGCGGTATTGTCACCCGAAGCCCAGTTTTTGCCCGGCAGGTCGCCCGTTACGGCGCTGACATCCACGGCGGCATTGGTGCCCAGCATGCCCAGTACCTGAGTAACAATATTGTCCTTGGCCTTCTGCACGAGTACCTTGCGTTTTTCAGAGAACTTCTCGGGTGCAGCCAACGGTATCTTACCACTGCCCTTGACGACAACAGCCTTCAGCTTCTTCGATCCCATCACGGCGCCCATGCCGCAGCGGGCAGCGAGGGATCTCCCGTTGGCAACTCCCGCGTACCTCACCAAATTCTCCCCTGACTGACCGATGCTGACTACCCTGGCTTCCCTTCCCCCGTGACGTGCCTTGAGAAGGTCGGCAACCTCCAGGTTGCCCTTTCCCCAGAGATCAGAGGCATCCCTGACCTCTGCTTTCTCGTCTTCGATATAGAGGTATACGGGCTTGTTTGAAGCACCTTGGACAATGATGCCGTCCCAGCCAGCAGATCGGAGTTCAGACGCAAAGTCGCCCCCGCAGGAGCTTTCGGCAAACATGTTGGTCAGCGGCGACTTGGCGCAGACCGCAAAACGCGCCCCTCCCGGAAGACTGGTGCCGCTAACCGGTCCACACAGGATGAATAGCTCATTCTTTGGAGACAGGGCATCAACCTTGGGATCGACGCGGTCGAACATCAGCTTGGCGCCGAGTCCGCTGCCGCCGATGAACTTGCGCAGCACACCCTTGTCGATCACGGTTTTGTTGATATTGCCGTTAGATAGATTGACCTCCAGCATTTTCCCTTCGAAACCTGCCACTTGTGCCTCCTTTGTTCTATACAGCAATCAGTATGTTGGGATCGTTCTTCTGTGGGCCAGTGTGACTGTCAACTGAGTATTCGGAACTTGCTCGGCCTCTTCAACTTTAAGCGGAGTCCCCAGGGTATGGCTGATAAACACAAGCCAACCCCAGCTTTTCGGGGATGATAATATGCAGAAAGCGACTGCATGTCAAGTTTCAGTTTCTGTTGCATCTTCATTTCATCAATTGGGCCGCAGAGAGCTCTGGCGCTTTGTCTACTGGGGCATCCGACATCAGCTAACCTGCGCCCTCTATTAGTCTGTCCAGGGTGGTTGGACAAGTGTCTGGACGCGTCCATACCGTAGGAGGACGCGATCCGTCCCTACCTGGCAGAAAACATACATGAAATAGTGTCAGGCAGCCATCTTATCCAATTAGGGCACTCTTGCACTAAAACTAGGGCATAATTTCAGGGAACACGGAGTGTTCTACCATTGGTGGCTTTATCCGTTTTCTTGCACAATGAAACTGGATTTGAATTTGTGACCTGCTTACGCCAGATATCATTGGTTTTCTGAGATAGTGGGGGGAAATCTGGCAACATGGTGAAAGGAGTAAGGCAATGAATGGAAGAGGAACAGGCGAACGCCTTCACGGAAGCAGCGCAAAGAAATACGAATCTGAATGGCTTAAGCTTGTTGGCATTGCTGGATATGACCGATATGAACATTGGTTACATAAACCATCAATAGAGACAACAGTCCCAGGAACGGCTAACTGTGTGAGCGAGGGTAACACAGATGTCTGTTTGTATGGTACGAGTATACTCGGCGATATGCTTATTGCTGCGAAGGATACCCCACCCTGGAAAGCACTGGCCACAGCAATTGAAACAATCAAAGTGCTGGTGGTAGATGACCATGCTATAGTCAGGGAAGCTGTCCGAGCATTTTTGACTTTGCAGAAGGACATACAGGTGGTAGGCGAGGCAGTGAATGGGCAGGAGGCGTTAGAAAGAACCCTTGAGCTTGCTCCCGATGTGGTGCTAATGGACATAGCGATGCCAGTGATGAATGGTCTGGAAGCTACAGAACGGATACGCTCGAAGTGGGATCAGGCTAAGATACTGATGTTGACCCAGTATGACGAAGATGAGAACGTGCTCGCCAGCACCCAAGTGGGTGCTCTGGGCTTCGTGCCCAAGAGAAGTGTCGGGGCAGATCTCCTGAATGGAATCAGATCTGTGAGTCAAGGAAAGCGCTTTGTCCATTCGGTCGCTGCATAGATTCAGCCAGAGACTCACGTTTGGAACCTATCACAATCTAAGAGATAGATTGGCACTGATCACTGCATAAGTAAGGCCATTGTGGAACAAAACAGGGAAAACAAACCGCTATCGGCGACATCTATCTCAGGGATTGGGTTAACCGTCAACTGTTATGAGCCCCTTCCTGATGGCATATTTGATTAGATCAGCTCGACTGTGGATATCCAGTTTCTCCATCAATCTTGTCCTGTGACCGAGAACCGTTTTCACACTGAGAACGAGCATGTCAGCTATCTCTCGGTTGGTGAGTCCTTCAGCCACTAGCTTGAGCACGTCCCTCTCCCGGGATGTCAAACACTCATAGGAATCTGCCTCCCCCTCTGTCCGCTGGCGGTAATCATCGATCAGCACCTTGGCCACAGAAGGATAGAGAACAGAATCTCCGCGGTAGACAGAGTTTATGGCTGAAACCAGTTCCGAAGCCACCGCCTTCTTGGACATGAATCCAATAGCACCAGCTTTGACACTGGATAATACGTATTCTCTGTCAACATGCTGACTTAAGATCAGAATCCTCGCATTCGGCCTGTCCTTGAGAATTCGACGGCTAGCTTCCAAGCCATCCATAATAGGCATAGCTATATCCATCAGGACGACATCCGGTGTCAGGTCATGGGCTTTGTCCACGGCCTCTCTGCCATCGGTTGCTTCCCCTACTACTTCGATATCATCCTGAAGCGCCAGGAGAGCTCGGATGCCTTCGCGCATCAAGGCATGATCATCTGCTACCAACACTCGTATCTTAGCCACTGGAGACCTCCTGCCTCACTGGAATCTCAGCGGTGATCCGGGTGCCAACCCCTGGTTGTGAATGAACACTCAACTGTCCACCTAGCAACTCTGCTCGCTCTCTCATACCAAGTAACCCCAGTCCACGCCTCTTGTTCGATATCATGACCTGATCCGGATCAAATCCCTGACCGTTATCTTCAATGCAGGCTACAATGGAGTTCTCCCTGAAATCAAGAGCAATGCTAATGCTATCAGCATCAGCATGTTTGATGACGTTATTGCCAGCCTCCTGAACAATTCTGAAGAGAGCCGTCTCTATCTCAATAGGCAATCTTCTCTCCATGCCACGGGTAGCCAGATGTACTTTTATGCCAGCCGTATCCAAGCGGTTTTCAGTTAGCCACCTTACCGCTGCCACCAGCCCGAAATCATCCAGCAAACTAGGACGGAGTTCGTACATTATTCTGCGCAGACCATCGTGCATGTTGATGGCCACAGCTTGTAGTCCTCCCAACCTTGTCTTGATTTGCTTCGGGTGGCGAGGTAACGCATCGATGAGGGCTTGCAGGTTGACTGCCAAGCTGCTGAGGACCTGGCTGGTCTCATCATGCAGCTCCCGAGCAATCCTTTTACGCTCTTCTTCTTGGCTCGAAATAATGCGGTACAGCAGTTGCCCCCGCGTATCCGCCATGCGCTGCACCTCGTGATAAAGCTTGGCGTTTTCAATGGCCATGGCGATCTGATCAGCAACACCGGTCAAGAGCTGAACATCCTGGTGGCTAAACCGCCGTGGGGTGTGACTGGCGATATTCATGACGCCTAGGATCTTGTCCTTCGACCGCAGCGGCACACTGGCAAAAGCACGCAGTCCCTCTTTAATAACCACCGGTCGACTAAGCCTGGAGTCCTGGGATATGTCGTCCACGTAGATAGGTTCCCCTGTCTGTGCCACCTTCCCAGCAATGCCCTCTCCCAATCGCAATCCAGCGACTCCTTCCACAAATTCCTGGGACACTCCACGGCTGACACGGTAAGAAAGCACGTGGGACTCCTCATCCTTCAGCATGATACCGCCCATATTTGCTTTCATCAAAGTCAGCACCTTGTCCAGAGCAAGATTGAGAACTGTATCTAAATCTAAGGACTGGCTTACTGTGCTGGCAATAGCACCCAGGGCGAGGAGGTTCTGAGTAGCTTCGATAGTCTGTTTCTGCACCCTTCTTAGCTCGGTGACGTCCCTGATCAGCTCGATCATCTCGATGATGTTACCCTGGCTGTCCCTTAAAGGAGAGGCGATAATCTCAATATGTCGCACATTAGTCTCACTCCCGGTTTTGGTTTGGTGAATATGATTCACCCTCACCGGTTGGCCACTTTCCCAGACCCTAGGAGCCGGGCATTCGCAGCTATGAGAACTGCAAGGCTCAGGCAGACCGTGTGACACTAGGTAACACGGTCTGCCAATGACGTCTGCACTCTTCATCCCGTGCATCCGAAGAAAAGCCTCATTGACCTCGGTGATCCCCATATCTTGATCAATGACCATCAATTGATCATCCAGGCTATCGAGAATAGCCCGCAGGTGCAAGTTCCTCACTGCTCTTGGAAAACCAAGCTGATGATCGCCAGATGTCGTATCTTTCCGGGAAGTCATTCTCTCTTGCATGACTAACTCGCAGTCTTCCGCCTAACGGAACCTAGGCGAATCTATCTGATGCAATCCAGAAACCGTGCCCTAGTATAACACTTCTCCCGACGGTTCCGGTTATAGAATCAGAGCAGATGGCAGGATGGGCCCGCAGCCACAACTTGACTGAGGCCGCCTATTCTCTACGATAAGGTGTGCGGGAGGCGGTTTCGGAACTTAAGTAGGCAGCGGTTGTCTCAAAGCCACGGTGACTCCGGTTTGCGGATGGATCCTGGGAAACCGCTTTAGCCACCAATCAGTAGAGGGCGGTTCACGAGACGCCCCCTACATGCTTCTCAATTCAAGGCAGATGTCTATGAAGCCAAGGCTGCCACAGGCATAAATCGTTCCCCTCTGCTCACAACCCTGATGCCATTCACCAGGTCCGGACCAGCATTCCTCTTGGGGAGGAAGCCTAACGCACCAGCCTGGCTGCTAGCCACCACGTTTTCTTCTTCATCGTACTGGGTCAATATCAAGACCTTGGCCGGTTGACCTTCAGCCCTTATCCGACTGGTGGCCTCCAGTCCATTCATGACTGGCATCCTTAGATCCATGAGCACAACGTCAGGAGAAAGCTGGCTTACCTTCTCTAATGCTTCCTGTCCATTCGCCGCCTCTCCAACCACTAGCATATCCTTCTGTAGACCCAGTAATGCACGAATGCCGTCTCTGACTACGGCATGATCATCCACTACCAGCACCTTGATTCTCCTGCGCGCCTCACGTAGGAGTAGGAGCTGTGTTGTGCCACCTAGATTCAGATACCAGACTAATGCTAATGGCAAGAGTAGAAAGAGTGCTGCCAATGCCAAAAACACTATGCTCTCCCATCCCATTTTGGCACCTCCTACAAAGTATCGTTAGTCACAGAGCAATTGCTGGGTACGTGCCCAGGCTATGCACTCTGGCAACTATCTTCGCAGATTACGGGGAGCTGCACAATGGAACAACAGCCTCCTACTGCAGGTACACCCCACACCAATTTTGCACAAAAAAGACTCTAGTTTGACCCACAAAACGTTACTCACTATCAGCGCTAGATGGTACTCCGTGCTCGGTGGTGATGGAGTATCGTACGAGCCATCTTGATGCCCGATTCCGTTTCCTGATGGGTACCCATTCCTAACACCACCGGCCAGAGCTTAGCCATCATCCCGTCCGTCTTGTCCCGCAGCATTTGAACTTCACCAGCTCAGTTTCTGTTGAACATGTTGAACTTGACAGCGGGGCAACGATACAAATATCATGGCGGAGCAGGCCACTGGGGGGTGGGATTGCCCTGCAGGTTCATTAACGTAGATCATTTGCTGTAACGGTCGTCACCAGGCAGGGACTGTCTCGAACATCTCCTCGGTCTTTGTTATCCATTACATCTATTATGCAAATCTTTAAGGAGGGCGAACAACCGTGGCAGAGTCTTATGATGTGATTGTCGTTGGAGCCGGATTTGGTGGCAGCTCATGTGCAGCGCTGTTGGCCAAGCGGGGAATGAAGGTACTACTCCTGGAGAAGAACGCCAAGGCTGGTGGAAAGGCGATGGCCTTTTCCAAGGGGGGATTCACCTATACGGCCTGGGTGGTGATTGCTGCCCCCACCATGGACAATCGGTTCGAGGCCGTACTCAAAGAACTGGGTATGGAGGGGAAGGTGGAGCTGGTGGCGCCGGGTATTCAGGGGAGTATGTTCAGGCAGTCAGCAGGAAGATACGTGGTGGGACCTCAAGATCCAACCCCGGACCCCAACAAGATATTCGACTGGCTCGAAGTGCCGGAGGCAGAGAGAGCAGATGCCCTGAATCTGTTGGCGGAGTTGACGCTGATGACGCCACAGGATATCGCCAAACTGGATGACATCAGCTACGGCGAGTGGCTGAGCCAGCGGAAGATAAACAAGGGACTTTACAGCTTTCTGATCAGTCTGGTCTCTGATGGCTGCTTTGTGCTGCCGGTGGACGCAGTGGCGGCCTCGGAGGGCATCACCGTGGTTCAGCAGATGTTCCTCCGCGGCGGAGGGGTCTTCTGCAAGGGGGGCATAGGGCGGGTGGCAGAGACCTATGCCGAGTCGGTGGAGACGTTTGGCGGAAAGACGATCCTACGCTGCAGGGTGGAGAAGATTGAAGTCGAGGATGGCAAGGTCACCGGAGTGGTAACTGAGAAGGGCACATTCCACGCTCCGATTGTGGTGAGCAATGCTGGCATTCAACCCACGGTACTCAAGCTGGTAGGCGAGAAGCACTTCGATAAGGGCTACGTGAACTATGTGAAGGACCTGGTGCCGTCGCTGGCATTCCTGGGTGCCCGCTATTTCCTGAACAAGGAAGTGATCAAGAACGTACCCTTCGGTGCCATATTCACTACTGAGAGTGCCTGGAGCATTGACAAGTGGCTCAAGGCGAAGACTGGTCAGATCCCTGAGGACATGACTGTGTGGTTTGAGGTTCCCTCCAACTATGACCCCGGCGCGGCTCCAAAGGGCAAGCAGATCGTGTTGACTGGATTCCTTGGCCCTGAGGATCCCAAGTTGACTGAGAAGGACCTCAAGCCATGGTTGGACAAGGGGGATGAAGTGATGTTCAAGGCCTTCCCCGATCTGCAGGCTGCTATTGAATCTAAGGAATATGTCACCGCCCGCGAGGTCTCTATCCTGACGCGCGATTCGGTGTTGCCTGGGGTAGGTGGGGAGTGCATTGGCCTGGGCCAGGTTGTCGGCCAAGGCGGCGCCCACAAACCATCGACTAAGGCACCGATAAGGGGACTTTTCTATGTGGGATGTGATGCTGGCGGCATTGGGGTAGGCACTCAGCAGGCAACGGACTCTGGGATGAAAGTGGCCGATGAAGTACTACGGTACCACCGTGTGCGGAAGGCCACCGTGTAAGGTTAATTCTGGGAATCGGGTTGATAACAGGTCACTTGATTTGGTATAGTGGCGACAATTAGTATTGCGCAAAATATATTTCCTGGGGAGCGCATTCTGTCAGTGATGGCGCTTGCTTCTTCTCTGTTGGTTGTCCTGCGGAGGGGACCTCTGAGATGCCTCTGCCCCGTTGAGCCTCTGAGAGAGAGGCCTTTTTGATAGCAGTCTGAGTCAGGAGGTGGGTTATGGCCCGAATAAGTTACGACGTTGTTGTCGTCGGCGGCGGCCCCAATGGACTGGGGATAGCGGCCTATCTGGCGAAGTGTGGGGTGAAGGTTTGTGTTGTCGAGGCCAGGACGGAGATCGGTGGAGGCTGTGAGACCATCGAGCCGATACCGGGCTTCAGGATCGAGCCTCACGCCGCTTTCAACTATGCTGGTGCCTCGCCGGCGTGGGAGCAGTTGGAACTGGGGAAGTATGGTCTCAGGGTAGTTCCCTGTGACATCTGGGGCGCTGCCGTCAGCTCCGACCTTAAGCGAGTCACCGTCGGTGGCCGCTGGAACAAGCAGGTGGTAAGAGAGTCCATGCTCATGTGGGGTGAGGACGTGGCCGCCCAGACGGAAGGACTCTACGAGATTATGGAATCGCCTGAGTGCAGAGAGTTCCTGAGGTCAATCTACTGGACGCCGCCGCTCCCAGAGGGGTACAGCCGCGAGCCCAAGGATCTGCCCTGGGTGAAGGCGATCAAGAAGGTGCCACTGCTGAGCCTGGTATACGACGATAGCTGGCTGGAGATGTCCACACTGGACATCACTAACATACTGACCACGACGGAGGCCCAGAAGGTGGGCCTTTGCATTGCAGCCTGGGACAGCGGTCCCGGATTCCTGTCGAAGGGGATGGGCATTGTTGGGGCTGCCATCACCTTCCTGATAATGTATTCCTCGGGCGTTTTCCTGGGAGGGATGCATTCCTATGCCCACGCAACGATGCGGGCGGCCCTGGCCCACGGGGCCACTTTCTACACCAACTCCCCGGTGGAGGAGATCATAGTAGAGGATGGCGAGGCAAAGGGCGTGCGAGTAGGTGGGAAGGGGCCGATGGCCGACAAGGTCATCTGGGCCGAGAGGGCGGTGATCAGCGACACCCATGTCAAAGAGACCTTTCTCAAGCTGATCGACAAGAAGCACCTTGATCGAGGCTTCTACCAGAAGGTGAAGGATATCAACCTCAACGGCGGCAGTCTGATGAAGGTGGACATGATCGTAAAAGAACTGCCGCGGTTCAAAGGCAAGGCAGGGGAGTTCATGGACAAGCACCCAGGTGTTGGGACCGTCTTTCCCGTTGACCGCCTGGATGTGTTGACGAACCACCGCAAAGCGGTCGACGCGGAGTTCAGATTCCCGCGGTTCGGCAAGGATGAAGTCGTCCTACGCACCCTGCGCTCATCCATCTATGATCCCACCAGGTGCCCTCCTGGATATCACACCATCTATAACTTCTGGCCGCTGCCGGTTCCTGAGTACTACGTAGGAGGTATCGAGAACTATAACAAGCATAAGGAAGAACAGGTCGAGGGCATGCTCGAGATGTACCGCGAGTACTGCACCAACATGGGTGATGACAACATTGTGGCTAAGTTCGCCATGACACCGTTGGACTCCTCTTTCAGGAACATGGGCTTTGTGGGTGGCAACTGGGAAGGGATCAGGCCCTGCGATGACCAATGGTGTGACAGGAGGCCGGTGCCGGAGTGCGGCAGATACAGGACCCCCATAGACAGGCTGTATCTGGTCAATCAGACATCTTACCCGGGTGGCCTAGCCCTGATGGCGGTGCCGTACAACCTGATGCATATCTTGATCGAAGACCTGGATCTGAAGCCGGGTGGATGGTGGTACCCCTCGCCTTACTATGTCTCGGACAAGAAGGTCAGTAGCGGCGATGTCTAGAGGGGTCAGTTCAAAGAAGGAGGCAGAGTGATGAAGACGCGCTTCGAGTACAAGAACGAGGGTATGGAGAGCGGCTACGGCAAGATTGTGCACCCGGTGATGCCGAATAAGCTGGAATGCGACGTGGCGGTGATCGGGGCCGGGCCCAATGGCCTAACCACGGCTGCTTATCTGGCGAAGGCCGGTTTGAAAGTCATTCTTCTGGAGAGAAGGGGTGAGATAGGTGGAGGGCTAGCTACCGAGGAGATCCTCTACCCGTGTCACTATGCCAATACTCATGCTATGTATCACCTGATGGTGGATTACCTGCCGATGACGAAGGACTTCAACTTCAGCGAGAGAGGCCTTCTCTGGATCTATCCGAATGCTCAAACCGGCATGATCTTCAAGGACAGGAGATCGCTTCTGCTGCACCGGATGCAGGACTGTGCCTATGACTCTATCCTGAGGTGGTCTGAGGAAGACGCCAACAAGTTTGCCGACTGGATTAGGGTCATCAACAGGATGATGGATGAGATACTGGCCCCCGGCACCTATGTGCCACCGATGCCCTCGCTGGATCTGGTGGTGAAGACGCAGAAGACGAAGCTGGGGCAGGAGTTTCTGGAGATGATGGAGAAATCTCCCTACGAGTCTGTTACTGAGACCTTCAAACATCCCAAGGTGAGGGCACTCTTCCTCTATGTTGCCTGTATGTGGGGTCTTGATCCCACGGAGACGGGGGCATTTCTCTTCCCGCTGATGATATGGATCTCCATGCACAAGCGACAGTGCTACGGCGGATCACACAAGATGGCGAGCCTGTTCGGCAAGGACATAGTGACCAACGGCGGCCTGATACTGGAGAACGCCGAGGTGGTCAAGATCAATGTGGAGAATGGCAAGGTGGGCGGTGTGGTGTTGTTCGATGGGACGGTGATCAAAGCCAAGGCGGTAGCATCGACGCTCGACCCGCAGAGCACATTCATCAGACTGGTCGGTGAGAGCAACATTGCTCCCACGCTGGCGGAGCGGTGCAAGACCTGGAAGTATGACAAGTGGAGCCTGTGGACCATGCACATTGCCACCGAGAAACCACTGGAGTATGACGTTGTAGACGATCCCAGGATCAATGAGTCCCTGATGAATATCATGGGGTTCGAGAACGAGGATGAGGTGCTGAAGTTTTTCACCGATGTCAGAGCAGGGAAACTGGACCATATCGGTGGCCATGCTACCTGTGAGACTCTGTATGATCCCACGCTGGTGGACATACCCGGCCATCATGTGTCCAAGTTCCAGTTCCCCGCCCCGTATGATCTGGACGGCAAGGCTGAGAACTGGGAGAAGAAGAAAAAGGAGATCGAGCACAGGGTCCTCGATCTGTGGTTGAGCCATCTGAAGGACTTCACCAGAAAGGATATCATTGCCTACTCCAGTGAGTCGCCGGTGGATATCGAGAGAAGAATCCCCTGCATGGTGAAGGGGGCGATAAAGCACGGTGACTATAACATATTGCAGATGGGCTATAACCGGCCGGACGAGACGTGTTCGACCACAAGGACACCTATTGCCGGGCTATATGTCTGTGGAGCTTCGACGTATCCTGGTGGCATGGTGACCGGTGGGCCAGCATACATTGCCAGCAGTGCCATTGCCGAGGATATGGGGGCCAAGAAGTGGTGGAAGACGCCCCAGTTCATCACAAAGTACGTTGAAACATATCTCAAAGATTGAAGTCGAAGTGTGCTATCTTCTCGTGGGTTCTTGCGACAAGAACATAGCTTCCTGCGAAATACGGTACCGTGTAACATAATCCGTGCTTGATTGAACCATCAGGTCAAGAACGTCCGTGCCTAGACAGCCAGATCTTTTGACGTTTTGCGGGAAGTTCCAGGAACACTACTGACTTGACAGTAGACCACTTTGTTGTGATATAGTAGCAAAACTTAGCGTTGCATAAACGTATTGTGTCTTATGTAGATTAGAAGCAGGGTAACCTTTTGTCGGATCAACCAAGGTAGCCAAATTGAATTACCAGCAAGAGTGAAGGTAGTTTCATATCTTGTGGCGGGTAGAGCTATTCCACAACGCGGTAGTCTATTCTAAAGGAGAGGAGATCAAGTATGCCCAAGGATGAGAGATATGATTTCGTTATTGTAGGTGGTGGACCCAATGGTGTAACTCTGGCAGCTTACCTGGCCAAATCTGGAGCCAGCGTCTGTGTGCTGGAAGAGAGACCCGAAGCCGGGGGTGCGTGTGAGAACACTGAGCCGATGGCCGGTGTGAAGATAAACCCTCATGCCATCATGCTATATGGAGCACCAGCGCCCGGCTTCGAGCAGTTGGAGCTGTGGAAGTACGGCTGGCGGATCGACGAGAACGAAATGGGCGACCTGATGGCGGATGCGAGCCGTGGAGTTGCCTGCACTTTTGGGATGTCGCCGCTGACCGAGAAGGACCAGATGGGCTTTGCCAAGATGGCTGGATTGCTGACTCAACCCACATTCACCAAGGAGTTGCTGCGCTCCGTTTTCTGGTGCCCGCCGCATCCACCGGAGGTAGACGTTACTGCCGAGAACATCCCTTACATGCAGGTCTACAAGAAGTACCAGCCGGATGTGTGGACTGAAGAGCTGCTGGATATGGACATGTTTGACCTCATGGATGAATACCTGGAAAGCGAACCCTGGAAGGTGCAACAGGCAGTCGTCGCCTGGTATTCGGGGGCCGCCGGCCACTGGAAGGGGGTGGCTGTACCTGCCTGGTGCTGTGCCATAACCTTGCTGATTCTAGGCCGTATGAGGGTGCCTCGCGGGGGTATGCACGACTACTTCCATTGCGTAATGCGCTGTGCCATAGCCCATGGGGCTGTGGTACGCACCTGCTGCCCTGTCGAGGAGATAATGCTCAACGATGGCGTTGCTGTCGGAGTGAGGCTGAGAGATACGGCCGCCAGAGGGGAGAAGAGGATCTGGGCCAACAAAGCTGTGATCAGCGGCGTCGATGTCAGGCAGACCTTCAACAAGCTTGTCGGGCCGAGTCATGTTGATCGCGGACTGCTGCAGAAGGTGAATGACATCAGTCTCAAAGGAGGCAGCATCTTCAACTTCCACTTCTATACCCGTGAAAGACTCCACACCAGGGCTCCCTGGGCCAAGATGGTGGGAGGAGGATACCCTCAGGATTCCCGTGAGATCTACTACGATCATGTGGCCGATGTGGATGGCCGGAAGGGCAACCCCACCGTACCAGCGGAGAGGGCGCTGTGGCTGAGCACTCCCTACATCAGGTTTGAAGCTACCGACAGGCAGGTCACCCGTCCCGAGGGCCACATCATGTCACCGGTATACTTCCTGGTGCCGCCGCCGGAGTACCATGTGGATGGGCCTGATGCCATCAACAAGATAAAGGACCAGATGACCCAGTATATCATCAAGGCCATGAGCGGCCCTTACGATAACCTCAACTCGGACAACATTATCAAAGTGTGGACCAACAGCCCGTACGATTCTGAGTTCCGCAACACAGGTCTCATCGGCGGCACCTGGTGTGGCACCCGTCACTGCCATGACCAGTGGGCCGAGAATCGCCCTGTACCGGAGCTGGCTCGCTACCGCACGCCGATAGACGGGCTCTATCTGTGCAACCAGACGTCATGCCATCCTGGCGGCCTGTTCCTGCAGGCCATCCCGTACAACCTGATGCATATCCTGATTGAAGATGGCCTGGTTGAGCCTGGGCCGTGGTGGTATTCCTCGCCCTGGTACATACCGGAGCAGGGCAAGAAATCAGCGAAGCGTCCGCAATAAAGGAGAAGAGCAACTATGGTTATGGATCAACTGGTTGGAAAGCTATTCGATGAGTTTCCTAAGGAAAGCAACTGGGACGTAGTTGTCATAGGTGGCGGGCCAAACGGGCTGATGACGGCGGCCTACCTGGCCAAGGCCGGGGCCAAGGTAGCGGTTGTTGAGCGACGCTATGAAGTTGGCGGCGGACTGGCTACGGAGGAGATACTCTTCCCCTGCTACTATTCCAACATCCACGCCATCTATCACATGATGGTGGACTACATGCCGGCCATGAAAGACTTCAACCTGGACCGCCATGCCCTCACCTGGATCAAGCCCAACCTTCAGATGGCCATGGTCTTCGGCGATGGCAGCACCTTGCTGTTGACCAAGATGATAGAGGA
>MGMW01000046.1 GCA_001795035.1 Chloroflexi bacterium RBG_13_53_26
AAAGAGAATGAAAAAAAAATCCCTCAGGGGAAACGTACAAGGAACAGCCGACTATCTTCGAATGATTGGAGTACCTGATTTCCCGCCGAGAACAAGCCCCTTTGACCCCGGTTATGATCCCGTCACGCTGGAAAGCCACCTGGAACAAAGCTCCCATCTCATATCGATTCTGAAGATTTCCATGGCCTGCTGGCAGGTGGCTAAGGAAGCCGCCACCCGGCGGAAGATCAAGGCGGCAGGTCGTCTCGGGGTCCCCGTATGCACGGGCGGCGGCCCGTTCGAGGTGGCGGTCCACTTCGGTGTATTGCCCCAGTTCCTGGACCTGTGCGCGAGCCTCGAAGTGAACCGGATCGAAGCAGGGGAGGGATTCACGGATCTCAGGATGAAGCCGGACGATGTGGTCCGGCTCATCGCAGAGCGCGGAATGGAAACCCAGTTCGAGGTGGGAAAGAAACACCACGGGGCATTCACTTCCGATGTGGTGGGAGAGCTCATCGACCAGGGGAAATGCTGGCTGGATGCCGGAGCCAGGCAGATCGTCGTGGAAGCCAGGGAGAGCGCGCAGGATATCGGACTGTTCGGCGACAAGGGGCAGTTCGATGCCAGTGCCGCCGACCGGTTCGCGGAAGCGTTCGGGCTGGATGTAGCGGTCTTCGAGGCTCCGAACAAGGCCAGCCAGTTCGCACTGCTGAATCATTTCGGCCCAGAGGTACGGTTGAGCAACGTACGGATCGAGGAGCTGCTCAGGGTGGAGATCTACCGGCGGGGTCTCCATTCGGATGCGTTCCAGCACGACAAGCTGAGACCGAAAGGACCATGAGCACGATTGCCGACAGGATAGGCAAGGGAAGCAAGATGGCGGTTTCATCGGCGGAAAAGAAGGTGCGATTATTGCGGATCTGGCTCCGCGTTCGAAAGAGATGGCATGCATACAATGGTAACAAAAAGGAAGTCTATGTCTGGGACATGATCCCTTTGTACAGGAAGATATGGGAACAGACAGCCAACGATCTCCGCGCGGATTTCACGGAACTGGCCGAAGGGGTTTGGGAAATCAGGAAAGGGGACAGGAAAACCCGGATTTGCGGTTATAAGATCCAACTGGATGATCCCGTCTTGCTGGATATGGCAGGGAATAAATCCCTTTGTTACGACCTCATGCGGAGAAACGGTCTGCCGGTTCCCCGGTACGCCAGTTTCGGGTTCGAGGCAATCGATACGGCCAGACATTTTATGGAGGGCGCGGAAGGGTTCTTCGTGGTCAAGCCGGACAGGGGTACTTCGTCGGGGCTGGGTATAACGACTCATGTCAAGACGTATCGCGAGTGTATCCGGGCAATTGCACTGGCCTCCCTATATGGAAAGAAGTTGATCATCGAATGTCTCGTCCCGGGAGAATCATACCGGTTCCTTGTTCTCGACAACAAGGTGATCCACGTATCCCGCAGGCGAGGTGTCCGCGTCCAGGGGGACGGGGAATCGACCATTGCTCAACTGCTGGCGAGAAACCGCTCCCTGAAGGTACGGACAGACTCCGGGGGAGCGGATTCCGGTTTGGTATTCGACCGGGACTTCGAGGCGACTCTGCGATCGCAGGGACTGTCCCCGGATTCGATCCCGGAAAAGGGCCGGGTCATCCTGGTGAAAAGCTTCATGAGGAACGGAGGAGTCAACGCGGAAGTGCGCACTGTTTATGACGAAGACGTCACGGACACGGTTTGCGATGATCTCAGGGAGAAGGCGATCTCCGCGGTGAAGGTCATCGGAAGCCGGATGGCGGGCGTCGACATCATCACCGTCGACCCGGCAGTCTCCCTGGAAGCGACGGGTGGAGTGATCATCGAAATCAATACTACCCCGGGGATGCACCATCATTATCGCCTCCCGAACGACAAGGGATTCCAGCCTGTACACCAGGTATTGCGGTTCCTATTGAGTGAATAAGCGGCCATCGAAGGACCATCGTCTCGCGCGTGCGATGGCCCGGTCTGAACATCCGTCCAGGGTGGAAAGTTCTGAAAGGAGGAGGAAAACAGCAAGATGAAAACGGTTGCCATCGATTGCTTCCCGGAAAGCGCACAGCGGTACCGGTCCGGTTACGCCATCGTCGTCATCGACGTCATCCGCGCGACAACGACCGCCGTGACAGCAGTACAACAGGGGCGCCGCGTGTTTCCTGTTCGGACCTCCGATGAGGCATTCGTGCTTGCGGCGACGCTGGAGGAGCCGCTTCTTGTCGGGGAACTCGGAGGAAACATGCCCTATGGCTTCGACCTGACGAACAGTCCCGCCGAAATATCCATGCGCACGGACGTTCACCGTCCGATCGTGCTTGTCTCCTCGTCCGGTACGCAACTCCTCCTCAACTCGGTCGGCTCCGATGCCGTCTATATCGCTTGTCTGCGTAACCTGACCGCCGTCTCGAAATATCTGTCGGAACGACATGATCGCGTCGCGGTCCTCGGAGCCGGAAGCCGGGGACAGTTTCGACGCGAGGACCAGATGGGATGCGCCTGGCTGTCCGAAAGGCTGCTGTCAAACGGGTTCCATGCCGAAAACCCCCGGACCGAGGAACTCGTCCGGCGATGGCAGGGAGAAAGCGTCGAGGTGATCCGCGACGGGCGCAGTGCCGACTACCTGCGCAACACGGGGCAGGAAAGGGATCTGGACTTCATCCTCGGGCACGTCGATGATGTCGAGGTGGTGACTTCTCTCGTAAACGGCGAGTTGATCCCGATGACGGGCATGCTCCCCCGACCTTCCTTCGGCCTGTCCTGAGATGATTCCGTTTTCGGCCAACCGGGCGATGGACGGGAAGAACTATGCTACTCCCGTTCTTGTCCTGAATTGCAAACTCGGGGCGCTGGCGATCATGAGAACGTTGGGGGTCCTGGGGGTCCCTCTGTACGGAATCGACGAGGATCATCGATCCCCCGGTCTGCTCTCCCGGTATTGCCGGGAACGATTCATCCGGTCCTACGCCGAAGAAAAGGAGGAGGAATACCTCGAGTACGTCCTCCAGGTCGGGAAGAAAACAGGGAAAGGCACGATCCTGATTCCCACTTCCGACGATCTGTCCGTCTTTGTCGCGAAATACGCCGATCCGTTGAGCGGATATTTCATGTTTCCGAAGAACGATCCGTTCCTCTTCCGAAACCTGATCAGCAAGGAAGGGATGTATCGACTTGCCCGGGAACATTCCGTACCGACCCCCCACACGATTTTCCCAAAAAAACCCGACGACGTTCTGGAATGGTCCGGAGACTGCCAATTCCCGGTCATGCTGAAAGGAATCCACGGGAATCGCCTGCAGAAAAAGACCGGGAAAAAAATGGTGATCATAAATTCCCGGGAGGACCTGATCGCAAACTACAGGGAGTTGGAGGATCCGGAACGCCCGAATCTCATGATCCAGGAGTATATTCCCGGGGACGACGACCAGATCTACATCTTCAACGGATACTTCGACGACCGGTCGGAGTGTCTCGCCGCGTTTACCGGACATAAAATCAGGCAATTCCCCGTCCACGTCGGGTGCGCATCCCTTGGCGTGTGCACCTGGAATCCCAAGGTCGCCGAACTGACGACTGGATTCATGAAGCGCATCGGATACAGGGGGATCCTCGACATCGGATACCGGTGGGATTCCCGGGACGGGCTCTATAAGGTCCTGGATATCAATCCCCGCGTGGGCCAGGCATTCCGCCTCTTCGTATCCGAAGAGGGAATGGACGTCGTCCGGAACCTCTATCTCGATCTGACCGGGCAGATTTCCGTCATGCCCTCCGTCCCCCGGGAGGGAAGGCGTTGGGTGATCGAAGATATGGACATCATATCCTCGTATCATTACTACCGAGAAGGGACGCTTCGCTTCGGGGATTGGGTGCGTTCCTTCCGAAACCTGGAAGAAGGTGCATGGTTCTCCGTGAAGGATCCGGTGCCGTTCTTCCACATGGTGGGAAAACTGACAGGGAAGGCCGCGAGATTTGTTGCGAAACGGGCATGAGCATGACTGAGAGGCCGCAGGAGGCTCTTTCCCGAGACCCCAGGAAAATCGTCAAGGATCTCATTCGCCGGCTGATTTCCCTGGAGACAAGGAAGAAGCTGGCGATCCGGGTCAACGGC
The DNA here is from genome assembly GCA_001795035.1 of Chloroflexi bacterium RBG_13_53_26. Classification (GTDB taxonomy): domain Bacteria; phylum Chloroflexota; class Dehalococcoidia; order UBA2247; family RBG-13-53-26; genus RBG-13-53-26. Next base: position 4,126 of record MGMW01000046.1, read on the forward strand.
CTCGAATGGGTCGCGAAGGATCGCAGGTCCTGGTGGTCCCGGGAATTGATACGCGACCTGGCCGGGGAGAATATCAACGAATATCACAGGTTCCTATGGCTTCACCATCTCGCCTACGCAGCGCCTTACGAGGTGGCGACCAGATTCGGCGATGAAAATATCGAGAAATCGCGAAAGATGTTTTCCCAAGATCTCGTGAAGCATCTCGTGTCGATGAAGATCGACCCCGGAACCGAAATCCGGTCGATTTTCGAGGTGGGATGTTCGCTGGGGTACCAGCTGCGGTTCCTTGAAAAGAACGTCTTCCTGTCCGCAAGAACGATCGTGGGAATCGACATCGACCGGTACGCCGTTATGACCGGGGCAGAGTATCTGCGTGAGATCGGTTCGAAGGTCAGTGTCCGGTATGCCGACATGCTGGATCTGCAAAAGGAACTTGCGGGGAAGGACTTCGATATCGTCCTGTGCTCCGGGGTACTTATGTACCTGGATGAGGTGCATGCTTCCGAAGTCGTTCGCGTCATGTTGCGCCACACCGGCATCATGTTGGCAATCACAGGACTCGCACATCCTCATGTCGACAACTCCGGCCTGCTGCAATCCATCCCGCGGGAGCGCGATCTCGCATTTATCCACAACATCGATTCGATGGTTCGGAGGGCGGGAGGCAAGGTCATCGCAAGGAGATGGGACGGGGCGAATCTTGTCGACGGACACTCGATCTATTTTGTCTTCGCTACGAAGGATTAAGGATCCGGCGTGCCGGTGCAATGATGGGATCACAGGCGGGGAACCGGGTAACCAACCCGTCCGCGATCATCGGCATTGCCGCGCACGGGCAGAACGTGAACACGAGCTGCAATCGTGTTGTCAGCATGGGGGCAGGACGCTGAGCAGGTGATGAAACGGAAAACCTCGATCCTGCAGATAGTGCATTCCCTGAAAATCGGAGGCTCGGAAAAACTTGCACTGTCGATCGCGTCGGAATTGGATGATAGCAGATTTCAAACGGCCGTTTGCGCGCTGGACCTGAGCGGCGATCTCGTAAAGGATTTCAAAGAGAGGCATATACCTCAACATGTTCTCCACAGGAATGGAGTGGAATTCGCCACATTTCGAAAGATATATTCGTTACTGAAGTTGCACGAAGTGGATATTGTTCATACACATAATTTCGCTCAGTTATTCCATGCATTACTCCCGGCGAAAGTAGCCGGAGCCAAGATAATTCATACGGAACACTCTTATTATAATTATCTTCCTAGAAATATTGACCGTAGAATAAGAAACTTTGACCGAAGAATGATAAGGCCGTTATTGTATCTGTGCGAAAGGTTTACTGTGGTGAGCGAAGAAATCGCCGATTTTTTTATACATAAAATAGGAATTTCCAAAGGATCGATTTCGGTCATCCCGAATGGAATCGATGTCGGGAAATTCGATATCAAGTTGGTCAATGCAAGAATGAGTCTTGGGCTGCAAGAAGATGATATTGTCATTGGCACGGTCGGCAGATTGGAGGAAGAAAAAGATCATCGTACGCTGTTGAATGCCTTTAAATACGCAGAAAATTCATATCCGAATTGCAAGCTGCTTATCGTCGGGGATGGGACCAAAAGGAAGGAATTGGAAGATCATTCGTGCGAATTGCAAATATACGACAAGGTAAAATTTCTTGGGAACAGGAGTGATATCCCGGAGTTGCTTTCCGCCATGGATATTTTCGTTTTGACGTCGATCAGGGAAGGGCTGCCTTTATCCGCATTGGAAGCGATGGCTGCAAGAAAACCGGTCGTGGCGACGGATGTGGGAGGGCTTAAACATATTGTCAAGGATGGAGTGAGTGGATTTCTTGTATCGAAACAGGATGATATTGCAATAGGTGACGCATTGATACATTTGATCAAAGATTCAGGGTTGCAAAAGAATATGGGAGATAAGGGTCATGACATCGCAGAAGGTTCCTTCGGAATAAAGAAAATGATTCGAGAATATGAAGATATCTACCGTTCCATGATCGGGGAATCCCGTGTCCTGAATTAAAGATAGCGGTATATGCCTATTTGACAGCTATATTAAAAAGAATGAAAATAGTTTATTCCTTTTTTATCCGTCAGTCATGAGGATCGAAAATAATCTTTTTATTATATGAAACACAATAACAGATCTTCATTGTATTTATGCATAATATTTGTTGCTTTCGTAACATGTATATCCATCCTATTTATTTACGTACAGGAATTTCCAGGACGTGCACAAATAAAAATATTTTTCACCAACCAGGTTGCTCACGTTGATACATTCGGCAGGGAATATAAGGATAAAGGTATCGGGAAAAATGTCATCTATATTTTGGGAGGGAATAGGAACAGCCTGAGAGAAAAAATGAAAACGGCTGCCTCCATGTATCGTAACGGCTATGCATCCAGAATTCTCTTCCTCAGCGAACCTGATATCAAAAGATATGATCGCAATCTTGGCACAAGCATAACGGGCGATGGATGGGTAATCAAGACCCTGACGGAATTTGGAGTTCATGAAAATGACATCGAACCGGTTCCCATGGAATTCGGGTTCTTCGGAACATATTCCGAAGCCAGGCATATTTCCCGCCTCGCAGAGGAAAGAAAATACCGGAACATCGTATTGGTGACCTCACGACCGCATACGATGAGAGTATGGAAAAGCTTTTCCAGAAATTTATATAATCGACAAAATCATATATACCTGGTTGCTACGGAAGAGAAATATTTATTCCGCCATGTAATACTTGAATGCATAAAGTTATTCGTGTATGAAGTTGTCTTGTTGTGACAATATCCCTTTTCATTAGATAAACAGCTTAAAAACAGATTAAGTACCATGAAACATACAGATAAATCGAAAAAGATATTGCT
>MGMW01000047.1:0-359 GCA_001795035.1 Chloroflexi bacterium RBG_13_53_26
CCGTGGATCTTGATTGTTTTGAACCTTCTTGCCTGGCCCGTGCCACCCGCTTCAGAGTCAGGCAGGGAGTCATTGAATCAGCCTAGGCCTCCACAACCTTGGGCAGCTTTGCCAGAGCCTCAGCCACCTTCTCCTTCGGATAATCGTAGTCCTTCAGTTTGCCCGACAGGTACTCGTCGTAGGCGCCCAGGTCAAAGTGACCGTGACCGGACAGAGCCAGCACGATGGTCTTCTTCTCGCCCGATTCCTTGCACTTCTGTGCTTCGTCGAACACCACCTTGATGGCATGGGCCGGTTCCGGGGCAGGGATGATCCCCTCGGCCTTGGCGAACTCCACCGCGCTGCGGAAGATGGCCGTC
>MGMW01000047.1:448-5637 GCA_001795035.1 Chloroflexi bacterium RBG_13_53_26
TCCCGCCGCCGACGCAGCCAATGATGATGTCAGGATAAGCGTCGGCCTTCTCCAGTTGCTTCTTGGTCTCCTGTCCGATCACCGTCTGGTGCATCAGTACATGATTGAGCACGCTGCCCAGGGAGTAGAAGCTATCTTCACGACCGCCGGCATCCTCGACTGCCTCACTGATGGCAATGCCCAGGCTGCCCGAGCAATTCGGGTCCTCGGCCAGGATTTTGCGTCCTATGTTTGTATCCTGGCTGGGACTGGCCACCACCTTGGCCCCGAAGACCTCCATCAGGACGCGACGATAGGGCTTCTGTTGATAGCTGACCTTGACCATGTATACCTTGCACTCCAGCCCCATGAAGCTGCAGCCCATGGACAGGGCGCTGCCCCACTGTCCGGCGCCGGTCTCTGTGGCCAGCCTCTTGGCCCCGGCTTTCTTGGCATAGTAGGCCTGGGCCACGGCGGTGTTCAGTTTATGGCTGCCCGCCGGGCTTTCTCCCTCGTATTTGTAGAAGATCTTGGCCGGCGTCCCCAGGGCCTTCTCCAGTCGATGGGCTCGGTGTAGCGAGGTGGGCCTCCACAACCTGTAGATCTGCTGTATCTCCTCCGGGATCTCGATGTAGCGCTCCTTGCTATGCTCCTGCTCGTTGAGGGAAGCCGGGAACAGCGGCGGGGGCAGAATGGTGGGTTCTGTGGTGCCCGGATGCCTCAAGGGTGGCAGGGGCTTGGGCAGGTCGGCCTGGACGTTGTACCAGGAAGTAGGCACCTCCTTCTCTGTCAGCATAAACTTCGTTTGGTCCATTTTCTCCTCCTTCTTTAGCTCTATTTAGTTTTCTGAATTGTCCCCCGATTTTTCACGTGCTCACCTATCGAAGCAGATGAACTGTCTGGAAGGAAGTAACTTCTTTCCAGAAAAGGCCTGCATTCAATACTCTGCCAATCAAGAAGTATCCAAAGCATTCCTCAATCCTGCCACCAGCTCGTTGAGCTGGCGGAATGGATGCTTGTCTAACAACTGGATAAGACGGCTGCCCACGATTACCCCATCAGCTATCTTGGCTGCTCTTCTCGCTTGCTCTGGAGTGGAAACCCCAAAGCCTATACAGAGGGGTAGAGAGGTCCTCTTCCTCACTCTGCCAACAAATACCTCCAAATCAGATGACAAATCCTTCCTGGTGCCGGTAACCCCGGTGAGTGAAACAAGGTAGATGAAGCCGCTAGACCTTTGCGACACGAGGTCAATACGTTCCTCGCTGCTGGTAGGTGCGAGGAGATAGGCCAGATCCATCGCCTGCCTGCTGGTATGTGCTTCCAACTCTGCACCTTCTTCAGGTGGCAGATCAGGAATAATCAAACCATCGATGCCCGACTGAGCCGAAAGGCGACAGAAGGTCTCCAGGCCAAAGTTGAATACTGGATTGTAGTAGGTCATGAATACCAGAGGGATATCGACTTTTCGCCTCAATTCAGAGGCCATTTCTATGCACAGCCGTGGCGTCACCCCGTTCCTCAATGCCCTGTAGCCCGCCTCCTGGATCGTGGTACCGTCTGCCAGTGGATCAGAGAAGGGGATGCCCAGCTCGACCATATCACAGCCCCAATCAGCCAAAAGTGGAACCACCTCCAGTGTCACATCCGCCGAAGGATAGCCTACAGTAATATAGGCTATCAGCGCCTTTCGCTTCGATAGGGCAGAGGTAATGCGACTCATTGTCTTGCTTCGATCTCCTTTGAGACTATGCCCAAATCCTTATCCCCCCTGCCCGAGAGATTGATCACCACCAGTGATTCCGGGGATAGCTCCTCAGCCATCCTGACTGCGTAATAAACAGCATGGGCTGACTCCAGAGCAGGGATTATGCCCTCAGCTTCGCAGAGGAGCTTAAACCCTTCCAAAGCCTGATCATCAGTGACTGCCACATAAGTGGCCCGGCCAATGTCCTTGTAGTACGCATGCTCAGGCCCTACACCTGGGTAATCCAAACCGGGGGCAATGCTGAACGTCGACGCTATCTGACCATTTCCGTCTTGCAGAAGATATGACTTGGTCCCGTGGAGCACGCCTGCTTTGCCTCGAACAAGCGACGCGGCATGACTGCCACTATCCAGGCCTTTACCGGCCGCCTCCACGCCGATAAGGCGCACTGACTCATGTTCCACAAAAGGACGGAAAATACCGATGGCATTGCTGCCGCCTCCAACACAGGCGACTATGTAATCGGGAAGACGACGGTACCTGGCCAGCATCTCATCCTTTGTCTCCCGCCCGATTACCGACTGGAACTCTGCCACAATCTTGGGATAGGGATGCGGACCCACCACCGAGCCTAGGAGAAGGTGAGTATGACGTACGTTGGTCACCCAGTCGCGGATTGATTCATTGACGGCATCCTTCAGGGTACGGCTGCCAGTGGATACAGGGCATACTTCAGCACCCAGTAGCTTCATTCGGAAAACGTTGGAGGACTGTCTCTGCACGTCCTCCTCTCCCATATATATAGTGCATTTTGCCTTCAGTAAGGCGCATACTGTAGCTACCGCAACCCCATGCTGCCCCGCCCCTGTTTCTGCCACTATTCTTTCCTTGCCCATTCGCTTGGCCAGTAACCCCTGCCCCAGAGCATTGTTGATTTTGTGAGCCCCGGTGTGAAGCAGATCCTCCCTCTTCAGCAGGAGGTTGACCCCGTGTGCCCTGGCAGATAGACCCCGAGCATGGTATAGGGGCGTGGGACGACCGGCATAGTCATGACATAGCAGCTCGAATTCGCTCCAGAAACCGGCATCGGCACAAGCTGCAGCGAAGGCCTTCTCCAATTCATCGAGAGCGATCATCACTGTTTCAGGCACGAATCTACCCCCGTAGGAGCCAAAATACCCTTTCTCGTCAGGCAGTTTCAGTTTGCGTACCCCTTTCTTTACTCGACTATCTGACGTACTTCCACATTGTTCAGAAGAATCAAGTCTTCTTTGCCAGTTCAATGAAATCCTTGAGTTTAGCGTGGTCTTTTACACCCGGCTTGGCTTCCACGCCACTGGATATGTCCACAGCATAAGGCCGCACCGCAGCAATCGCCTGACGCACATTCTCCACAGTGAGCCCACCGGCAAGTATGATCGGACCGTATTGTACAGCTTGCTCGGCAATCCTCCAATCGAAGCTTCGTCCGCTGCCACCTTTGAGCGGTGGATCATGCGTATCCAGGAGATAGGCGGCTACCTTGTAGGCCGGCAACATGGCCAGGATCGACTCATCCTTTACTGCGAAGGATTTGATAGCCCGCGGGGAAAGCGCCTCACAGTAACTGGGGCTTTCCGCCCCATGTAGCTGGGCTAGATCCAGGTTGCAGAACTTCATGACCCCTTCAACTTCTTCTATGCTGCTGTCCACAAACACACCTACCTTGCAGATGAAGGGAGGCAGTGCCCCCACGATGCGTGATACCTGCGCCGGTGTCACCTGCCTCGGGCTGGTGGCGAAGACAAAGCCTAGAGCATCCGCTCCGAAATGCACTGCCGCTAAGGCATCATCCGTATTGGTTATGCCGCAGATCTTGACCCTTACCATTTGTCCCCTATCCACTCCCCCTCAGTTCCCTGAGCTTGGCCTCGGGGTCAGGACTGGAAACCAAAGCTTCACCAACCAGGAAAGCATTCACTCCGGCCGACTGCAAATTAGATATATCAGTGAAGGATCGGATACCGCTCTCACTGACCACAGCAATGCTGGCCGGAATAAGAGGACGTAATCTCAGAGTTGTACCCAGGTCTATACTGAAGTCGGAGAGGTTGCGATTGTTAATGCCAATGAGAGTGGCATCGGCAGACAGGGCATTGTCCAGTTCTGCCTCGGTGTGCACTTCCACCAGGGCTGCCATACCCAGACCCTGTGCTACTTCTATCAATGCACATAGTTCATCTGGTGAAAGAAGCGATGCAATCAGCAGAACAGCATCAGCACCCCAAACTCGGGCTTCATAGATCTGATATGGATCCACAATGAAGTCCTTGCACAGCAACGGCAGTTGCGTCGCCTGACGCGCAGTAGCTAGATCAGCAGGGTCGCCCTTGAACCAGGTCCGCTCAGTTAACACTGAGATAGCTGCGGCACCACCCTTTGCATAGCTGGCGGCCATCACCGAAACGTCAAGTTCAGGGCAAAGCCATCCCTTGGACGGAGATGCCCTCTTGATCTCAGCGATAAGCCTGATCCCCTCTCCCCGCACTGCTGCCTGGAAATCACGAGCAGGACCATACCTGTTCAAAACCCTCTCCAACTCAGCAAGGGGTTCTTGTCGTTTCCTCTCAGCCAGCCCCTTAAGGACGTCATTAGCTATCTGATCAATTATCATCATTCCTGCCCAGACTCTGACTGAAACGGACAAGCTGATCCAGTTTGTTCAGCGCCTTGCCGCTATCTATGGATTCGGCTGCAAGTTCCAGGCCCTCCTTGAATCCAGACACCATCTCAGCAGCTACCAGCCCGGCAGCAGCGTTGAACAGAACCGTATCGCGTTTGGCACCTTTCTCTCCGCTGAGCAGTGCCCTCATCACCATGGCATTCTCTTCAGGCGTACCGCCTTTTATCTCGGTTGACTCAACCGAAGGCAACCCCAATTCCCGGGGGTCAAGATAATAGGTGTTCACCTTGCTGTCATGAAGATGGGATATCTTGTTGCTTCCGGCGAGGGACAATTCATCCAGACCTCCTGCCCCATGGACGACCAGCGCAGAGTGTACACCGAGAATATCAAGTACCTCGGCCATGGTCTCGACCAGTCTTGAGTCATACACTCCGAGCAACTGAATTGAGGCTGAAGCTGGATTCGTCAACGGGCCCAGAATATTGAAAATAGTCCTTATTCCTATTTCCCGCCTGGGAACGGCAGCATGTTTCATTGCTGGATGCAAAAGAGGCGCGAAGAGGAAACCGATGCCTATCTCATCGATACACCTGGCCATTTGTGCAGACCTGAGCTCGATTCTGACCCCCAAAGCCTCCAGCACATCGGCACTGCCACAGCGACTGGATACTGAACGGTTGCCATGTTTGGCCACAGCAACCCCTGCACCGGCGATCACAAAAGCCACTGCGGTTGAAACATTGAAGGTCTGGGCACCGTCCCCGCCAGTGCCACAGGTGTCCATCAGCGGACTCTTTGAAGTCACAACCTTGGTACCGTGCGCCCGCATGGCTCTGG
>MGMW01000048.1 GCA_001795035.1 Chloroflexi bacterium RBG_13_53_26
GTCTGCCGGGAGATATGGGAAAAGTGCCTTCATGAAAGCGCCAGGCGGTCTATTGCCGGCGGACTTCAACTTTCCGATACGGACGCTGCAAGATGGATTTCCTTCTGTGCGGGGTTACATGATATCGGTAAAGCGTCTCCCGATTTCCAGGGCAACAGTGAAGCCGCGAAACAGAAGTTATCCTATGCAGGTTTTACATTTAATCGCAAGCCCGATACTTATCACGGCACCGCTACTGCCTGCATACTTCAGGATCTATTTCAAAATAGCCTCGATAGGAATTTGGCAAAGAAAATATCCGTCACGGTAGGCGGACATCATGGTATATTCCCCAATTCCAAAGAATTAAAGGATACGAGGACAAATTTAGGCGATGGAATATGGAATGATGCCCGCGTTGAATTATATAAATGTATGATTGACCTGTGCGGTACGCGTGATGTACCCGTACCGAAAGGCAGCCCCGGAAATGCGTTCTTTATGGTTCTGGCGGGGCTTACCTCCGTAGCCGATTGGATAGCTTCCAACGAATATTTTTTCCCTTACGAAGTCAAGCACGAGATCAAAGACCATCTATCCCATGCCGAAGTTCAGGCTCGCCAGGCATTGGACAAACTCGGCTGGACCGGCTGGCAACCGGCGACTTCGTCGGCAGACACTATCAAACAGCTATTTCCATTTATTGCCGATGTCAGGCCGCTCCAGCAGGAAGCAGCTAGTCTTATAAAGGAACTGAAGAATCAACCCGGGCTTGTTATCATCGAAGCTCCTATGGGTGAAGGCAAGACGGAAGCCGCCATATACCTGGCGGATAGCTGGGTGGTAAATCTGAAACAGAAAGGCTATTACTTCGCCTTACCCACCATGGCCACCAGCGACCAGATGTTCGGGCGGGTGGAAAAGTACTTGGAAAAGCGTTATCCCGGCGGGCGGGTGAACTTTATGTTGCTGCACGGTCACGCCGCGCTCTCGGCGGAGTTTGCAACTCTTAAGGATAAATTCGAGACAAATAATTTGGACGCCGATAGAAAGGACCCTTCTTATGATAATGCTTCCCCCGGCGTTGTCGCTTCCGAGTGGTTCACTTCCCGTAAAAGGGGACTGCTGGCTCCTTTCGGGGTAGGCACTATCGACCAGGCGTTATTAGCGGTTCTTCAGACCCGGCACGTGTTCGTGAGGCTGTTCGGCCTGGCGCACAAGACGGTCATTATCGACGAAGTTCATGCCTATGACGCTTATATGAGCACCTTATTGGAGCGTTTGCTGGAGTGGCTGGCGGCACTGGGTTCATCCGTGGTACTACTTTCGGCGACCCTGCCCAGGGAGCGGAAGAATGCGCTCCTCAAGGCTTACCAGAACGGTTTAACCGGGCAAGATAAAAGCATCCCGGATGAAGTCACTGGAACAAAATATCCGCGTATCTCATGGATTACACGTGATGAATATAATGCTAAAACAATTGAAACATCCGGGGATTCTAAAAAAGAACTGCAACTCCAGTGGGTAAACGGCCGATTGCCGGAAGGTGAAACAGAGTTTGAATTGGGCCAGGCATTGCGGGAAGCACTTGCGGACGGCGGTTGCGCCGCCGTCATCTGCAACACCGTCGACCGGGCACAGCAAGTTTTCCACGCTTTAAAACCGTACTTCCCTGAACGGGATGCGGGTGATGGTTACCCGGAACTTGACCTGCTTCACGCCCGGTACCTCTATGGCGACCGTAAGAAACGCGAAGAAAGAACATTGCTACGATTCGGCAAACCTGGTGCAAAAGTAAAATGCGGAGACGGTAAAGAATGGGAGGTAAAAAGACCAAGACATGCCGTTCTGGTCGCCACCCAGATAATAGAGCAGAGCCTGGACCTTGATTTCGACCTGATGGTGACGGAGATTGCGCCGGTCGACTTCTTACTCCAGCGCGCGGGGCGGTTACACCGGCATAAGAGAGACCGCCCGGATAAGTTGAAGAGCCCGACGCTATGGATCTGCCAACTGGAGATAAAAGACGGCGTGCCTGGTTTTGGTGGAGGCACAGAGGCTGTCTATGACTTCCATATACTCCTACGCTCCTGGCTGGCAGTTAAGAGTTATGTGGGACAAAAAACCATCATGGTTCCAGGGGATGTAGAGGATCTGATTGAAGATGTATACGGAGACCGAAAATGCCCGGAGGAGCTTCACGTAGAGGTGAAGAGGAAATGGGAGGAGAGTAAACGGAAATCTGAGGTTGAAATTGAATACGAACAAAGTGAAGCAGGAACCCGGTGGATAAAACGTCCCATGTTTAGCGGACAACTGGGTGATATTGCCTCTGAACCGAGAGAAGAAGACGACCCTAGTATTCACCAAGCCCATCAAGCACTGACACGTCTTACGGGGCTAACCGTGAATGTACTTTGTTTGTTCGGAAATGATGCTCAACCATATCTGGTTTCTACAAGGTCTAGATTATTGGATAATAAGGTACAGCCAGATAAAGAGCTGGCGAAAGAACTCTTAATGCATTCTGTCACAGTCTCAAGAAAAGGAATTGTAGAGAAAATAATCGAAGCAGGCCAGAAAGTACCTCAAGCTTGGCGTGAAGAGCCTCTGTTACGTCACCATTATATTCTATTCTTTGATAATGAAAACCAGTGCAATTTTGATAAATACACTCTTTGCTTAGACAAGGAAAGAGGACTGGTTATAAAAAATAGCCTGTGAGGAGGCAGTATGAACAGTTTTAACTTGGTTGACCAGAAATGGATACCCTGTATTATGCTTGACGGTACTTGCGATGAGAAAAGCATCAAAGAGGTTATACTCGAAGCCAGCGATATAAAGGAAATATTCGATAACTCTCCGTTGGTGACGGTCGCTCTGCACCGTTTGCTCCTGGCTATCTTGCACCGTAATCTCGGCCCGGCGAACGAAAACGAATGGGGATTCTTATGGAATAATGGTTCCGGCGAATGGGATACCGATAGAATACTCACATATCTAGACAAGTGGCATCATCGGTTTGATTTGTTCGATAATAAATATCCTTTCTATCAATGCTCCGCGATGCCAATTTCAACAACCGATGCCAAAGGCAAACCTAAATCATATGCCAGACCCATCGCCAATCTTATTCATGAACTGGTTACCGGTGATAATGCGACCCTGTTTGACCATACTAACGAAGACAACCCCCCAGCCATATCTCCCCCAGAGGCGGCGCGCTCGCTGGTCGCATTTCAAGCTTTTGCGGTAGGCGGATTGATTACCTTTGAGTCCGGGCAGGACCGTACGAAATTTGGGTCTGCAGACAATGCTCCGCTGGTCAAGGGGGCTGTTTCACTGGTACAGGGAGAAAACCTGCTTCAGACATTAATGCTTAACCTTCATAAATACAATCGTTACGACGGAGAACCTTTCGAGTCTAAACCTGATGACCTTCCAATCTGGGAGCGTAATGACGAGACACTGGCAATAGACAGGTATCCAAAAGGCTACCTGGATTTATTAACCTGGCAGAGCCGACGTATTCGCCTGATACCAGGACAGGATAACACTGGTCAATCCATCATCAAACAAGTTGTTATTATGAAAGGTAATCAGTTTCCGGACGGGTATTCCCTTCATAATAAGGAGCCGATGCTTGCATTCCGCAAAATACTGAAACCTGGTAAAGGTCAAGACCCTTGGCCGCCTGTAGCTTTTCAAGAAGACAAGGCATTGTGGCGGAATAGTGTTAACCTCTTCCAGTCTGTGGAAGAAGAAAGAGCCAGACTTAAAATATTAGGTTGGGTATCCGACCTTGTCGAGGAAGACAAACTCCCGAGGCAAGCCGTATACAACCTGGCGCTGATGGGATTGGTTACCAGTAAAGCCAAAATCTCCCTCTGGCGACATGAGCGCCTACCCCTGCCTCTGCAATACCTTGAGGATGAAGATCTGGTAGATGCGCTTAAAGAGGCACTGGAACTGGCGGAGGATGTAGGCAAACTTCTGGGTTCCGGATTTATCGAGATAGAAATTACAGATAAAAAAGGCAAACGGAAAACTATCCGCGTACCAAGTCCTCTGCGAATTCTGGCTTCGGAACTCTTACTGAAAGACCAGAATGGCAAAACAGACCCGGACGCGGCAAAGACTCTCACTGAATCTCTCTCCCCCTCCCGCCCCTTCTGGGCCGCCCTGGGTATTGCCTTTAACCGGTTTATGCTAGACCTGGCGGCGGATAAATCAGAGGGAAGGATAAATAGCCTTCAATGGTGGGCAAAAGAAATCCGCAAAGCCGCCAGCAATGCTTTCGAGGAGACCGCCCGAGGCCTTGACCGAACCGGGCGCACGCTTAAAGCTGTCTCCAAAGCTGAAAATGAATTCAAAAAACGGTTGTACGACATCTTGAAACCATATATTAATGAAACAACGGAAGGAGGTGAATAATGAATACCGCAATGGCTACTCATCACAAGTTTATCGCTCATCTTGAAAGGCTCGTCAGGGAGAAAAACCGTGGTGCCCTGGCCACCCTGCGTCGGGGACTGGGCAAACCCCCGGGCACGGCAAGAGAAATGGACCGCTATGTGCTGCCGTACCTGCCGCAGGATAGGGATTTGCGTTCGACGAAGGTAGATAAGCAGGAGAATGCCTATTATTTGGTCGGCGCGCTCTTCGCTTACTGGCACCAGGGCAAAGAAGACCTTGTTAAAGGCGCACCGGCGAATCTGGGGGACTCCCTGCGATGGCTTGTTGACCATGAAGCTTCCGAGAATGGTAACCGTGAAGACATTGAGAAACGCGTGGAAAAGCGCCTGGTTGCCTTGCTTAATTGCCACCGGGATGACCTTTCTGACCACCTGCGCCACACTATCGGCCTGCTCAAATCGAAGGAAATACCGGTCGACTGGACACAGCTTTTGTATGATGTCCAGAACTGGCAACATGAAAGCCGCGAAGTCCAGCGCAACTGGGCAAGGAAATTCTGGCGCGGCAATGCCAGGGAAACAGGTCCAGAGGAAAACCAATCTCAAAACGAAGAAGACAAGGAGGAAGAATAGCTATGATTATCGAGCTTCACATGCTGCAAAATTTTGCCCCGTCCTGCCTTAACCGGGATGACACGAACTCGCCCAAGGAGTGCGAGTTCGGTGGCTACCGCCGCGCCCGTATCTCCAGCCAGTGTATCAAGAGAGCCATACGCTGGGATGGTACTTTCAGGGAAGTGCTAAAGGGCCATCTTTCATCAAGGTCGCTCAAGTTTCCTAATCAAGTTTACGACAAACTCCTTCAACTCGGTGTGGAACAGAACATCAACAAAGAAATTGGCAAAGGTCTTGAAGCTATCGCTAAAAAGGAAGCCAGCAAACAAGGAGGCGAAGACGGCAAAGAAGAAAAAGATGCCAAGAGAGACGCAAAGAACCAGGATTCTTACGAACTTGACATCTTTAAGACTCCCCAGATGGTCTTTTATACTGATGATGAAGTCAGTGAATGCGCCAACCAGATAAAAGCACTTCTTGACAAGGGAATGAAACCAGCAGAGATTCTCAAGAAAGACAAGAAAGGTAAGTTTGTCAATTTGCCCGTCTTTCCTCTGCCTCATTCGGCTGACATCGGATTATTCGGGCGAATGGTAACGTCGACACATTTCGATAACGTCGATGCCGCCTGCCAGGTAGCTCATGCTATCTCCACACATAAGGTTGGCGTGGAGTTCGATTTCTACACCGCCATGGACGACCTGAAGAAACCGGAAGAAGAACCCGGCGCCGGCATGATGGGCACCGTAGAGTTCAACTCCGCCTGCTTCTACCGCTACGCCAATATCGACTGCGCCCAGCTAAAGAAAAACCTCGGAGATGATAAAGAACTAGCGCAAAAGACAGTGGAAGCCTTCATCCGCGCCGCCGTCAATGCTATCCCCACCGGAAAACAGAACTCCTTCGCCGCCCAGAATCCTCCCTCGTTCGTCTTTGCCGTAGCCCGCACCTCCGGTACATGGTCGCTTGCTAATGCATTCGCCAGTCCAGTCTGGGTAGGTGATAACGGCGACCTTGTGCAGAAATCCACGGACGTCTTGCTGGATTACTGGGGTAAGCTGGTCAAGGTCTACAACGACAAGGATATCAAGGTAAAAACGGCCTTCGCGCTGGACTCCCTGGAAATGAAGGGGCTGGATGATGCGGCTAACCTTGAAGGATTGATTGACCGGGTGAACCAGGCAATCGCCGCGGATTGCTAGAAGGAGGAGAAAATGGCTGCATTACTTTTACGCCTTGCGGGGCCTATGCAGTCCTGGGGCACGCAAAGCCGTTTCAGTCACCGGGATACGGACTTGGAGCCGTCCAAGTCCGGCGTCGTCGGGCTGCTCTGCGCCGCCATGGGCAAACCCCGTGACGACCTGAAGACAATCGAAAAGCTGGCAGAGTTGAAGATGGGCGTTCGTGTCGACCGGCAGGGCACCTTAAAACGCGATTACCACACGGCACAAAACGTTATAAAAGCGAGCGGACAAATGCCCAAAGAAGGAGAGGCAGTAATATCAAGCCGTTTCTATCTTTCCGATGCCTGTTTCCTGGTAGCCTTACTGGGAGAGCTATCTCTTCTCCTTGAAATACAAGAGTCCCTCGCTAACCCGGTTTGGCAGCTCTACTTGGGACGTAAGTCGTTCGTGCCGGGATTGCCGGTATTTCTCAAGGACGGTTTATTATCCGATTGCGATAACCTGAAATCAGCCCTTCTCGGTTATCCTTACCTCTTGCGAGACACACCGGAGAAATTGCGGCTGGAGATTGAGACCAACTTCGGCAAGGGCAGCCGTGTCAAACAGGACTGGCCGGTCTCATTTATCAGCGCCAGCCGCCGGTTCGCCCTGCGCTATGTGGAAGCGGGAGAGGTGTCGCTGAAAGATTTACCGCCCGCTAAGGAGGAGTCATGTATCTATCTCGCTTAAAGCTCAATCCATCAGTCCGGATAACCAGGGAGATGCTTATAAATCCCTACACCTTGCACCAGGCGGTTTATCGTGCCTTTCCTGATAAATCTGACGGAGGTGCAGGGAGGGTGCTCTACCGCATCGAACAGGACCAGCGCTCCGGCACGGTTTCACTACTTGTCCAGTCCGAAAAAACACCGGACTGGACGAAGGCGGATTACCTGGGTGAATGTCTTCTTGAAAAGGCGGAGTTGAAACCTTTCGACCCTCGCATATTGGACGGTCAGCGCCTCTATTTCCGTCTGCGGGCCAATCCCAGTGTCAAAAAACAAGCGGAAGGCAAGAAAAACGGCTACCGGATGGGGCTCTTGCGGGAGGTAGACCAGCTCAAGTGGCTGCATAAAAAAGCTGAAGAAAGCGGTTTTACAGTCGTCACCTGCCAGGCAATGCCGGAGGGGATTATCCATGACGAAAGAGGACAGGAGGATAGAAGAAAATTGATACACTATGCCGTCCGTTTTGAAGGCATGATTAAGGTGGTCAACCCGGATATCTTTACCACCACCCTGAATAATGGCATCGGCTCCGCCAAGGGATTTGGCTTCGGGCTGCTCTCAATAGCGCCGGTGAAAGGGTAGACATGCGAACGCTCCATGAACTGCCCCGCTTCCGTGACCGATGGAGCTATCTTTACCTAGAAATGGGCAGGCTGGACGTCGATGCAGATGGCCTGGGCTTTCACCAGGGAGAAGGTGTCGTACCCGTGCCAATCGATCAGCTCAGTGTTATGATGCTGGGGCCGGGCTCTACGGTTACCCATGCCGCTATCAAATCGCTTAGCCAGAACAATTGCCTTGTCGCCTGGACCGGACAGGATGGAGTGAGGCTTTACGCGGCCAGTATCGGCGGAACATTTAGCGCCCGCCGCCTTATCCGGCAGGCAAAGCTGGTTAGCGAGGAGGAAAAACGCCTTGAGGTGGCCTGGAGGATGTACCGGTTCCGCTTCAACGAGGTCATTCCCCCTGTTGTCAGCCTGGAGAGCATAAGGGGAATGGAAGGCATCCGTGTGCGCCGTACCTATGCTGAAGTCTCACAAAAATACGGTGTGGAATGGAAAGGCAGGCGTTACGACCAGAACGACTGGAACAAAGGCGACCCTATAAACCGGGCGCTCTCCGCTGCCAATGCCTGTCTATATGGTATCTGCCATGCCGGTATTCTCTCCGCCGGTTATTCTTCCGCCCTGGGGTTTATACATACGGGGAAAATGCTTAGTTTTGTTTATGATGTTGCTGACCTTTATAAGACTGAACTTACAATACCGGTAGCGTTCAGGGTAACGGCGGCAAGTCCTCCTGACCTTGAGAGACAAGTGAGGATGGAGTGCCGGAAAGCATTTCATGAGTACAAGCTAATGGAAAGGTTACTGCCAGATATTGCGGAGGTGCTGGGTGTTACTGATGATACTGGAGAAAGTCCCGACGAGCTTGAGGGGCGCATTGTCACGCTGGCTGTTGGAACCCAAGACGGGAGTTTTTCTTGGGAACCCGAGCGCCAGGGTGAGGGATGAACTCTGGAGCCGGGCTATTAAAAAGACTAAAGAGAGCGGCGCTGTCATGCAGATATGGACGGACCAGAATCCCCAGGGATTCTCCTCCCGCCAGTACGGGGAGAGGGAGCGTACATTCGTTGACTTTGAAGGCCTTGCCCTGATACAAATAGAACGCGGTGGCCGCTCCCAAGATGACAAAACTTCTGACACTATAAAGCCATAGCCACGCTCAGACCATTTTGGCGGTAGCTTTGGAGATCTAGGGTATTCCCCACGCATGTGGGGGTGAACCGCCTGAATTCTGTTAAGAGATACCACCCCCTCAGTATTCCCCACGCATGTGGGGGTGAACCGCAGTACGTCCGAGTATTCCTTAATTCTCTCAAGTATTCCCCACGCATGTGGGGGTGAACCGCTGATCCTCGTTGACTACATGACCCCGGGGAGTATTCCCCACGCATGTGGGGGTGAACCGGAGGGCGAGATGCCAGTTAAAAAGAACACCCCGTATTCCCCACGCATGTGGGGGTGAACCGACTAATCGGCGATATAGTCGAAAACAGGGTTTTCGTATTCCCCACGCATGTGGGGGTGAACCGCGCGTACTTATCGGCGCCGCCCCGGTGATAGAGTATTCCCCACGCATGTGGGGGTGAACCGGTAATGGTTCATCACTAAAGTCGAGCGGTCCTGTATTCCCCACGCATGTGGGGGTGAACCGCGACTTCGTGCGGTCGACCAGGTCCCTGACGGCGTATTCCCCACGCATGTGGGGGTGAACCGCCGCCTCCGCTGTCACGGAAAACTCCTGCACCGTATTCCCCACGCATGTGGGGGTGAACCGTGACCGTTCATGGGTTTGGTTTTCTCATCCATCGTATTCCCCACGCATGTGGGGGTGAACCGGTGGTGGCGCTTGGTGCCGGGGTTCCTTTCCCGTATTCCCCACGCATGTGGGGGTGAACCGGCGGCACTTGAGGTTATGTCTAAAAGGAAAAAGTATTCCCCACGCATGTGGGGGTGAACCGATACATTGTTAAGACAGCCGATGGTGTATCTTGTATTCCCCACGCATGTGGGGGTGAACCGCCTATAGGTTTTTCTTAGTTTGATTTTCATAGGTATTCCCCACGCATGTGGGGGTGAACCGCCTGAACCTCGTGTAATTATGGGGCATGAAATGTATTCCCCACGCATGTGGGGGTGAACCGGGATACGTACCTAAACTATATCTCCCCATCGCGTATTCCCCACGCATGTGGGGGTGAACCGCCGGTAGACCGGGACCAGCCGGTACAGAAAACGTATTCCCCACGCATGTGGGGGTGAACCGCCGGGGTAATCGAGGCCACCGCTGACGCCATTGTATTCCCCACGCATGTGGGGGTGAACCGGTTCAACCATATTAGTTGAGAGGGGAGATTTAGTATTCCCCACGCATGTGGGGGTGAACCGCAAGCCAGCCACCCGAAAGGGTTGACAGTTTAGTATTCCCCACGCATGTGGGGGTGAACCGTAATAACCTATCCGAAACTGCGAGCATACCTGGTATTCCCCACGCATGTGGGGGTGAACCACTAGAATTGTGAGCTCTTGGGGATTATAATAATAATATAGAAAAAGCAAAAAGCCCGGGAGATGCATATGAAATACAAAGTTAATATAAAGGAAACCAGCGAAGGGTATGCTATTTGGGTCCCTGGTCTTCCAGGTTGTTGGTCACAGGGCACAACCGAGAAAGAAGCCATGGAAAATATTAAGGATGCTATACAAGCATATCTGGAAACCGTTGAAGAGTTAAGTAAAGACAAAGAATCCCGTTATGTAGAAGTCGGGTAGAATTTATGGCCAGTCTGCCAGGGATAAATCACCAACGTGCCGTAAAGGCTTTCGGGAAATCCGGTTTCTGGATCACGAGGCAGGGCAAACACATCACAATGACCAATGGGAAAAGGATTATTACTATACCAAGAGCAAACCCGATTAATGCTTACACGATGGCCGGAATCGTAAATGATGCAGGTCTAAGTAGTGAGGAATTCAAGAAGCTTTTGTAAGAGCTTATTTTGAGAGCCGGGTATCGAAAGCTTCCTACGTGCTCAATTGAATATTCGCTTTCGTTGCCTTTGGAGAAAACAGGAGGCTGGACCTTCCCTATACCGGATAATCCAGCCCCTTTGAATTCAGTTGGTTATATTGGATAGAGTTAGCTCTTGCCGATTCTGAACATCTTGGTGCCACAAGTCGGGCATACACCCTGGGTGGCCGGCTTGCCATTTTTCATGGTGATGCTTTTTGCATTCTTCATTTCCTTCTTGGCCTTACATTTAACGCAATATGCCTGCATGTTCTAGCCTCCTCTCGTAGTTTTGCTCTGACGATATACTATCCGACACGTCCAAGTCAAGCAGATGCACTATTCCTGGCAAAATAAAAGGGGTAGAGAATATTCTCTACCCCTTTTCGGTGCTCTTATCTTTTTGAAGCCAAGTATGGTGGTGCTTCCCTTAACCTTGCTTTCACAAGGCAAAGGTCAATGGTTTTTCTGCCCCTACCCATCGCCTTGGCGATTTTGCTCACGGACATACCCTGATTGTGGAGTTGCGCTACTCGCCTTTTCTCCCACTCGGAGAGTTGGTCACCACGTTTCCGACAGTCCAGCTTTGCCTTGTGTCTCATCCAGTACAACTCATCCGCCTCGCTCAGTCTTTCCCCATTCAGCCTCTTATGCCCTATCTCCACCAGTCTTTGAGGCAGTGTGGCAAGCGTGGCTATGGCGTCAAGGCGGGCGGCGTTATCCCCGTCCTCGGAGACAAATCTCCAAGTCTCGGCGACCATCTCCCCCCTGTTGGTCTCGACAAGATGCCGAAACCTTCTCGCCTGGCGGTATTGTTTACGCCAGTAATGTCTTACCACGTTACGGGCTGCGCCCCACAGGTAGTTTTCGGCTGTCTCACCACGCCTGTCAGTTACCCGTTTGAGGGTAATGACTATCTCCTGCTCTACATCATCCCTGTCATGGTGTGGGACTGGGTATGTAAGACGGTGGGCAATCTCCACAAAGGGTCTTAGTCCGTCAAGTTGCTCTCTACGGTCATACAGCCATGACATGACTACCCCCTTTCCCAGGGCACAAAAAAACGCACAAAAAGGCGGGTCATCCCCGCCTTCCTGTGCGTGATTTTTGTTCGGTCAAGCGTTCTAGGCTACGGCTACTTTTTCCCTCTTTCGGCTGCGCTTCGGCTTCTCGGCTTTGACAACCGCTTCCGCTTCGGCTACCGCTTGGGCTTTTTCGGCTTCCGCTTCTGGCTCTGGCTCGGTGTCCTCTGGCTTCGCTTCCACTTCCGTCTTACTCCCCGCCTTCGCTTCGGCTGTCAGCATGGGCATCACCACAAGCTGGTAACCGTCAACGGCAAAGAGTGTCGGCGATTTGGAGTCGGCGAGCTTGAAGTCCACCATACCCCCGCAGGCTCTTAAAGCTTCCGTGAGGTAACCGCCCTCAATCCTTACCTTGATTGCCCCGCCCTCAATGCTGGCTGGTATGGTGACCTGCCCCTTATCATCGGGACTGGACATTACCATACAGCCGTTATCAAGAGCGAGGTCTATCGGGTAGGACTTGCTGTCGGCAAGGGCTTTGAGTGAACTAATCGCCTTGACTGCCTCTACGGTGTCAAAGTGCGCTACGGTGTTCGCCTCGGTGGGTATGAGCTTCTCATAATCTGGAAACGTGCCGTCAGCACCCCGCCACTTATAGCGGATTGCCTCGGTGTCAATGATAAGGCTCATACCGTCAAGGCTCTCCCCGCTTGCCTCAAAGCTCAAGTTTACCCGCCTTGCCTTACGCAGGGCATTGGCTACCCCCGCCAGTTCGTCACGGTTTATCAGGACTTGCCCCTCACCGTCAAAGTCTATGCTCTGGACTGCCAGCCTGAAACCATCAGCACTCACCAGCTTTAGCTTGCCCTCACCAGCTTTGAACAGGACACACTGGAGAACTGGTCTGTTGTCCTCTTTAGTGGTGAAGGGTAGCGTTCTGCTAAGTGCCTCGGCAAGCTCCACATTCCCGATGTTGGGCTTGACGGTGTTGTTAGGGCTTATCCTGACATCGGCAAGGGTCATCGGCGTTTTTTCACCTACCCATGCCAAGTCGTCAAGATAGCTGGTATTGGCTCCGCAAACGACCTTCAGTCCCTTGTGTCC
Source organism: Chloroflexi bacterium RBG_13_53_26 (assembly GCA_001795035.1). Classification (GTDB taxonomy): domain Bacteria; phylum Chloroflexota; class Dehalococcoidia; order UBA2247; family RBG-13-53-26; genus RBG-13-53-26. The sequence goes on from MGMW01000048.1 coordinate 12,660, forward strand.
GTTGACCTGCGTCCCGCTAGCGTCAACAGATGCAGGCACTACCTTTACGATATTTGAGCCTGCAAGAGACTTCAGGTATCCGAGAAAGCCTTTCCGCCCCACAGTAAAATCAAGTAGCATCAGCCTTTCCGCCAATGCTCTCGACAGGGTGTTTACCAGCATAGCCTTATGCGCCACGAATCCCGAACCCGAACGCTTGCCCACGATATTAAGTTGTTCTATTTGAACACCCCCTTTTGGCTATCTGGCTAGTGGGCAAATCTGCCAGCTTCACCTGATAGTCAGCTATCCGTTAAGCTGCGTCTCGCTAGCCTTAACAGTGCTGCCACTATATAAGTGTCCGAAAAGGGCTTAAAACGTTAGGATAAATCAAAAGATTTTCGCTCTCTTTTTCGCCAATACCATAGATATTGACGCTCTCGGTTAGTAAGGACTTCTCCCGCATTGAGCTTATAGGCTATCGTAATAAGGCGTTTCGGATAGCCTATTTCCCATGTGCTATCGCTAACCCAAGCGTCAAGGTCAATCGCCCTGTCATCGGCTATCAGCTCCCCCAATTCTGTGGTATTACCTTCACTGTCTATGACAGGCTTGTTCAGGCTTTCAACCCTGACGGCCTTCGGACAGTCGGAATATAGCCAACCTTCTTTACACTTCTGCCGTTGGGACTGGTTACAGTGTCGGCAGTCCAG
>MGMW01000049.1 GCA_001795035.1 Chloroflexi bacterium RBG_13_53_26
GGCAACGGTGAAGGTGCTGTCGATCTCGCTGCTGTGGATAACCATAGGATGTTCAGCCGCTTTTGCCATCGACGTTCTTTGGGCAAGGGCCCTCCTGGCTTTGGTTGCCATAGGCGTCACTGCCCATGTTCTTTCCCTCCATACGCTTGGTCGATAACCCCAATCGCTTTTTCACAAACAATATCCTATAATGAAACCCAGCATCCTCTTCGGCCAGAAAGTCATCTCGGGTAGGTGATATGAGACTTGCAATCGCCGGCAAAGGAGGGGTAGGCAAGACCACACTGGCCAGCCTGCTGGCCATGGTCTATTCAGCCGAGGGTAAGCGAGTCATAGCTATTGATGCCGACCCTGACGCTAATCTGGCTGGAGCCCTGGGTATTCCTCCGGAGCAAGCCCGTCGAATCACCCCTATATCACAACTCAAAGACCTCATCGAGGAACGCACGGGAGCAAAAGCAGGCAGTTTCGGAGCCTACCTCAAACTCAATCCCAGGGTTGATGACATACCGGATCGTTTTTCAGCCCACAAGGGCAACATCAGACTGATGGTTCTGGGTACAGTAAAAGGAGGTGGCGCCGGATGCATCTGCCCCGAGAGTGCCCTCCTCCGCAGTCTGATGTCCCACCTGCTGCTGGAGAGGTCCGAGGTCATTATCATGGATATGGAGGCCGGACTGGAACACCTGGCCAGAGGTACCGCGGCAGGTGTGGATGCTTTCATCATAGTCGTCGAGCCAGGGAGAAGGAGTCTGCAAACAGCAGAGTCAATCCAGAAGCTGGCCAAAGACCTGGGCATTGATAAGTGCTATGTCGTCGGCTGCAAGACACAGAACGCCGCCGATCGCCTGTTCATCACTGAGAACATGCCCGGGTTTGAGATCATAGGATTCATCAACTACAATGCCGCAATTGTCCAGGCCGATCGTCAGGGTACGGGGATCTACGAGGCTGCACCTGAAGCAGTTCTGGAAGCACGGCAGATAAAGGAAAGGCTGGAACAGGGTCTGTCTCCGAAAGCCTGAGGAGGCAACTATTGACCAAGAAGACCATCAGAGATATTGACGTCCACGGCAAGAGGGTATTGGTCAGGGTGGATTTCAATGTCCCCCTGGAACCTAATACCGGAGCCATCGCCGATGATAGCCGTATTCGTGAGTCATTGCCTACTATCAAGTACCTGCTGGATAACAAAGCCAGGGTTATCCTCTGTTCCCATCTCGGTCGTCCCAAAGCCAGAGAAAAAGAATCAAGTCTGGCACCGATGGCCCACAGGCTTTCCCAGCTTCTCGGTCAGGAAGTGAAAATGGCCGATGACTGCATCGGCACAGCAGTTGAGCAGCTTGCCACCAACTTGAGGGAAGGGGAGGTCCTGCTTCTGGAGAATCTGCGTTTTCATGCCGCGGAAGAGAAAAACGATCCCGTTTTTGCTCAAGCCCTGGCCCGATTGGCAGATGTCTTCGTCAACGATGCCTTCGGTACTGCACATAGAGCACATGCCTCCACGGAGGGTGTGACCCACTACCTCCCTTCGGTCGCCGGGTTCCTCATCGAGAAGGAACTGGAGGTCATGGGAAAAGCCTTGGACAATCCAGACAGGCCGTTCACCGCAATCGCAGGTGGAGCCAAGATAAGCGACAAGATCGACGTGCTGGAGAACATTCTGGATAAAGTTGATTCCCTTCTCATTGCCGGGGGCATGGCGGCTACGTTCCTGAAGGCTCTGAAATACGATATGGGGCAATCTCTGGTGGAGAATGAAAAAGTTGGCACTGCTCAACAACTGATGGACAAGGCCGCAGCAAGAGGCGTCCGTCTGCTTCTGCCTCAAGACGTCGTGGTGGCCGATAGGTTCGACGCCCAGGCAAACTCCAAAGTCGTTGCTATAGCCAGCGTGCCCGCCGGTTGGTACGTCATGGATATCGGACCGAAGACGATCGACATGTTTGAGACTGAGCTGCGCAAGTCCAAGACCATCATCTGGAACGGTCCCATAGGCGTGTTTGAATTCGCCCAGTTTCGACAGGGCACGCAAGCTATTGCTTCGGTCCTCGCCAGCCTCAATGCCACCACCATTATCGGAGGTGGCTCTACCGCTGAGTCAATACAGGAGATGGGCCTGGTAGATAAGATGACCCACGTTTCCACGGGCGGAGGTGCATCTCTAACGTTTCTCGAGGGCAAAACTCTGCCGGCAATAGCCGCCCTGATGGATAAATGAGGATGAATACTCTATCTCTGCTCAGCCAGCTTTCCGTCCCCTCGGAGGCCAAGATAGCTCTCGTGGTCATGGATGGTCTGGGCGGATTGCCTCATCCTGAGACCCAACAGACCGAACTCGAAACCGCTCGTACAGCCAACCTCGACTACCTGGCAAGGGAGGGCATCTGTGGACTTGCCGAACCCATCGGACCCGGGCTGACACCCGGCAGCGGACCAGGGCACCTGGCTCTTTTTGGCTATGATCCCCTCACATTCACCATCGGCAGAGGCATCCTGGAAGCATTGGGGGTAGACTTTCCTCTTCAGCCAGGAGATGTAGCAGCAAGGGGAAACTTCTGCACTATAGATGATCACCACCTCATTGTGGATCGTCGAGCCGGTCGCATCTCCACCGAGGAATGCACTAGATTATGTCAACAACTGAGTGACATCGCCATGCCCGGGATACAAGCGCTGGTGGCCCCTGTTGAAGAACACCGTTTCCTGTTGGTCCTCCGTGGAGATCACCTGAATCCTGATCTCAGCGACTCGGACCCGCAGCAACTCGGACTGCCAGCCAAGGAAGTCACTCCCCTGTCAACCGGAGCCATCAAGACCGCTGCTCTGGCCAACGAATGGGTTGCCAGAGCCAAAGCCATCCTGGCAAGTTCCTACCCGGCCAATATGGTTCTGCTGCGCGGCTTTTCAGAGCTCCCCCATTTCCCATCGTTGAGCGAACTCTATAAGTTGAACCCGGCGGCCATTGCCACCTACCCCATGTATCGGGGGTTGGCCAAGTTGCTCGGCATGAAGGTTGTGGATGGCGGCCACTCCATAGAAGACGAGTTTGCGGCTCTCGCCAAATACTATGGCCAGCACGATTTCATATTCCTCCACATCAAGCAAACTGACAGTGCCGGCGAAGACGGCGACTTCTGGAGAAAAGTCCGCGTCATCGAAGAAGTCGATGCAGCTCTGTCCCGATTGCTCGAACTTCATCCCGATGTCATCATCGTTACCGGCGACCATTCCACACCTGCCGTATTGAAGGCCCATAGCTGGCATCCTGTGCCCTTCCTCCTGTATTCGCAATTCTGCCGACCCGATGAAGTCACCGGATTCTCCGAGCGGGCCTGCACCCGAGGCTCTTTGGGAACGTTCCCTGCCCTGGAGCTTATGCCACTGGCACTGGCCCATGCCCGTAGACTGACCAAATTTGGAGCTTAAGGAGACAACATATGCGTCTACCGATAATCGCTGGCAACTGGAAAATGAATACCACCATTGACGAGGCCGTCACACTGGTGCGAGACATGCTGGATAAGCTGGACAGGATAGCAGGTGTCGAGAAAGTCCTTTGCCCTCCCTTCATCTCCCTCAGTGCAGTCAGGGCGCTCTTGCTTGACTCCTCTATTAAGCTGGGTGCCCAGAACCTCCATTTCGAACAGAAGGGGGCTTACACCGGCGAGATCTCCCCGCCGATGCTGGCTGGTTTGTGCGAATATGTCATCCTGGGCCACTCCGAGAGGAGACAGTACTTCGGCGAAACTGACGAAATAGTCAACCGCAAGGTTAAGGCAGCCCTCAAGGCTGGTCTCAAGCCCATTCTATGCGTTGGCGAGAGCCTGTCGGAAAACGAGGCGGGCAAGACAGAGGAGATCGTCACCAGGCAGATCAAAGGAGCCCTGGCTGGTGTAGACTTCACCCGTGATCTTGTCACTGCCTACGAGCCGATCTGGGCCATCGGCACCGGCAAGGCAGCCACCGGCCAGCAGGCTAACCACACCATCGGCCTCATCCGCCATACTCTATCCGACCTGTACGGTGAGCCGGCAGCTCAAGCCATCCGCATTCAGTATGGTGGCAGCGTCACCGGCGCCAATATTGCCGAGTTCATCTCTCAGCCCGAGATCGATGGCGCCCTTGTCGGAGGAGCCAGTCTGAAAGCCCCCGACTTCATCAGTATCGTACAACAAACGGCTGACGCCAAGCAGGCATGAAACTTGTTGCCGCCATCGTAGGGCCCACTGGTATAGGCAAGAGCAAGCTGGGCCTTCTTCTGGCACGCACTCTCGATGCCGAGATCGTCAATGCCGATAGCCGTCAGATCTATCGCTACATGGATATCGGCACGGCCAAGCCCAACCCTGAGGAGCGGGCTTCCGTGCCGCATCATCTTGTCGACATCGTCGATCCGGATGAGGATTTCAGCCTTGCTCTATACCGATCGCTGGCATACAGTTGCGTTGAAGACATCATCCAACGCGGCAAGCTGCCCATACTGGTCGGCGGAAGCGGTCTTTATGCGTGGGCGATTCTAGAGGGCTGGAACATCCCTGAAGTCCCCCCCAACCCTGAGTTCAGGCGCCAGATGGAGAAAACAGCATTTGTAGAAGGCGTTGACGCACTCTACCGTCGGCTGGAGAGCATTGATCCGGTGTCTGCCGGCAGAATGGACCCGCAGAACCTGCGCCGGATCATCAGAGCCCTGGAGATCTACGAGGCCACCCACAGACCCCCCTCCCAGCTTCAAGGCAAAACCCAGCCGGGGTTTGACACCCTCATCGTAGGGTTAACCACCGAGAGACAGCGACTATACCAGATGATCGATCGCCGGGTTGATGATATGATACAGCGAGGTCTGGTAGCAGAGGTGAAAGGTCTGGTAGATAAGGGTTATGCATCCGGCCTTCCATCCATGTCCAGTGTCGGTTACAGACAGATAGGTCAGTTCATTCGGGGTGAATTGGATCTATCGACCGCCATCCGGCAGATCAAGTTCGAAACACATCGTTTCGCCCGCCATCAATATGCCTGGTTTCGCTTGACTGATCCCCGCATCCGGTGGTTTGATATAAAGGACAACATCGAGACCCATGTTCTGAACCTCATCAGGGAAAAGATACGGTGCTCATGAAGAACTGGAAGCTATCCGTCCTCATCCTCCTCTTCTTCTTGCTTCCTTCGTCCTGACAGCCTGTCAACAAAAGGCCTCTCCAGAAGAGGCCATTGAGATCGACGGATTCAACGTCATCCTCAGCGAGCCGGAGGTCGAGTTTCCTGACACCATCGGTTTCGAGATCGAAGTGGCGGCTGCCGCCGATATCTCCAGAATAACCCTGGAGTATCAGGTGCAGAAACTGAACGTCTTTCCAGTTACCAGCGTCACCTTCCCTCTGTTTCAGCCAGCCAGGCGGGTGACCACCAGTTGGACGTGGGATATGAGGGAGACAGGCGGTCTGCCTCCCGGCACAGATCTGAGCTATTGGTGGTCTTTCGAAGATGCCGATGGCCACGCAGCACAGACCCCCGTGGCCACCATCAGCTTCGATGATGAGCGCCACTCCTGGCAAAGCCTGTCCGGGAGTAACCTGAATCTGCTTTGGTATCAAGGCAGTGACTCCTTCGCAGAGCAGTTGATGATTGCCGCTGAAGAAGCACTGGACAGGCTGGCAGACGATACCGGCGCTCGACTGGAGGGGACAGCGGACATCTACATCTATGCCAGCACGGAGGATCTCCAAAATGCCATGGTCTATCCACAGGAATGGACCGGCGGGGTGGCTTATACCGAGTACCACACCATAGCCATCGGTATCTCGCCGGGCAATCTGGAGTGGGGGAAGGAGACCATAGCCCATGAGTTGGCCCATCTGGCTGTCCACCAGGCCACTTTCAGTGGCTATGGCGTGGACCTGCCCACCTGGCTGGACGAAGGGTTGGCAATGTATGCTGAGGGAGACCTGAGCTCCGATATGAAGTACGTCTTGCGCAATGCCATTGATCAGAACGAGCTCTTTACCGTCAAGAGTCTCTGCAGCCCCTTTCCTGCCGATGCCAGTTCAGCCTATATTGCCTACGCTCAGAGCTACAGCCTGGTGGAATACCTCATCAACGAACACGGTGGCCAGGACAAGATGCTTGGGCTGCTCAATGCCTTCAAGCAAGGCAGCGGCTATGTTGAGGCCCTGGATCAGGTATACGGGCTCGATATCATTCAACTGAACACCCTGTGGCGGGACTACATCACCTTGCACCCTGTTTAGAGAGATAGCAAATGCGTAATTCGGCTCGTCGATCAATGCTTCTGGCACTGCTGCTTGCCGTGCTTTGCCTCGGCAGTGGCTGCATCCTTCCATCCCTTGAGTCCCAGTCATCCACCATTCCCAGCGAGGACACCCTGACCATCTTTGGCACTTCTCCCCTGACCCTCGATCCCGCCATCTCTCAGGACTCAGGATCGCATACCTACATCGTGCAGATATTCAGCGGGCTGGTCACCCTGGACCAGAACATGGACGTAGTGCCGGACATAGCTGAGAGCTGGACCATAGAGACAACCGACGAGGGCACCGTGTACACCTTTCACCTTCGTTCAGGAGTTAAGTTCCACGATGGCCGTGAGGTCACCTCGGCTGACTTCAAGTATTCCCT